>NZ_CP033219.1:2736187-3072375 GCF_004006175.1 Parasedimentitalea marina
GATTTGGTTTCGCATCGGTGAGACCCACTACTGGATGCCGTTGCCTCTGGCTGCTTTTCTCTCAAGCTTCTTTCTTTGGTTGGCCGAGAATGTCGGCACCAGAACCAAGACCTGGATTTATAATGGCCAGAGCGAACATCATTTGGTCAGTCTGGCCAAGATGGGGTCCTGGTATCTTTTGCTATTCGTCAGTTTTGTCACCGTGACCCTGGTGCTGCGCGACGCCCTGTCGCGCGCGCCCCTGTACAGCCCAAATGCGCGAAAACCCTTTCGCCCAAAAACATAAGCGCCCGAAGTGTCCTCCGGGCGCTTTTTGTTGGTTTGACGCTTGATCAGATCGACGTTTTGGGATCGCTCAATGCATCTTCCAGCAACTTGTCATTGCGCGCTTCTTCAATGCGGTTGATCCGGTCCGAGCTGGAGCGGTGATCAAAACGGTATTTCACAACGTTGATCAGGCTGATGGTCAGCAATATGACCCCCATACCCCAATAGCCCTTGGTGGCCAACGGCACGTCTGTTGACAGCCACAGCGAGATCGCCAAAAGCCCATAAGCCAGGACTACGCCGACGCCATTCAACATCATGATGACTGTGTTATCGCTATTATCATTATGCATTTTTCTGGTCCATTTCACAAAATTAGAGAGTTCGGAAAGTCAGTTCTGCAGATCATCCGCGGTCTTGCAGGTGTTATTTTTCAGCCTTCAGGCGGTTCAGGACATCAAGTGCCGACGTGCCGTTGCGTTTGCCAAATCCGGCATCGGCCAGGTCATCCCCAATGGTGGCATGGCCAAGATCACCATCAATTTCCCGCAGGATCTCGCCCTGTTCAAATGGGTCGTCCTGCTCCATCACCCGGGCAATCAGGGCTTCGGCTTCCTCAATCGGGCTGTCGCCCCCGAGGTGTTTGTTCAAACGGCGCTGCATGTCTTGTTCCCGTTTGGTGGCACGGGCGGACATGGCACCCTGTTTAAGATCGATGATGCGCCGATTGGCTGTTGCGACCGACTGACGCAATTGCAGGATCCGGCGCTCTAGCCGCTCGAGTGTTTGACGGCGCAAGGCCAGTTCGTTTTCCATTTCGGCCACGGCCTGTGCCGCAGTCTGGGCCAGATCCTCGCGGTCGCCGTCCAGTGCCTCTTTGGCGCGGGACAAAAGATCTGCAATCCGGACTTCCAGGGTTTCGATCTGGCGCAATTCGGCGCGTTGGCGCTGGATCAGGCTGGCCAGCGTCAATTTGGCGGCCTTCAGGCTGTCCCCGGATTCACGGATTTTCTGGTCAATCAATTCAATCGAGAATGTATCGCGAAGCTGCTCTTCGGCGCGGGCATTTGCACCGATGAATAAGGTCTTTAAAGTTCCAAACATGTCGCTCTCCAATTTCCTGAACATCGTTCACAAATTGGGTATAGCGAGATCATGAACGGTGTTCAAGGAAAAAATGAACGGTGTTCAAATTTATGTCTGACCGACCTGGGAAAGTACTTGACCGATCATTTGTTCGACCTTGGCAAGGGGCACTGCCGAAATCCGTTGTTCCAGCCCAAGCAACACAATCCCATGCACCGAAGAAAACAGCGCGCGCACCATCAAGTCCAATTGCTCGTGATTATAGTCTGGGAACAATTCGGCCACCGGGCGGGCAATATGGGAAAACAGCGTCCGCAGCGCCTGTAAGTACCAATCCGGCACCTGGTCATCGGCCCGCATCTGCAGATCGAACAGGGCGCGCCATAGGTTCGTATGGTCCGATGCAAAGCCTAGGTAGGCATTGCTCATCAGGATCAGACGGCTGGTCGCGGTCTCCTCGCCTGCCCCATCAACGGAACTGGCAACCACCTGCCCCAGTTTTTGAAAGGTGCGCCCGTTTACTGCCATAATCAATGCATTCAGATCGTCATATGCAGTGTAAATCGCACCGACAGCACATCCTGCGTCCTTGGCCAGATCGCGGGCACGCAGGGCGCCAACGCCATCTCTGTCGATGCGTTCCTCAGCTGCCACAATCAGCTTTTCACGTAAGACTTCTTTGCGTTGCTGAGCTTTGGTTGTCATCGGACCCTCACGTTTTGAACCCCGTTCAAGAATGCCAATAACACCGGCAAACGCAAAGATGCAATCAGATCAGACCGCGCCACCGCATCACGGCGACCATCAGGACAACCACGGCCAGCACTGAAAACGCCATGCTGCCCAGAATTGTCAGGGCACGTCCTTTGCGGCGATCAGCCAGGTCCACCGATTTCAGATAGCCCGAGACCTCACCTGCCGATTTGCGCAGGGCGGGCTCATCCAATGTCAGTCGCAACTTGGGGTGCTGCATCAGCGGTTCGGCCTTAGCCAGCAACATGGCCTGGTTATAAATCCTGCGTGGCAACCGCCGACGTGCCTTTTTCAACGCATCTGCCAAAGCGCCCGAAACATGTTCGCGGGTTTTCAGCAACTCCCGGATCTCTGCAATGTCCTCTGTTATGCTGTGACCCACTGCCGTGCTCTCCTGTTATCAATCAGTGGCATCTTATCCGCTGCCTCGCTGGGGCTCAATACTTGCAGATTGAACTGGCGGCCCTGCGCACGCAACGCTATCACAGGGGCATGTTGAACATCATCACCCATGGCACCGCCACCGACAAACCGCCCCTTCTTATTGCCCACGGGCTTTATGGCTCTGCCCGCAATTGGGGCGTGATTGCCAAGCGGCTGTCAGACGAGCGCTTGGTTGTGGCCGTCGATATGCGCAACCATGGGCACAGCCCCTGGGCCAACAGCCATAGCTACCCCGAACTGGCCGAGGATTTGGCCGAGGTGGTGGCGGCACATGGTGGGCAGATGGATGTGATCGGGCATTCGATGGGGGGCAAAGCCGCAATGATGCTGGCCTTGAACCATCCCGCATCTGTGAACCGCCTGTTGGTGGCTGACATCGCGCCAGTTGCATACATCCACAGCCAGATCCAGTTCATCGAGGCGATGCGCAGCATAGATCTGACAACCCTACAACGAAGATCCGAGGCCGAGGACCAATTGGCCGCAGCTGGTGTAGAGCCCGCATTGCAAAGCTTTTTCACCCAGTCACTTGATATCCCCAATCGGCGCTGGCGGCTAAATTTGGACGCCTTGGCGGATCAGATGCCCAATGTGATGTCCTTTCCGCAGACCAATGCGGTTTGGCCGGGATCGGTGCTGTTCTTGTCCGGCGCCAGTTCAGACTACGTGGACCCCAAATACCGCCCACAGGTCCGCGCCCGATTTCCGCAGGCGCGGTTTGCCAAGATCCCAGGCGCCGGTCACTGGCTACACGCCGAGAAACCCCGTGAATTCGAGGCCACCGCCCGCATTTTCCTGAATGCCTAGGTCAGGAAACCGCCATTCTCAGCAGGTTTTTGACAGGCTGCACGGCCCAGGATTGCACCTGCGCTGTGCCATCCGGTTACCCCTTGGCGTCCATCTCACGATTTAAGAACAGCTCCGGGTCGTCGACTTCCACAAGTTTTCATCCCTTGACCCACCAAAACCGATCGCCCACACGTCTCAGAAAACTTCGGTCATAGCTGACCAATAGGCGGGATGCACTATGGACAACCAGCTCGTCTTTCTGGGCCTCCTGTCCTTGGATACCCAGATAATTTGTCGGTTCGCCCGTCAGATAGAAATTGGCATTACTGAGCCGCACTACCCTTTGGATCTCTCGACCAGGCGTATAGAAATAAGGTTGCTCCAAATCCGCACCGGATCAAAAATTTAGCGCCGGATCTTGTCTGCGGACGCAGTGCGGCAATCGCATTGCCGACATTGCTACTTGATAGAGCACTTTCCCAGGTCAAACGTCTGTCAGCAAATCAACCAAGCGCGCGGAGCAACGCCAGTGACGGATCACCGGTAACGGGTTGGCCAATGCTGGACTGGTAATCAGCAATGGCTTTGTTGCTTTTTGGGCCGATCACACCGTCTGCGCCACCAGTGTCAAAGCCACGGGCAGTGAGGCGTTTTTGCAAACGGATACGATCGTCTTTTGTAAGACCATATTTGTCAGGTGGGAAGCTGGCGCGTATCGGGCCACCCCCAGCGATACGGTCGGCAAGATGACCCACACCAATCGCATAGCTGTCAGAATTGTTATAGCGCTTGATCACCCGGAAGTTGGCGGTAACCGCAAATTTTGGCCCGCCAGCCTGGGGTTGAATGATGGTGCCCGCTGTAGCACCGTTGCCAACCTCTGCCCCCCAGTTGACACCCTGCGTCCAGCCATTTCGCGCGAGGTAAGCCGCTGTCGAGGCGAGCGAGTCTGCGGGGTCATCCGACCAGATGTCACGGCGGCCGTCGCCTGTAAAATCAACAGCAAAGGCTTGGTACGATGTGGGGATGAACTGCGTGTGGCCCATCGCTCCAGCCCATGACCCCAAAAGATTGGATGCGGTTGTATCGCCGTTCTGCAAGATTTTGAGCGCCGCAATCAATTGCTTTTCAAAGAACGCGCCCCGGCGGCCATCAAAGGCCAGTGTGGATGTAGCCGAGATCACGGGTACATTGCCGCGGCGTTCGCCGTAGAAGCTTTCCAACCCCCAAATGGCAGTCACGATTTCTGCCGGGACACCGTAGCGTTTCTCGACAGCTGAGAGTGTTGTGCGATGACGAGCAAAGGCCGCACGGCCTTTGGACACCCGTTCATCAGAGGCTGCAATGGACAGATAGTCCTCTAGCGTGCGGCTAAATTCGGTCTGATTGCGATCACGTTTAACAACACCGGGCAAATACCCTGCCCCCCGAAAGCCCGCATTTAAGGTGGCAGGGGATATTCCCTGTCCGGCGGCACGGGTGCGAAAGCTGCGAACCCAAGTGTCATAATCCGCGTTGAATACCGGGCGCAAGTCAGCCGGAAGGTCACCAGTGTTGGACTCAGAGATGCGAGGACCAAGAGTACCCACATCACGACCACAGGCCGTAAGGCCAACTGCGCCTAGGCCAAGAAGCGTCATTCTGCGTGTAAGGTTCATGTGTTCAATCATAACTCGTTTTGGTGTCGGGATCGTGGGCCCTATCTGACGCAAGACGACATATCACGCCCAGATAGGTAGACCATATACGGTTTTCAACTGGGCCGCAGCCAAAGGCTGGTCTGGGAACACAGTCGCTATTCACGACAGACACTATATGCAGTTGGTGTGCAATCTCATTGGCCGTAATTTTAGGTCAACAGCACCAGTGCAGCGGTCGTGCCAATCCGCCGTTCGTGTCCAAAGGCAGCAGCATTACACAGGTCGAAAGGTGTCACAGCTCACCATAGCAGTGCTCTCCCCGGCACCATTCTCAACCTTACGTCAGGCTTTTTGCCCCATAATCCCTATCGCCGTGTCACACCAAGCGCACCCGTCTCCTCTCCGGCACATCCACAAAAGAACTTGCAAACATAGCAAAAAACTCCTGCGCAAATAGACTTACCCGATGTAGTGCAATTGCGACACGATCATGAAAAACATCACTAAACCACGAGTAAACTCCATGTTCCAGTTGGGCCAATTTAAGTAGAAATGCCGCTGTTGTTCCAAGGAGATTCGTGTGGCGAAGTCATTATTATTGAAGCCAGAGTTTTCTTTTGAGCCACGAATGAGGTCGAATGGCGGTGAGGTTTTTTCGCCGCGCATCCAAAAACAGGCAGCTCTGCGGATAGCACTTGTTGCACCAAAATTTGCGCCTTCGTTTTTTGGCCGAAATCATTCCTTACCGATCATAAACCCCCAGTCCAAGGCTGCATCTTTTCAGGGTGCATTGCCACTGTTGGCGGCTTTGACACCTTCCCCTCACACCGTCGTGATATTTGACGAGAACATTGCCCCCCTTGATATAAGTGCGCTCCAGGACTTTGACATCATCGGTCTGACCGGCATGATTGTACAAACATCAAGAATGCTCGAGATTTTGGATGAATTGCATGACTTCCATGGACATCTTATCGTCGGTGGGCCGTATGTCAGCGTCGAACCAGAGGTGTTTCAACGGCGGTGTGACGTCATTTTTGTTGGTGAAGCAGACCAGACCTGGCCGACTTATATTCAGAACGTCGCGGATGGAAAAAGCCATTTGACTGCATATGAGCAGGCAACAACAACCGATCTGACCAAGCTGCCAATGCCCAAATATGGCGACCTCGACTGCAGTGCTTATGCAATGGCAAGTATCCAATATTCTCGCGGGTGCCCATTCCTGTGCGAGTTTTGCGACATCATCACAATATTTGGCAGACGCCCAAGAACCAAGACACCGGACCAATTCATCGAAGAGTTGGAGCACTTGGAGGCGTTGGGATTTTCATCGGCTATTTTGGTGGACGACAATTTTATCGGTGATAAGAAAAAAGCACTGGCGCTTCTCGACCGGTTGGCCATTTGGCAAGAAAAAAATGGCCGCCGTTTCCGTTTCACGACAGAGGCAAGTATTAATTTGGGTGATGATCCGGTTTTATTGAAGGCGATGATCGCTGCCAATTTCACCAGTGTCTTTATCGGAATCGAATCCGCAAACTTGGACGCACTTGAGGAAACGCGAAAGGTTCAGAACACGCGCGGCGACAGTATGTTGAACAAACTTGACCGGATAAGGGATGCGGGTCTCATTATCTTTGGCGGGTTTATTGTTGGCTTCGACAGTGACGAAAAATCTGTTTTTGACAAGCAGTTTGAGTTTATCCAGCAAGCAAAGATTGCGCAGGCTTTGATCAGCCTGCTGACCCCAATTCCCACCACGCCCCTGTTTGACCGCCTGAAATCGGAAGGTCGGTTGCTCAGGGACCATCCAGAATGTCAAATCATTCCGCGCAATATGACCCCTGATGAGTTGATTGAGGGATTTCACAGGCTCAATGCCAGATTATTCGATCCTGATGCCTATCTGGCAAGAATCGAAGATAACATGCTTGCATTGCAAAAAAATGGGACCATTGAAAATTCCTTTCGCAACATAAAGGCGGGTTTAAAGCCAGCAAAGATGGCACGGGATTTCATCATAACCGCACGTGTCTTGAGCCGCCTTTTGGCGTCGTTGTTTCGGGATGGGGAACTGATGGACGTTGGCGGTCGGTATTTTCACAACTACCTGAAGTGGAACAAAAATACAGCGACAAGAACTCCGCTAGGAACTTATTTAGCCTATGTATCGGACCACTGGCATTTTTATAAATTCGTCAAACAACTTAGGAACCGCTCCGAGGGTGTTACGCACTCTTTCGGTGGGTGATGTAAAACGCCCCACCTTGGAAAAACCTTCGCAAAAACAAGCGAAAGTCAAAACCTAATCACTAATCCCTTAACAAAGTTGCGAGCAGCATGGCCGACAAAATAAACCTACATCTCTGCGAAGGTCTAATCGGCCCCGAGACCAAGATCAGGGATTACTCCAGAGTTGAAAGTTTTGGGCGCACAGTCCTAGGCGGCGATGTTTGCATTCTAAAACAGGTCTTTGACGAAGCGCGGCTGTTGCAATTTCGTGCGCAGCTTCTTGAGTGGAGCAAACGTACCGAACCGTTTGAAGCGGGCCGCAGTGCCAACCAGGAAGCGATAAATTTCCATCGCCAGGACAATTCGACCTCTTCTTCCATCGTGCAGCATTGCTTTCATGTCTTCGGCTTTGGCGATCTACCATCTGTTGACGAAGCCTTCAGATCGGAACTGGAAGCGCTGGCGGCTGTTTTACTGGAAATTCAGAATGCTATTGTTGGTACCGATTTTTCATTTAGTGACGGTGACTTGAAAACTATGGTGGCTCGTTTTCCGCGTGGCGGCGGCTTTCAAGGTGAGCACCGGCACCCGTTTCTGCCATATAAGATCCTGGTATGTGCAAACATGTCGCGCAAAGGTATCGACTACAATGATACCTCATTTCGTCTGCAATTTGGTCAATCCGAACTGGATGTCATCGATGATTTTGCCATCGGTGACGTCTTGGTCTTTCGGGCCGACATGTTTCACCAAATGGAGCCGGTTGATCAATCGGATTTTCTGACTTGGGACGCAGAAGACGGGGTCTGGATCCTAGCGATAGAAGCCTTGAGCAATTATTCTGCTAGTGAGGCCGTTTGATGCCAGGAATTGACATCCAAGATCTGGATCGAAATGCGGTTAGGCTGCTGGTTCCGGATTTGCCAACTCACAAAGATCTAAGTCCATTTTTGGATGAAATTGACACAAACCGGATCTACACAAACTTTGGACCACTTCACACACGGCTTGAGAGTGAATTGGCCGCCTTTCTGGGCGTAAAACACGCGTTGTGTCTGTCCAGCGGAACGTCAGCGCTGGAACTTGCGGTACAAAATTTGCATTTGCCTAAAGGCAGTCAGATACTGATCCCTTCGCTAAATTTCCCTTCCGCCGCAATTGCATGCATTCGTAATGGGCACGACCCAGTCTTCTCGGACGTCGATTTAACAACTGGGTCTTTACGGACTGATATTGCACGGCAAGCCCTTCAGAAGAATTCGAAAATTTCCGCAGTACTTGTTAGCGTTCTTTTGGGATGTAGTACGGAATGTTCGGACTGGGAAAAATTCCAGGCCGACACAGGCTGCCGAGTAGTTATCGACGCCGCCGGAGCCATTGGTCACATCAAACCGCCCAATAGTATTTCGACGATCTACAGCCTTCACGCGACCAAACCGCTGTCTGCTGGCGAAGGCGGCGTGCTGGCGACGAATGACGCAGCAGCGGCCAAAGAGCTGCGGGCACTTTCCAACTTTGGGTACACGCAGCAAGGACTTGAACACGTCGGGACCAATTCCAAATTAAGCGAATATCATTCTGCCGTTGGCCTGGCGGCGCTGCAGGCCTGGCCAAAAGCAAAAGCCAAACGGCTAAGCCTTTTCAGCGAATACACAGAAAAGCTGAATGCCATTGGATTGCCCGCCTTTGCCAGGGTCATGAACCAAACGGGCGTGACAAGCACCTTTTCCCTGGTTTTCCACGATGTCGTAGGTGAGCGAGCCGTTGAAGATCTGGCGCATGCAGGGGTTGAAACACGCCGATGGTATTGCCCCCATTTACACCGTCATCCTGCCTTTCAGGGGTTTTCGACCACCGGACCACTAAAGAACTCCGAATGGCTCTCACAACGTCTACTCGGCTTGCCTTTCCACACATCATTGACCAGCGCGGATATTGATCAGGTCTGTGCAGCGATAAAGACCTTGCAGCGATGAAAATTGCCGTGATGCAACCCTATCTCTTTCCATATCTTGGGTATTTTCAATTGATGCACGGGGTTGACCAGTTCATCCTTCTTGATGATGTACCCTACAGTCGCACTGGCTGGTCAAATCGAAATAGATTGCTGGGAAAAAACGGAGCGTTCCGGTTTACATTTGCCGTTCAAAAATCGCCACGCGGAACTAAGATTTCAGAGATCCAGTTAGACAACAAAAGTTCCTCCATACGTCGCTTTATGAAATCTATAGACTTAACCTATGCGCACGCGCCCCAGTATTCCAACGTCAAGAATGTAATTCTAGAGGCCATATCCTGCAATTCTGACAGGTTTAGTGATTTTACCGCCCATTCTATTCAGGTCATTTCAAGCTATTTGGGCCTCGAAACTCAGATCCAACGTGCGAGCGCCAGTCAATATCCTGCAGTTTCAGGTGCGGAAGAGAAAATTCTATCCATTTGCGCCCGGGAAAAGGCGACAGAATATCTGAACAGTTCCAACGGAAAGCGACTGTACACGAGATCTAGATTTCATGACGCCGGAGTCGATTTGAATTTTCTCACTCACATCCCAAAACCATATCACCAGTGGGGACTGGAGTTTCAGTCTCACTTGTCGATCATCGATGTATTGATGCACAACGATAGGGACGCGCTGACCCCGCTGCTTTCATCTTATGACATAAAAGGCGCGAACCGGTGATGACAAAGGACATTGTGATTTTCGGAGCAGGAGATACCGCTGAGCAGGCTGAATACTATTTTCGAATGGATTCAGAATATCGCGTTGTCGCATTTACCGTTCATCAGAACTATCTCGCCGAAAGTACGTTCTGCAATCTTCCACTCATTCCTTTTGAAGAAATCGTCAAAACCTATCCACCGTCCGGCTATGATATGTTCATCGCATCAAGCGGAAGATCTATGAACAGGCCCAGAGCAGAGGTGGTGCGCGCCGCCAAGCACCTAGGTTATCAACTTGTCTCATATATCAGCACCAAAGCCACTGTATGCACGTCAGACATTGGAGAAAACTGCTTCATTCTGGAAAATGTCAGCATTCAGCCTTTTGTCCGCATGGGGGACAACGTCTTCATTTGGAGTGGCAGTCATATTGGACACCACAGCGTTATCGGCAGCCATGTCTTTTTCTCGGGACAGACGGCCACCAGCGGACGGTCGGAAGTCGGAGATTATTGCTTTCTCGCAGGCAAATCCGGTGTCGATGCCAATGTCTGCCTTGCCGAGGGCACTTTGCTGACACTGGGCTCGATTGCGACGAAAAATACTGAACCTTGGGGCGTTTACTCGGGCATACCCGCAAGAAAACGGAAGATGTTATCCAGCGATTTCAAGATCCTTTAAGAGGCCGGGAATACGCGTTGGTAAAGAGGTCCACGACATTAATTGCATCCTGTTTGTATAGTGCGTGTCTGTCCAGGGTAACGTCCTCTGAGTAGTGATAACCGTAGTTTTTTTTGACGTCTCGGACTCGTCGCCGTTTGTTAAGTTCACTGTGCCGCTTCAGGACATAGTCCAGACTAAGATGTTTGTAGTGGAGCAACTTAACCTCTTCCACTTTAGGGCGCACGACATTGCCGACAGGTGCGCTCCGGTGTCGCCCTGCTGAAAAGCCCAGATCAGGGACTTCAGCGGGCTTGAAAAATGCAATTTTGTCCATTTTTCTGAAACGGGCGCCTTGTTTGATCGTAGCAGGCAAATGCTCTCCTGAAGATGGGAAATGATCAGAAACCATTTGATAGCCTTCCGCTTTGACCAGGGTCACACCTTCTGTTTCCATATCTTCAAGATAGCTAAGCACGTCGGGATGCCAAAAAAACTCGTCGATGTTGCAAACTGTAACCCAGTTTGCCAGCAGTGATTCCTCAAACTTCATGGCACGAAGCTGCTTCAGTCCGGCTTCAGAATAAGAACGTCCCTCTAACACAAGGGGACGCACTGTAACGCGCGGGTGCGCATTCAAGATTTCCAGTGAACGATCTGTAGAGTCATTATCATAAATAAAATACTTGGTGACAAAACGATCGTAGTGCTCAAAAAAAAAGGGCAGCATTGCCTCTTCGTTCCAGCACCCCGCATAAAGATGGATCTCTGTGTGTCCCATATTCAGGTCCTTGGTTGACAAGAAGACAATTGGTTCGCTCCAACATCCCGAACTAATTTGTCGTTGCTGAGCGATTATACAGTTTTGAGTTTGTTTCCAGTCTATTAACAAGGTTCCAGGCCGCATACCAATGTTTCTTGGATGCGGCTGTTACAATTGGAAGGCGTGTCAAAATCAGTTTGCTCCGCGTAATCCGTTAGATCGGCTCCTGCCTCTGATACTTGATCGAATGGCCGCTTCGCATTGTGACCCCAGTTCCTTAGCGTTGCGAAGATCTGCATTTGCCCAACCAGGTTTGAGCGTTCTGACAGCTTTGGGCTGGGGCTGCCATCCGACCAATAATCAACATTCTACGCGCCCATCCTGACAGCATGAAACGGTGCGCAGGTCAGTCTCTATCGAAGTTACCCGCCCGCACATCAACCAACACCGGCAGCCTGCGCGTCGCACAGGGACGCGAAAGCCACTCATGGACTTTGCAAACTGCTTCTTTAAGAAAGTTCACAAAGGGATGATCAAGAAAGTGTTTTTCTTTCCCGGCACTCGGCCTGTCTTTTCCGTTAAACAGATCGACAGTCTTTATGTCATTTCATGCACCGATCAAAGCGGGGGGCAAAGTGCCAAAATTATTCATTGTTTTCAATGGCAATTGGTGCGGGCGGTGGGAGTCGAACCCACACGGGCATACGCCCAACAGATTTTAAGTCTGGTATGTCTACCATTCCATCACGCCCGCAAATGAAACACCATTGGCATCTCACCTGCCTAGGTCTAGCCGCGTGAGGCGCTGGGGACAATCGGTTTTATGGGGGTAATGCAAGGGTTTTTGCCTACAACTCAATTTCCTCGACCGGAACAGTAGCCAAAGGGCCGCCGGGCGCGATAAGGCCACGTTCAGGCAACCAGGGATTCAACGCTAATGCCGTCTTTAGCGCTATGCGGGCCTCCTCCGTACGGGACAGGCCAAGCAGCGCCAGGGCACGGCCACTTAAGGCCGCCACATGGCGCGGGGACAGCTCCAGTGCTCGGTCCAAATCCGTCAGCGCAGCCGCAAAATCCTGCCGCAGAAAATGCACAAATGCACGCTGATTATAGCCTTCGGCATAGGCCGGGCAGTAGGATATCAGAATATCAAAATCCTCAAGCGCGCCGGTGAAATCATACCCTGACCGCCGCGACATGCCGCGATCCAGAACCGCCTGAGCCTGCTCGTTCGGGGCATCCGCCCAGAATTCCCACATCTGGTTGGAAATCTGTAATGCCGTTGCTTCGTCATCCGCCTGTTGAACCTGAGTGATCAATGCCTCCAGTGGTGCAGAGTGATCTGGGGATGCCGGGCAATTGTCCGCGCTGGCCTGTCCCCCGGCAAATACCAGAGCAGCACATATCGCAATCAAGCGGGGGCCAGCAGGCCAGGCAGACAAAACAAACATAGGTCACAAACTGCACCCAAAGTGACAACTATCAAATCACCTTTTCGCGCGTTGGCGGGGTACAGAGCTACCATTGCGCCAAGGTTCCGTCCTCCTTGACGGCCTGCATCGCCACATAAGTCGAGGTCGATGCCACATGAGGAAGTGTCGATATCTTTTCGGCCAGGACAGAGCGATAGGCCGCCATTGACCGTGTACGGATCTTCAGAAGATAGTCGAAATTCGACGCAATCATATGGGCTTGCTCGATTTCAGGCACCTTGGCCACGGCGGCATTAAACGCCGTCAGCGCCAGCTCTCGGGTGTCTCGCAGTTTCACCTCGACAAAGGCGACATGATCCAGGCCCAGCCGGATCGGATCCACCAAGGCGCGGTAGCCGGTGATGACACCCTCGGCCTCTAGCCGTTTCAAACGCGTTTGAGTGGGGGATTTGGACAGGCCAATCCGGCGCGCCAGATCCGCAATAGAGATCCGTCCCTCGCCGCCCAGAACAGTCAGAATCGCCTGATCAAACGGATCCAGGTTTGAAAAGTCCGATTGCATCGTTGTTCCCTCGATTTTCAGTCCAATTGCTCTATATTCTCATACATACAGGCGAATGTCCCGCAAAAATACCAGTATCCTTGCCATACCGCCTGCCCCTACTGGAGATCCCTGATGGCACACCCCACGCCTCTGCGCCACGTCATCGACGCCATGACCTTTGCCGATCAGGCTGATCTTCGCGATCAACTGGTAACCACAGCGGCACTGTCTGATGATGATCGCGCCCGTATTTGCGCCAATGCGGCCGCGCTCGTTCGCGACATCCGCGACCATTCTGCACCGGGGTTGATGGAGGTGTTCTTGGCCGAATACGGGCTGTCCACAGACGAAGGTGTAGCCCTGATGTGTTTGGCCGAGGCCCTGCTGCGGGTGCCTGACGCCGAAACCATCGATGCACTGATCGAGGATAAGATCGCGCCCTCGAACTGGGGCAAGCATCTTGGCAAGTCCTCGTCCTCGCTGGTCAATGCCTCGACCTGGGCGCTGATGTTGACAGGCAAGGTGCTGGACGACGAGCGCAGCCCGGTTGGCGCCCTGCGCGGTGCAATCAAACGCATCGGTGAACCGGTCATTCGCACCGCGGTCAGCCGTGCAATGAAGGAAATGGGCCGTCAGTTTGTGCTGGGTGAAAGCATCGAAAGCGCCATGAAACGCGCCGCCGGGATGGAGGCAAAGGGCTACACCTATTCCTACGACATGTTGGGCGAAGCCGCCCGTACCGAGGCCGACGCCGCGCGGTATCACCTGAGCTATTCCCGTGCGATCTCGGCAATTGCCGATGGCTGCAACAGTCAGGACATCCGCGAAAATCCGGGTATCTCGGTGAAACTCTCGGCGCTGCACCCCCGCTATGAACTGGCGCAAGAGGTCAGCGTGATGGATCTGCTGGTGCCCCGCCTGCGTGCCCTCGCCTTGCTGGCCAAGGCAGCCGGCATGGGGTTGAATGTCGATGCCGAGGAGGCCGACCGCCTGTCGCTATCGCTGGAGGTCATCGAGACCGTGCTGGCCGATCCGGCACTGGCGGGCTGGGATGGTTTTGGCGTGGTAGTACAGGCCTATGGACCCCGTGCAGGGCTTGCCATCGACACGCTATACGAGATCGCCAAACGCCATGATCGCAAAATCATGGTGCGGCTGGTCAAGGGTGCCTATTGGGATACCGAAATCAAACGGGCACAGGAAATGGGCGTTGACGGCTTCCCGGTCTTTACCTCCAAACCGCTCACGGATGTGTCCTACATTGCCAATGCGCGCAAACTGCTGGCGATGACCGACCACATCTACCCGCAATTTGCCACCCACAATGCCCATACCGTCTGTGCCATCCTGCATATGGCAGACGGTGGCCAACCCTATGAGTTCCAGCGCCTGCATGGCATGGGCGAAACCATGCACCAGATGGTGCTGGAGCAAAACCACACCAAATGCCGGATCTATGCACCAGTTGGGGCCCATCACGACCTGCTGGCCTATCTTGTACGTCGGCTGCTGGAAAACGGCGCCAACAGTTCATTTGTGAACCAGATCGTCGACGAAGACGTCCCCCCCGAGGAAGTCGCCGCCGATCCGTTTGCGATGATCGCCGATGTCAGCCGCAGCATCGCCACAGGCCCTGACCTGTTCGCACCAGAGCGGGTTAACTCGCAGGGCTTTGATCTGGCCCACGCGCCAACGCTTGCCCGCATTGATCAGGCCCGCACACCCTGGCTGACCCACAGCTGGCGCGCCGCGCCGCTGCTGGCCCAGGATGCCGCGCCGCTATCACCCGAAGATGTCATCAATCCCAGCGACCTGACCCCGGTTGGCCAGGTGACCCCGGCCAGCCCACAAGATATTGCCACAGCCCTGACTGCGGCCTCCCCATGGGACGCCCCTGCCAGCGCCCGTGCCGCAGCTCTGAACAAGGCGGCCGATCTCTATGAAGATAACTTTGGTGAATTATTTGCCCTGCTCAGCCGCGAAGCAGGTAAGACCCTTCTGGACTGTGTCTCGGAATTGCGTGAAGCGGTGGATTTCTTAAGGTTCTACGCGTCTCGCATCCCCACAGATGCCAAGCCAGCCGGGATCTTCACCTGTATTTCCCCTTGGAACTTTCCGCTGGCGATTTTCTCCGGGCAGATCGCAGCAGCCCTGGCCACCGGCAACGCCGTTCTGGCCAAACCAGCCGAGCAAACCCCACTGATCGCCTATCGCGCCATATCCCTACTGCATCAGGCTGGCGTGCCACGCGCGGCGCTGCAATTGCTGCCGGGAGGCGGCTCAGTGGGGGCAGCCCTAACATCTGACAACCGGGTGAATGGTGTTGCCTTCACCGGCTCCACTGCCACCGCGCTAAAGATCCGCAGCAGCATGGCCGACAACCTGCGCCCCGGCACACCGTTGATCGCAGAAACCGGCGGGCTAAATGCGATGATTGTCGACAGCACCGCGCTGCCGGAACAGGCCGTCCAATCCATCATTGAAAGCGCCTTTCAATCGGCCGGTCAACGCTGCTCGGCCCTGCGCTGTCTCTACTTGCAAGAAGACATCGCCGATGGTGTTCTAACCATGCTGACCGGCGCGATGGAGGCCCTGAACACAGGCAATCCCTGGCTGCTGAGCACCGACAGTGGTCCGGTAATCGACCAGACCGCCCGCGATGGTATCGCATCGCATATCGCAATCGCCCGCGCCGAGGGTCGGCTGTTGAAGCAGGTACAAGCGCCGGAACAGGGTACCTTTGTTGCGCCGACGCTGATTGAAATTCCCGGCATTGCAGCGCTGGAACAGGAAATCTTTGGGCCCGTGCTGCACGTTGTCCGGTTCAAGGCCGTAGATCTGGACAATGTGATCGCCGATATCAACGCCACCGGCTATGGGCTGACCTTTGGGCTGCACAGCCGCATCGACGACCGGGTACAATACGTCACTGACCGTATCGAGGCGGGCAACATCTACGTCAACCGCAACCAGATTGGTGCTGTTGTCGGCAGCCAACCTTTCGGCGGCGAGGGTCTGTCTGGCACCGGACCCAAGGCCGGCGGCCCCAATTACCTGCCCCGGTTCTGCGCCCCAGACCGCCAGCACAGCAGCGCTGAATGGCTGCACGATCAGAACGAGAGCCCGATCGCATCCGGCACCGCCGCAGCCGCCTCAACCCAGAGCCTCCCGGGTCCCACCGGCGAAAGCAACCGGCTGACACTTTCGCCGCGCCCACCGCTCCTGTGCTTAGGTCCCGGCCCCGACGCAGTTGCCGCCCAAGTGCAAGAGGTCACCCGACAAGGCGGCACTGTACTGCAGGCCAGTGGCAAGGTCGATTTGCAACACATACAGCAGATCCAGGGTATCTCAGGGGTGCTCTGGTGGGGCGGTGAAACGAGCGGCCGCGCGATAGAACAGGCACTGGCCCGTCGCAACGGCCCGATCCTGCCTCTGATCCCCGGTCATCCTGACCGGGCCCGCGTTCTGGCCGAGCGTCATATCTGCGTCGACACCACCGCCGCGGGCGGCAACGCTGCACTGCTGGGCGGCAAAGGCCAAGCTCTATAACGACTTGACGCTGGGCGCCTTTCAGCCCAGCGTTACCCCCATGTTCCCAATCCGCGATCATAACCCGTCTGGCCGCAGGCCCTATATCGTCTACACGCTCATGGCGCTGAATATTCTGGCCTACGCCTTTTATGCCACCACCTTTACCACCGATATTGAGCTGGCCCGGTTATACGATGCCTATGCCCTGATTCCAGCCGAGATTGATGCATCCCATCGGCTCTCGCCGCTGGTCAGCTCTCTGTTCCTGCACGGCAGCTTTATGCACCTGGCTGGCAACATGCTGTTTCTGTGGATCTTTGGCGACAACATGGAAGACGAAATGGGACATCTGCCTTTCCTTGCCTTCTATATCGTTTGCGGTATCGGTGCCGGATTGATCCATGTCGTGTCTGGTCCCGGCTCCCACGTGCCCACCATCGGAGCCTCCGGCGCCATTGCCGGTGTCATGGGCGGCTACCTGCTGTTGTTTCCGCGCGCCCGCATCGACATCCTTTTGATCCTCGTCATCTATTTTCGAATATTCTCCATCCCTGCCTACCTAATGCTGGGCGTCTGGCTGGGCCTGCAGTTCCTCGGCACACTTGACACCGACCCAAATACCGGAGGCGTTGCCTATTGGGCCCACACCGGAGGCTTTGCCGTTGGGCTACTTATAACCGTACCTCTTTGGATCAAACGCGGCGCCCGCGCATTCTGGGGCCAAACTCACGGCCAGCCGCCTCACCCCCAAGCCAATTACACTGCAAGCCGGATCCCCCAGTTTCCCCGCAAAAAATCACCCCGCTCCCCCTGGAGTAAAGGGAACTAAAACCGCCCAACAGAAATCCGGCCAATGCTGTCAGCCCCTTGCTCGCCCTTAGATCCCGCAGCTTCATCTGGCTAAAAATATCCCCGCCGGAGGCTCCCGAACTCCCCACTCGCGCTGTTCCTACACTATCCCACCACTTTTGGAAAAACGCTCAATCGAAACGAAAACGCGCGCCCGGAATACTCCGGACGCGCGTAAAACGTCAAATTTTCAGCCTTTTAGCCGCGGATCACTTTGGCAAAATTCTCAAAGATCGGTTCGTTGGCACAGATCACTTCGCCCGTCTCAACGATATTGCCCTCGGGGTCCAACCCCTGCACCAGACCACCGGCCTCTTGCACCAGAATAATCCCAGCCGCCAGATCCCAGGCGTTCAAACGACGCTCCCAGAACCCTTCATAACGGCCACTGGCTACATAGGCCATATCCAGCGCCGCCGAGCCCCAGCGCCGCACTCCAGCACAGGCTGGCAAAATCCGCGCCAGATCCTGCAATGTTGCAGGCAGATCAGAGCGTCCGGCAAACGGCAGGCCGGTGGCAAAGATGCTCTCTATCATCCGATGACGACCCGACACCCGGATCCGGGTTTCGTTCATCCAGGCGCCGGTGCCTTTTTCAGCGAAGTACATTTCATCTTTGGCGGCATCAAAGATAACCCCCGCAACGATCTTGCCCTTATGCTCCAGCGCAATCGAGACTGCCCAATGCGGCAGCCCGTGCAAAAAATTGGTGGTGCCATCCAGCGGATCGACGATCCAGCGCCGGGTCGGATCCTGTCCTGGAATTTCGTCGCTTTCTTCAGCCATCCAGCCATAGGTCGGACGCGCGCCCAGCAATTCTTCTTTCAAAATCTTTTCCGCAGCGATGTCTGCCTTGGAGACGAAATCACCAGCCCCCTTAACAGAGACCTGCAGGTTTTCCACTTCGCGGAAATCCTTAACCAGCGATTTGCCTGCCTTACGGGCGGCCTTGATCATGATGTTAAGATTCGCACTGCCGATCATATCGGGGCTCCTATGTCGTCAGGGAGATGTTGGTCAAGCGCTGCCTATACGCCGCATGCCCAGCCTTGCCAAGAGCCAATACCACCCATATTTGCCGTTAGGTTATATTAGCACCCTGCTTTCCAATGGCCTAGCTAAACCCAACGGTTTAGACCGCAGTCAAACAGCAACGGAGATTTCCATGTCGGACCAAATGCAACGTATCGCGCTGGCCAGTCGCCCCACCGGTGCGCCCACTGCTGAAAACTTCAGTTTTGAAACCTCTGTTCTACCGACCCCGGGCCCCGGAGAGGTCTTGGTGAAGTTACATTATATGTCCTTGGACCCCTATATGCGCGGGCGCATGGACGATGCCAAATCATATGCAGCCCCCGTCGCTATTGGTGGCACCATGGAAGCCGGCGCCGTAGGAGAAGTGCTTGCCTCGAACAGCCCTGCCTTTCAACCCGGCGACTTCGCTTTTGGCATGTTTGGCTGGGTCAGCCATGGCTGCCTGCCCGCCAATCAATTGCAAAAGGTAGATCCAAATCAGGGACCAATCACTGTGGCGCTCGGCGTTCTTGGCATGCCGGGGTTGACGGGTTGGTATGGCCTGAATGAACACGGCAAACCAAAAGCCGGCGAAACGCTGGTTGTTGCCGCTGCCACCGGGCCGGTTGGTTCCATGGTTGGGCAATTGGCCAAGCGGGCGGGCCTGCGCACGGTTGGCATTGCTGGCGGCGCCGATAAATGTGCCCTGGCAGTTGAGACTTTTGGCTTTGACGTTTGCCTCGACCACCGCAGCTATGCAGATGCCGCTGCCCTGCGCGAGGCATTGGGCGCCGCTTGCCCCGATGGTATCGACATCTATTTTGAAAACGTCGCTGGCAAGGTTCTCGAGGCCGTTCTGCCCTTGATGAATGACTTTGGCCGCATCCCGGTTTGCGGCATGATCAGTTGGTATGGCGGCGCGAAAGGAGCAGATGCAGACCTCACGGCCCCGATGATTTGGCGCAATATCCTGGTGAAATACCTGTCAGTAAACGGGTTCATCATCATGAACCATTTCGACCAATACCCCGTGTTCATGAAGGAGGTTGCCCCTTTGATCGCCAGTGGCGAAATCCGCTACCTTGAGGATATCGCTGAAGGTCTGGAAAACGCTCCTGCTGCCTTTATGGCAATGTTAAAGGGCGGAAATATGGGCAAACAGATCGTGAAATTGGTCTGATTTGGATTGGGGCGGGCTGAAGGTGCGTGTAAACACTCACCCTACACCCGCCCCATTGTCTTACGATCGTCGCAGGGCACGTGCTGGCACGCGCAGATGTTGCCACAAAATCGAACCAACGACGTTCTATTGTAATTGCAACTTACGGGCCTCAACCTTAGCCAAACGGATCAACTCTTGCATAAACGGCTTTTCGCGATCCTCACTGCGTATCGCTGCATAAAGACTGCGGGTGATGCCTTCGCGGGTCAGCGGCCGGGTGACATAGTCTGACGAGTATTTCACCTCGCGCACCACCCAATCGGGCAATACCGAAACACCACGATTTGAGGCCACCAACAGTAGGATCACCGCCGTCAGTTCAACTTGCCGAATAGAACCCGGTTCCACCCCAGCCGGGATCAACAGCTGGCTGAACACGTCCAATTTGGATTTTTCCACCGGATAGGTGATCAGCGTCTGTCCAACGAAATCCTCTGCGTCGACAAACGACTTGCTCGCCAGGGGATGTTGAGCTGCGGCCACAAACACCGGCGCGTAATCAAACAGCTCGATGAAATCGACCCCTGAGATCTGCTCGGGATCCGAAGACACCACCAGATCGACCTCTTCTTTTTGCAACGCCGTCAGCGCGTCAAACGCCAGACCAGGCCGAATATCCACATCCACATCCGACCAGCTTCTGCGGAACCCTTCCAGCACAGGAAACAACCACTCAAAACAAGCATGGCATTCAATTGCGATGTGCATTCGGCCCGTATGACCATCACGCAGCGCAGAAAACTCGGCTTGCATAGACTCAATTTGAGGCAAAACCTGTTCTGCCAGTCGCAACAATCGCAATCCAGCGGCAGATAATTTCATCGGCTTAGAGCGGCGCAGAAACAGCTCAACACCAGCCTGTTCCTCTAACCCCTTGATCTGATGACTTAACGCGCTCTGGGTGATGTTCAACTGGTCGGCTGCACGCGCCAAGCCGCCTGCTTCATGTATGGCCTTGACGGTTCGCAGGTGGCGGAATTCGATGTGCATCCTATCACTTCACTCATGTTGTTCTTGAGAATTATGAATTTGTCTCACAATGCTGCGCGTGCAACAAGAGCGAAGTTGAACAGGAGACGCCCCGGATGACGACGCCAGAGATTTCATTTGAATTTTTCCCACCAAAGAACCTCGAAGGGTCTTTTCGCCTGTGGGACACCATGCAAGTGCTATCGCCTCTGGAGCCGAGGTTCATCTCAGTCACCTACGGTGCTGGTGGCACGACCCGTGATTTGACCCGCGACGCGGTGGCGACCTTGCATAAATCCTCGGGCCTGAATGTAGCCGCCCATTTGACCTGCGTCGACGCCACCCGCGCCGAAACACTGGAGATCGCGGACCAGTTTGCGGCTGCCGGTGTGAAAGACATCGTTGCCCTGCGCGGTGATCCCCCCAAGGGCGCTGGCGGCTTTACCCCCCACCCCGATGGTTTTGCCAGTTCCGTCGAACTGATCGAGGCGCTGGCAGTGTCCGGCAGGTTCAACATCCGCGTTGGTGCTTATCCGGACCGTCACCCAGAGGCGGCCAGCAGCACTGCTGATGTCGATTGGCTGAAACGCAAGATTGACGCTGGCGCTGGCGAAGCGCTGACCCAGTTCTTCTTTGAAGCCGAGACGTTTTTCCGCTTTCGCGACAAATGTGCCAAGGCGGGCATTGATCATCTGCTAACTCCCGGCATCCTGCCAATTGAGAACTGGAAAGGGGCACGTAACTTTGCCAATCGCTGTGGCACAGTGATCCCGGCCTGGGTCGACGACGCCTTTAACAAGGCTATTCGCGACAACCGCGAGGATCTTTTGGCCACGGCTATCTGCACCGAGCTTTGTTCTGAACTGCTCGATGGTGGCGTGGAGAAGCTGCATTTCTACACAATGAACCGTCCTGAACTGACCCGCGACGTATGCCATGCGCTGGGCGTCGTTCCCAAAGTATCGCTAGAGAACGTGGCGTAAAACTTGCCCGCAACATGTCGTGTTCCTAGGGTCCGACCAAAAGGAACACGACATGTACTATGCGCAGTCTCCAGATGAATTGCTGAAACCCAGTCAGATTAGCGAGATGTCGGGGCTGCAGTTCATGAGCGGTATTCTCGACGGCTCCTTCCCCGGTCCGCCCATTGCCGAGACCCTCAATTATCATTTGCACAGTGTCGAGGAAGGCCGCGTGGTGTTTCGCGGCGTTCCGGAATTCGCCACCACCAATCCGATGGGAACCGTGCATGGTGGCTGGTACGGCACGTTGCTGGACAGTGCCATGGCCTGTGCCGTGATGACCGGTATTCCAAGGGGCGCGATCTACACAACGCTGGAATACAAAATCAACATTCTGAAATCCATTCCGCTTGGCATGATGGTCGACTGCACCGGTGTGACCGAACACGTCGGCCGATCAACGGGTGTTGCGCGTGGGGAAATTCGTGGTGTCGAAGACGGGCGGCTTTATGCGACCGGATCGACCACCTGTATTGTCATGACCCTGTCTGGTGCAAAACGCTGACGATCGGGATATTTGCAGGGTCTGGATATGAGTATTTTCAGTAAAAGATGAAGTGAAAGATCAATCGGGGCTTCTGTGTCGATTATTTGGCTTTGCGGTGCTGATGACAGTGGCGCCCGGCATTTGCAGTCAGCGGGCCGCCTTAGATCTCAGCGCCTGCATTCCAGTGGCTTTAGAGATTGAACTGGCCCCTACACTGCTGTGTAACCGCTCACTGCGATCCAGCCCCACGCGGCGACGGCTGCGCAGTAAAAATACTTTACCCCAGCTGCGCCAGGTCCCGACAGAGGGCGCCATCGGATCGACCGGAAACCGTACCCGCCAGTTCACAGGCAGTGGTAAGCCGCAGTTTTCGGCTTTCTCCAGCATCCAGACGAATGGTATATTGGCCAATGGCCGCGCCTCCTCAAATCCGCCCAATTGACCACCGACATCGCCATGCGCACCGCGAAACCAAACCTGTTCCACATGGCCTTGCCATCCCGAAGGACAGTCCCACAGAACAGGTTCGAACATTTTTCTGGTCTCATCCAGCGCCAGTGCCTGAAAACCATTTCGAATATTGTGCCCCAATTGGTGGTTGTGAAACGCATGTTGCGATTCAGCCCAGCGCCATAGTAGCGGCAACCGCAGGCCCAGCGCCTTCACCGTTTCCCACACACCGATCATTTCAATGTTTGCCGTTTCGTGGCAAAAGGCCTGAGAAAAATGCGCAGATGCGTCGCTCCCTGCGCCCTGATAGTGGCGGTAGGCGGTGCGAATATTTCGGACAGTTGCGTGTTCGGCCTTGAGCAAGCCAACCTGATCAATCACGCCGGCCAGCGACCGGACTGCATAGGCACCGCGAGAATAGCCAATCAGAAATATTTGGTCGCCGGGGCGATAGCGTGACGCGAGATAGCCATAGGCACGGCGAATTTGCCTGTTAATGCCACGTCCGGTCATGACATCTAGAGTTCTGCGCCAGTTGGGCCATTGAACCCCAGCCTCATAGAAAACTGAGACTTTACCGCCCATTTCGCGGCACAATTGATAGGTTTTCCCGGCGTGGGTTTCCTGCCCCGGTTCTAGCGTCGACATGGTTCCGTCTAGAATGATCACATGAGCCCGCGGTCCCCTCACTTTGGTTTCGCCAGAATGCTCTGACCGAAGTGGCCGCCCGAGCCATCCAATGATCCGCTTACTCAACTGCGTAAATGACATTCCTCACCACTTTCCATTGTTCCAGCAGAGCCAGATCTCTGGCTCTACCGACACACCGGGGCGTTACGAACTAAATCCGGGGCTGTGATCTGTCGACCTTTAGATCCGGTGTTTGTCTGTGACCAACCAACCCTAAATGGCGCATCTGATATGCACCAAAGCGCTGACATTGAAGTAAATCCTATTGTAATAGGGTCAACCGATAGCAACGACAGCTGCATATGTTTCGCGGGTCGGGTCCTTGATCATTCCTCAGATGTTCTACGTCCCTTGCCGGAACAGACTCACCCAAAATACTTTCGATTTCGTAACACCACCACGCGCAGCATAGATCCATTTCGTGTCATCAAGAAACAGGTGAAGAAAAAGACGTTAAATCTGGCAAACGACTAGCCATTAAACCGCTGTGAATCAAAAGCTGTTTTGCCGGGATTCGCTTCGATCAACTCGATAACAGTCGCGACATCAGACAACCCGTAGCCGTTAAACTGGGTGCTCATCGCCGAGGAATATGCTCCCAACCCTGGAATGAGGACGTAATCCCCCACCTGGGCATCCTGCGCCAAGGGCAACCCATCGGGCAACCGATCGAGGCTATCACAGGTTGGACCAAACACCACCCGTGGAGTCGCCGTTTTGGTGCGGTGAGCGCCATCGCCAGACACAACATAAACACGCCCCGGCAAGCCCATGTCCCGGATGTCAACCAATCCGCCATAGATACCATCGTTCAGGAACACCACGTCTCCGTTTTTGCGCATGCCCTTAATCCGCGCCGCCAAAGTAAACGCTTCGGACACCATGGCGCGCCCAGGTTCGCAGATCAACACAGGGTGGTTGGAACCAAATGCGCGTATCGCCGCCTGTGCGATAGCATCAAATGCTCGTTCCAGATCTGGCGCAATGCCGTCACGATTGGCGGCAAATCCGCCACCAATATTCAGGCGGGAAATCCTAACCCCAGCTGCCTCACATATCCGGCTTGCTTCGGCCACATACTCGACCCAGGCATTTGGATCCTCACATTGGGTTCCAGGGTGGAAACACAGCGACGGTGACCAGCCCGCCGCAGCCACCCGTTTCAATAATTCAACCGCCTGCTCCGGTGCCGCGCCGAATTTACTCCCAAAATCATAGGCCGCTCCAGAAACCGGCAAGGCAAAGCGCACAGCGATTTCACAGCTGCGCGGAACATCTGTCAACTTTTCCAACTCGCTCAGCTCATCCACTGACCAACTGGCAACACCATGTTCAATACCGGCCTGCACCTCGGCCTGTGACCGGACAGGATTGTTGTAATGCATCACTGCGGTCGGGCTTGCAGCACGAACCGCTGCCATCTCACCGGGTGAGGCAACATCAAAGGTTTCTATCCCAGCGGCAACTAGGTTAGACAGCACAGCCGGGTGCGGGTTCGCCTTGACCGCATAGGTCACCAACCCGGGAAAACCGACCTGAAACCGGGCTGCCGTTTGGTGCAAAACACGCGGCGAAAAATAGAGGATCGGGTGATCAGGCTGATGCCGTGCAAGGTGAGTTTCTGGGGCGTGCCACAAAGGGGGAATATGCTGCATAGGGAAAGCCTCGTTGTTTTTCTCTAGAAAACATCAATTTCCCGTCGAATTCACCCTGCAGACCGACTATAACGACGAAAATAATCGGCACAACAGCGGGATTACCATGCAATCTGACGATATCGATAAGAAACTCATTGCATTGCTGCGTGAAAACGCCCGCCGCCCCGTGGCAGACTTGGCACGCCAGTTGAGTCTCGCACGCACAACCGTCCAAGCGCGCATCGAGCGGCTTGAAAATAGCGGCGTAATATCCGGCTATACCCTGCGTGCCTCAGCTGTCACCCGACCGCCTCTTCAAGCAACCGTGCTGATCTCAATTGAGCCACGCTCGGGACCCGAAGTGTTGTCACGGTTGCACAGTTTGTCCGGCGTGCAAGTGGTGCACACAACCTCGGGGCGGTTCGACCTATTGGCACAAGTGGTCGCGCAGACAACCACCGAACTGGACGAAACTATCGACCGCATCGGCGAGGCGCGCGGAGTGAAATCTTCGGAAAGCCTGATCCACCTGGCCACCAAGCTGGACCGCACCTGACCCGCATATTGCCCTTAAGCAAGACCCACTAATGTCACATCTCTTTGCGCGGCTCGTTAATGAGTATTTGGAAAAAGATGAAGCTCTTGGCGGGAGTGGACCAGTCAATCGAGATGCGGCGCGTATTTCACCTTTTAAAAAATACTCATATTCTGAC
This sequence comes from Parasedimentitalea marina, assembly GCF_004006175.1. Classification (GTDB taxonomy): domain Bacteria; phylum Pseudomonadota; class Alphaproteobacteria; order Rhodobacterales; family Rhodobacteraceae; genus Parasedimentitalea; species Parasedimentitalea marina. The sequence continues at coordinate 2,762,050 of NZ_CP033219.1, forward strand.
GTCAGCGGAAACGACCTGGACTTGCGAACACAAGAATCCCTCTGATCCCTTCCCCTTAGCGCGCCTATTCGATATGGGAAACCTCAACCAAGGATACCTATTCAGGACAAAGCGCATGGCGATGGAAAAGACATTCAACGCGGCCGAAGCCGAAGACCGGCTGTATAAGGCCTGGGACGAAGCAGGCTGTTTCAAGGCGGGGGCAAACGCCAAACCTGGCGCTTCTTCGTTCTCGATCATGATCCCGCCGCCCAATGTGACCGGTGTTCTGCACATGGGACATGCGTTCAACAACACCCTGCAGGACATCCTGATCCGTTGGAAACGCATGCAGGGGTTTGATACCCTGTGGCAGCCCGGTACGGACCATGCAGGCATCGCCACCCAGATGGTGGTTGAGCGCGAACTGGCTAGAGAGTGCAAGAAACGTACCGATTTCAGCCGTGAAGACTTTTTGAGCAAAATCTGGGCCTGGAAAGAACAATCCGGCGGCACGATTGTCGAGCAACTCAAACGCCTTGGCGCCTCTTGTGACTTTGACCGCACCGCCTTTACCATGTCCGGTGCTGCGGGTGACACCCGCACGGGCCACGAGAACTCGCCTAACTTCCACGATGCCGTAATCAAAGTCTTTGTTGAGATGTACAACAAGGGCTTGATTTATCGCGGCAAACGACTGGTCAACTGGGACCCGCATTTTGAAACTGCGATCTCGGATCTGGAAGTCGAGAATATCGAAACTCCCGGTCACATGTGGCATTTCAAGTACCCGCTCGCAGGTGGAGCGACTTATGAGTATTTGGAAAAAGATGAAGACGGGAATGTCACCTTCCGTGAGGAGCGCGATTATATCTCTATTGCCACCACCCGGCCTGAGACGATGCTGGGTGATGGCGCGGTTGCGGTGCATCCCTCGGACGAGCGTTACGCGCCTATTGTTGGCATGTTGTGTGAAATCCCGGTTGGTCCCAAAGCGCAGCGCCGGTTGATTCCGATCATCACCGATGAATACCCGGATAAGGACTTTGGTTCTGGTGCAGTGAAAATCACCGGTGCGCATGATTTCAACGACTATCAGGTTGCCAAACGTGGCGGCATTCCGATGTACAACCTGATGGACACCAAGGCGAATATGCGCAGCGACGGCGCGCCTTATGTCGAAGAAGCCACCACCGCGCAGGCCATCGCCAATGGCGAGGCGGAATTCACTGTAGCCTCTATCGCGGCGATGAACCTGGTGCCCGAGGAATACCGTGGGTTGGATCGGTTTGAAGCGCGCGCGCGGGTTGTTGCCGATATCACCGCCGAGGGGCTGGCGGTGATGCAAACCGTATCCAAAACGGTGAAGGACGAGGACGGAAACGAGACTGAGGTTTCGGAAACCGTTCCATATGTCGAGAATAAGCCGATCATGCAGCCCTTTGGCGACAGATCGAAGGTGGTGATCGAGCCGATGCTGACGGACCAGTGGTTTGTTGAGACCGACAAGATCGTCGGCCCGGCGCTCGACGCGGTTAAAAATGGCGATGTGAAAATCCTGCCGGAAAGCGGCGAAAAAGTTTATTACCACTGGCTGGAAAACATCGAGCCCTGGTGCATCTCGCGCCAGCTATGGTGGGGCCATCAGATTCCGGTTTGGTATGGGCCGGGATTGGTAAAGAAAGCTGATGTGGACGAAACATGGGCTGGAGATGCAGAAACGCTTTCTCTCTCATATGATATCGGAGATAGAGTTTCTTTCTGCGCAGCATCTTTTAGTGACGCCCGTCAAAAGGCCAAGGAATATTATAGAACCGCATCCCTGAACGAACAGGGCTACAACAAAGTAACTTGGGACCCAATCGAAGAAACTGATTTCGCTGTTGCTGAAGTTGAAGAATTTGACCTCAGCGAAAAGACTTTGAACAAGGAATCGCAATCACCTAAAATCCAGCTTCTGCGCGACCCCGACGTGCTCGACACCTGGTTCTCCTCCGGCCTCTGGCCTATCGGCACCCTCGGCTGGCCCGAAGACACCGCCGAGATGCAGAAATACTTCCCAACCTCGACCCTTGTCACCGGGCAAGACATCCTGTTTTTCTGGGTTGCGCGGATGATGATGATGCAGATGGCGGTTCTGTCGGACCGTCCGGTTGCCGAGAAAATCCCGTTCGACACTGTCTACCTGCATGGGCTTGTGCGCGACGCCAAGGGCAAGAAGATGTCGAAGAGCACCGGCAACGTCGTCGACCCGTTGGAAATCATTGACGAATACGGCGCCGACGCGCTGCGGTTCACCAATGCGGCCATGGCCTCGCTTGGTGGTGTGCTTAAACTCGACATGAAACGGATCGAAGGCTACCGTAACTTTGTCACCAAGATCTGGCAGGCCTGTTCCTATGGTGACAGCCAGATCGATGCCTTCAGCGCGGCACGGGGAGCAGAGCCACCCAAGGCAACCCTGCCCCTGAACCGCTGGATCATCGGTGAGATTGCCAAGTTGCGCGAAGAGGTCGATGGCGCGTTCGAAGCCTATCGGTTTAACGACGCTGCCAATGCGCTCTATTCCTTCTTCTGGAACAGCTTCTGTGCGCGCTATCTGGAGTTCACCAAGCCGATCTTCTTTGCCGACGATCAGGCCGCTAAGGATGAAACACAGGCGGTCTATGCCTGGGCCGTCGATCAGGCGCTGATCCTGATGCACCCGATCATGCCCTTTGTGACCGAGGAAATCTGGAACGTCACCCAGGGCCGTGGGTATGCGGATGGTGAAGCGGCACAGATGCTCGTGCATGCCAACTGGCCGACTTACACGGCGGCTGATTTGGTCGATGCGGATGCCGAGCGTGAGATGAACTGGGTGATCGCAGTGATTGACAACATCCGCTCCGCCCGTGCGCAGTTGAACGTACCCGCAGGGGCCAAGGTGCCGATGCTGGTGACTGAGATTGATGCGGATGGTCAGGCCTACTGGGATCGCAATGGCGAGCTGATCAAACGCTTTGCCCGCATTGAAAGCCTCACCAAGGCTGACACCCTGCCAAAGGGCTGCATCTCGATTGGTGCACCGGGGGCCTCTTTTGCGCTACCACTGGCCGAGATCATTGATGTCGCGGCCGAAAAGGCCCGCCAGGAGAAGAACCTTGGCAAGCTGATGAAAGAGCTGGGCGGGTTGCGGGGCCGGCTGAAGAACCCGAAATTCGCAGACTCAGCCCCTGCCGAGGTGGTCGCAGAAACCCGCGCCAACCTGCAACTGCGCGAGGAAGAAGAGGCTCAGATCAAAGAGGCACTGGCGCGCCTGTCTGAAATCGGCTGACCCCACACATAGCAAACGCGGTCACCCAGCTCTCTGCTGGGTGACCGAAACTAGACGCTGCCCAATAGTCTCTACCGGTGCAGGATGCGTGTTTGCACGCACCATGATTGCAACCAGGCGCTGTAGGGGGAAAATGAGTCAAAGCAACTCATTGATATACACACAAAATTGCGTCAGCTTGCCGAGACGAATATGGGGAGAGAAACATGCCAAAAGGGTATTGGGTTGCGCATGTCGATGTTGATGACATGGACCGCTATCAAGGATATATCACCGCCAATGCAGCGCCGTTTGCTGACTTCGGGGCCCGATTTTTGATACGGGGCGGCACCAAAGAAGTCCGCGAAGGTCAGACACGGGCACGCACCGTGGTGATTGAATTCAAAGATTTCGCCACCGCCAAGGCCTGTTACGACTCGGTCGCCTATCAAGATGCCAAGGCTCTGCGTGACCCGGTTTCTACCGGCGACATGGAGATCATTGAAGGTTATGGTGGCTAAACTGATCCTGTCGGGCCATCTGTTTCGGAGAGAGTCATGCCAATGTTGAAAAAGTTGCTTCAGGCCATTCGCCCCAAAAATTCGGTGACGCTGCCTGACCCTGACGCGGAACTGGCGCTGGGGGCTTTGATGGTACGGGTGGCGCAGTCCGACCGTGAATACCAGCTTGAAGAAATCAGCCTGATCGACCGGATTCTGGCGCGGCTGTACCAACACAACGCTATCGAGGCTGCCAAGGTACGCGCCACCTGCGAGAAATTGCAGGCCGCGGCCCCGGAAAGCGATACTTTTGGTCAGTTGATCCGCGAAACCACCGGCATCGATGAACGCCTCGCCGCGATGGATGCCCTGTGGGAAGTGGTGCTTGCAGATAACAAAGAGCACCCCGGAGAAATCACCATCATTGAAGAGGCCCGCATTGCCATGGGCCTATCACATGCTGACAGTCAGGCTGCCCGCGCCAAAGCCAAAGCCAAACTTTTGTCTCAGTCAGAGGAAAACTGATGTTTAAGGATTTGCTGAATAAGCTATTGCAACCCATTCCCTCGACGCTGGCCCCACAAGACGCCCGCCTGGCGCTGACTGCACTATTGGTGCGCATTGCCCGCTCGGATCACAATTACGCAGATGTTGAACAGGATCGCATCGATCGCATCACCGCCTCTCGTTATGGGCTGGAACTGGGCGAGGCCACTCTTTTGCGGGAACAGGCCGAAGCCATGGAAGCCGAAGCACCCGACACGGTCCGTTTTACCCGCGCCATCAAAGAGGCCGTCGCTTATGAGGATCGCATTGGCGTTATCGAGGCGCTGTGGCAGGTGGTTTTAGCCGACGGTCATCGCGACAACAGTGAAGATGCGATATTACGCCTCTCCGCCAATCTTCTGGGTGTCAGCGATATCGACAGCGCTCAGGCGCGTCAGCGTGTGGAGAAAGCACTGTGATTGCTCATCTTGGGATGTATGACCGGCCTGAAACAGCGGCAGCCAATGACGCGTTCTGGTCTGCGATTCAAGCACAGCTGGGCAACGGCCCTGACAGCCTGACACGTGGTGTCGATTTTTGGGAGATCTGGCGATCGCCCGATTTACTGTTGTCACAGACCTGCGGCATGCCCTACCGCACCCGTCTTTACAGCGAAGTCCAGCTGGTCGGATCGCCAGACTATGGCCTGCCGGGCTGCCCGCCAGGTTATTACAATAGTGTCATCGTGGCCCACAAAACCCGACAGGGGGCCGCACTTGCAGAATTTGACGGTCAACGCTTTGCCTATAACGAGGCTCTGTCTCAATCTGGCTGGTCGGCGCCAATCACGCATCTCCGCGCCCGGCACCTGATGCCCGGTGACCTATTGGAAAGCGGCAGCCATCAGGACTCGGCGCTGGCTGTGGCCGAAGGCCGTGCCGATTTTGCGTCTCTGGATTCGCTGACCTGGGAGCTCATTCAGAAGTACGACGGCTTTGCCACTGATCTGGTGGTGATTGACCGGACGGATCCCACCCCGGTGTTGCCCTATATCACCGCCATGGGTCGCGATGCCAAACCTTTGTTTATGGCGATCAAGACTGCTATTTCCGACCTCTCCCAAGACCATAGGGACACGCTACACCTGAAGGGTCTGCTGGCGATTCCCGCTGCCGATTACCTGGCTGTCCCAACGCCTTTGGGGCCCGCTTTGATGGTGCATCAGGGACGTGACCCCGGTTTGTGACAGTTTTCTGATGGTGAGAGCTTCCTTGAAACAGGTCCTCTAAAAACATAGTCACCAATTGGCAGCGCAAATGGAACGACAAAGCCAGTGCACAAGCCATGGTGGCGCCAGCATATTTTGACTGGGCGTTGACGGGGTCGAGTGCATTTGACCTTCCGATCTGGTACTCCAGACCGACAAAACGACGGATTGACGCAGGGATCTACCGTATTGCACGTTGCAATGGCGTTGTAATTAGGTCCAATACTAGCGCCAACATAACAGTTACCGGATGATATTGACCTTGACTGACACAGCACCTGTTCTGGAAATTCGCGGCCTGCACAAATCTTATGGCGACCTTGAAGTCATCAAGGGAGTTGATATCGCTGCCCATCGAGGCGACGTGGTATCGTTGATCGGTTCGTCCGGGTCTGGTAAATCCACCTTGCTGCGGTGCTGTAACCTGCTGGAAGACAGCCAACAGGGCGATATCTTGTTCAAAGGTGAACCCATCTCATGGAACGGCCAGGGCCTGGCCCGTCGCCCCTCGGACTCCAAGCAGGTTCTGCGCATCCGGACCAATCTCAGCATGGTGTTCCAGCAGTTTAATCTGTGGGCCCATATGACAATCCTGCAAAACGTAATGGAGGCACCGGTCACCGTGTTGGGCCGCGACCGAGCCGAGGCAGAGGTCGAAGCGCGCCGCTATCTGGACAAGGTTGGTATTGGCGATAAATGCGATGCTTTCCCGGCCCAACTGTCCGGTGGCCAACAGCAACGCGCCGCAATTGCCCGCGCCCTCTGCATGGAACCTCAGGCGTTGCTCTTCGATGAGCCGACCTCGGCACTCGATCCTGAACTAGAACAGGAAGTGGTCAAGGTGATCAAAGATCTGGCCGCCGAAGGTCGCACAATGCTGATCGTCACCCACGACATGAAACTGGCCGCCGATGTGTCAGACACTGTCGTGTTTCTGCACCAGGGCCTGGTCGAAGAAAAGGGATCGCCAGACGAGGTGTTTGGCAATACCCAATCCGAACGGTTGCGCGGCTTTCTGGCCGCCACACGTCACTGAACCTAACTATAATAACCACAAAAAAATGGGAGTAATTTCATGAAATCACTATTTTTGGGCACCGCTGTTCTGGCCCTGAGCGCCAGCTTTGCAATGGCCGATACCGTCCGTCTGGGCACCGAGGGTGCTTACCCTCCATATAACTTCATCAACGATGCCGGCGAAGTCGACGGTTTCGAGCGCGAGCTGGGTGACGAACTGTGTAAACGCGCTGAGCTGACTTGCGAATGGGTCACCAATGACTGGGATTCGATCATCCCCAACCTGGTGTCCGGCAACTACGATGCCATTATCGCTGGCATGTCCATTACAGCCGAACGTGAGGAAGTTGTCGACTTCACTCAGGGCTACACCCCACCCTCGCCATCGGCCTACGCAGCACTGTCTGCTGACGTTGACCTGACTGGCGGCATTATTGCGGCTCAGACGGCGACAATTCAATCCAACCACGTGGTTGATTCTGGTGCTACTCTGGTTGAATACCCCACCCCGGACGAAACCATCGCTGCCGTCAAAGCAGGCGAAGCAGACGCTGTCATCGCTGACAAGGACTATCTGGAGCCCGTAGTCGAAGAATCGGATCTGATGTTCGTCGGCGAAGATGTTGCTCTGGGTGGCGGCATCGGCATGGCGTTCCGTGAAAGCGATAGCGAGCTGCGCGGCAAGTTTGATGCTGCGATTTCCTCGATGAAAGAGGATGGCACACTGAACACGCTGATCTCTAAGTGGGAAGTTGGCGGCACCTGGTAAGCCGTCGCCTTAACTGACACGCTCAATAGCAAAGGGGGGCAATGCTCCCCTTTGTTTCCTAATGTGAAATACAAATTAGACGACGAGGTCTGCCATTTTCTCTTATTGCTCTGACCCCTCAGTGTTGGAAGGTTTCCAATGGCTGTCGTGTTACCTGACCACAGGGAAACATGCGTCCTTCTATATGTCTTTTGGAACGGTCCTGTTGTTGCTGGCGATCACCGCCCCCACTGCGATGCTTTTTGGCTTTGGTGGGGCCATGGCGGCGCGTGCCCGATTTGCACCGCTAAGCTGGCTGGGCAAAGGCTATATCGCCATCGTCCGCGGCGTACCGGACATTGCGTTCTTCCTGTTCTTTGTGATTGCGTTGGATCAGGGTATTGAGTGGCTGCGCCATCAGGTCAAATGCCCGGATTGGGATCAACCCATTCGCCAGGGCAGCGATTTTGTCGTTTGCACTATAGCAAAAATGCCTCTGGGCACTTCACCACAATGGATGCACGAAACATACGGCTTCACGCTGGCGGTGCTGACCTTTGCCATCGTGTTTGGTGCCTTTGCTGCCAATGTTTTGTTCGGGGCCATGCGCGCTGTGCCCCATGCACAGATCGAAACCGCCGAGTCCTATGGCATGACCCATCGCCAAACATTCTGGCGTATTCTGGTGCCGCAGATGTGGGTCTACGCCCTGCCCGGCCTCTCCAACCTTTGGATGGTTCTTATCAAGGCCACACCACTGCTGTTCTTGCTGGGAGTCGAAGACATCGTCTATTGGGCCCGTGAGCTGGGAGGCAGCAAAACCGCCAAGTTCACCGCCTATCCGCATGACGACTGGCGCATGTGGTATTTCCTGGGGTTGCTGGTGTTCTATCTGGCCTTCACCAAAGTGTCCGAAGTGTTTCTTGACCGGCTCACGAACCGATTGTCGCATGGTCAAGCCACCGTGGGTGGTGCAGCACAAAGGAAAGCGTCATGAGCTGTTTTCAAACCCTGCAGGACTATGGCCTGCGATCTCTTGGAATGGGTGAACGGCTGCTGCCGCGCAGTGACTTTACTCTATGTGAGCAATTTACGCTGATTGGCTCTGGCCTGATCTGGAATGTCTACTTTGGCGTCCTGGCAATTGTGGCAGGGTTTTTTCTGGCCACCGCCCTGGCCGTCGCTAAAAGCGCCCAAAATCCAATCTATCGAAAACCCGCCGAATGGTTCATCTTCCTGTTTCGCGGCTCGCCGCTTTTCATCCAGTTCTTCTTTGCCTATTTCCTGTTCCTGCAACTGAAAACTGCGAATCCGTTCTTTTCGCCGCTGACCTCGGCCTGGCTGGGTGCGCTACTGGTGTTGTTTCTCAATACCTCCGCTTATAGCGCCGAGATCTTTTATGGGGCCCTGCGCACGGTCCCCAAAGGTGACATCGACGCGGCGGATGCCTATGGTATGACGGGCTGGTCCAGGTTCCGCCGGATCACCTGGCCAACCATGATGAGGCTGGCCTGGCCTGCCTATACCAACGAAGCGATCTTTATGTTCCATGCGACCACTCTGGTCTATTTTTCGGGATTTCCCACATGGCGGCAAAAAGGCGACGCATTGTATTATGCCAACTATTTCGCTGACAAAACTTTCAATCCGTTTGTTCCCTACCCAATCCTGGCGTTCTATTTTATCCTGCTGACACTGGCGATCATTGGGATATGTGGTCATGTGAACAAGCGTTTGAACCGTCACTTGCCAAAGGCGCGGCGCAGCAAGATGAAATTGCGGATGAACCTGATCCGGTGAGGCCAGAGATCGAAAGTACACGCCTTCTGACCCCGCTTAGGGACCAGAAGGCGTTGGTGTTTTTGCCAGAAACAAGCTTGGATCAGCGGCAATTTGGCGCCGCAATCACACAGCACGCAAACTTTTGATCAAATTATCTTGGCGCGGATCGCATCCTGCGCTAAACCTCTCCCAAGCATTAAGGGAGCCCATCATGGATCTGTCTGGTCTCAGCACCATCCGAATTGCCGCATGTGATCTGAATGGTCAGATGCGGGGCAAACGTATGCCCGCCGCGGCAGCCACCAAGCTAAAGGATGGCGGTGCACGGATGCCGCTGTCGGCCCTGAACCTGGATCTGTGGGGCAGCGACATCGACAACAGCCCGCTGGTGTTTGAAACCGGAGATGCCGATGGCATTCTGCAGCCCACCAACCGTGACCCAGTGCCGATGCCCTGGCTCTCCAGCCCGTCTGCCCTGGTGCCGATGACCCTGCATCACGAAGACGGCGCACCGTTTCTGGGCGATCCGCGCCACGTGTTGGAAACAGTTCTGAAACGCTATAGCGATCGCGGTTGGACTGTGATGGCCGCCACCGAAATGGAGTTCAACCTGGTAGACGCCAGTGGCCCGCAACCCGCCCCCCCCATAAACCCGCTGACGGGGCGGGTTTTGGACAGTCATGCCATTATTTCTCTGGCGGAGCTGGACGCCTTTGATGCCTTCTTTACCGACCTGTACGAAGCCTCGGCCGCGATGGACATTCCAGCACAGACTGCGATTTCCGAAGGGGGGTTGGGTCAGTTCGAAATCAACCTGAACCATCAAGACGTGTTACGCGCCGCCGATGATGCCTGGTTGTTCAAAACCATGGTCCGGGGCATCGCACGCAAGCACGGATTTGCCGCGACATTCATGGCCAAACCCTATGCGGATGAGGCCGGCAACGGCATGCATGTGCATTTTTCTGTTGTCGATCAGGACGGCATCAACGTGTTTGATGATGGCGGCGAAGCGGGGTCTGACTTGCTGCAACACGCTGTGGCGGGTTGTTTGGCTGCAATGCCTGCCAGCACATTGATATTCGCGCCGCACGGCAACTCGTATGACCGGCTGGTGCCTGGGGCCCATGCCCCGACGGGTGCCGCATGGGGGTATGAAAACCGCACCACAGCCATTCGCATTCCCGGCGGCCCGTCCAAGGCGCGGCGGGTCGAACATCGGGTGGCGGGTGGTGACGTCAACCCCTACCTGATGCTGGCCACGGTTCTGGGGGCCGCGATGGTCGGTATCGAAGACAAAATGGTGCCGCCGGCACCGATCCAGGGCAACGCATATGAGGCCACAGACCTGCCGCAACTGTCCGCAGACTGGGGCGCTGCCATCGATGCATTTGAAGCCGATCCGCTGATCGCACGGATACTCCCCCCCATGGCAATCCAAAATCTGGTGATGACCAAACGGCAAGAGTTGGCACTGTTTGAGCAACGCCCCGCTGACACCCACTGGCTGTCCCTGTTGGAAACAGTCTGAGACCTCTTGCCCGAGTTCAAAGCCTCGGCTAGGCTAAATTTGATCAAATTCAGGTGACTTATGAAAATCGGAATTCTGCAAACCGGCCACGCGCCGGACGAGCTGATAGAAACAGCTGGAAACTTAGACCAGATGTTTCGCACGCTGCTGGACGGCCATGGTTTTGAGTTCGAGACCTATGCGGTTTTGGATGGCGTCTTTCCCACTGGCCCCGAAGCGGCAGATGGCTGGTTGATTACCGGATCAAAGTTCGGCGTCAACGACGGTCACGACTGGATAGCGCCGCTTGAGGATCTCATCCGCGCCATCGACACCAAAGGCCTGCCGCTGCTTGGTATTTGCTTCGGCCACCAGATCATCGCCAAGGCGCTGGGTGGTAGGGTCGAAAAATTTGAGGGGGGCTGGATTGTCGGCCGGGTAAATTACCAACATGACGGCAAAGAGCTGGCCCTGAATGCCTGGCATCAGGATCAGGTCACCAAGCGGCCAGCACGTGCGCGTGTTCTGGCTGGAAATGAGACCTGTGCAAACGGCATTCTGGCCTATGGCGACACGATCTGGACGTTGCAGCCGCACCCTGAGTTCAACTCGGAATTCATCGCCGGGCTCATCGAGAAACGAGGCCGTGGCGTGGTCCCCGATGCCCGTCTTGACGCAGCAAGTGAAGGCTTGGACGGGCCGGTTGATTCCGCCAAGATTGCCAATTTCATGGCCGATTTCTTAAAGAAAGAGAGAGCGTAATGTCCGACTGGAGCAACAGCCTGCCCGACGCCGCTAAGAGCTATCTTGAAGGCCGTCGCCTTGACGAAGTTGAATGCATTGTCTCGGATCTGCCCGGCATTGCGCGCGGCAAGGCTGTCCCTGCATCGAAGTTCGCCCGGCAGGATTATTTTCACCTTCCCGACAGCATCTTCTATCAGACGGTCACCGGTGACTGGGGGGAAGCCGCAGGCGATGGTGGGTTCATCGAAAAAGACATGGTTCTGCGCCCTGACATGAGTACCGCAACAGCGGCGCCCTGGACTGGCGACTGGACCCTGCAGGTCATCCATGACGCGTTTGACAGCGCTGGTGAGCCAATCCCCTTTTCTCCGCGCAACGTTTTGAAGCGGGTGGTTGATCTTTATACCGCCAAGGGTTGGAAGCCGGTTGTCGCACCAGAAATGGAGTTTTTCCTGGTAGCCCGCAACACCGACCCTCTGCAGGAAATCAAACCCATGATGGGCCGCTCGGGCCGCCCAGCCGCCGCCCGTCAGGCCTATTCGATGACGGCCGTTGATGAATTTGGCCCGGTGATTGACGACATCTACGATTTTGCCGAGGCCCAGGGTTTTGAAATCGACGGTATCACCCAAGAGGGCGGCGCCGGTCAGCTTGAGATCAACCTGGTGCACGGTGACCCGGTCAAGCTGGCGGATGAGGTGTTCTATTTCAAACGGCTAATCCGTGAAGCGGCGTTGCGGCACGATTGCTATGCTACCTTCATGGCCAAGCCCATCGCCAATGAACCGGGCTCGGCCATGCATATCCACCACTCGATTCTGGACATTGAGACCGGCGAGAATATCTTCTCCGGACCACAGGGGGGGGAAACAGACGCATTCTACCACTTTATTGGTGGCTTGCAGACGCATCTGCCCTCGGCAATTGCAGTCCTGGCGCCTTATGTGAATTCTTACCGCCGTTATGTGAAAGATCACGCAGCCCCAATCAACCTAAGCTGGGCCCGCGACAACCGGACCACCGGAATCAGGGTGCCTTTGTCCAGTGTGAATGCACGCCGGGTGGAGAACCGCATTGCCGGTATGGATTGCAACCCCTACCTGGGCATCGCCGCCTCGCTGGCCTGTGGTTATTTGGGATTGGTGGAAGAAAACCGCCCCAGCAAACAGTTCAAGGGCGACGCCTATGCCGCCGACGAAGATATCCCCCGCGTGATGGGCGACGCGCTGGACATGTTCGACGAGGCCAAAGCGCTACACGGTGTCTTGGGTGAAGATTTTGCCCGGGTCTATTCAATTGTGAAGCGGGCTGAATATGACGAATTTCTGCAGGTGATCTCTCCCTGGGAACGCGAGCACTTACTGCTGAACGTCTAAGTTAGAACCGCCACGGCAGATCAAAACCAGTGCCGTGGCGATTTGAATGTTTTTGACAAAATTAACATCCGAGGCGCATCGCACTAAACGCGCAGACGGAACCGGGGTGATGGAAATGGGCTTGAACCTGCTGCACAGCAATGACCGTAAGGGCCTGTATCCGGACAGTTGGTACGCCGCGACGGCCAACATGTTGAATCGTTTTGACGCATTGGATGGCGACGTTCGTGCAGATGTCTGCATCGTTGGCGGCGGCTATACAGGATTGTCTGCCACGCTGCATCTGGCCGAGGCCGGGCTTAGTGTTGTTCTGCTTGAGGCACACCGGGTGGGTTTTGGCGCCTCGGGGCGCAATGGCGGCCAGTTGGGCAGTGGGCAGCGTCTGGATCAACAGGGGCTAGAGGCACTGATGGGCGACCCCGAGGCCGCAAAACTGTGGCAATTGGGCGAAGAGGCCAAGGATCTGGTGAAATCTCTGATCCAACGCCATGATATTAAATGCGACCTGAAGCCCGGTGTGGCCTGGACCGGATCCAGTGCCGCAGACGTTGCGCATCTTCACGATTACGGGGCACACCTGCAGGATCGCTATGGCTATGAATCTCTAGACATCCTTGATCAACAGGCCTGCCATCAGATGTGCCCCTCTCCCGATTATCGTGGTGGGATTCTGGACCACGGAGCTGGCCACCTACATCCGCTGAACTATGCGCTGGGACTGGCTCAGGCGGCGGCAGCGGCGGGTGCGCGCATTTGCGAGCAGAGCGAAGTTGTGGACATCGAACCGGGGCCACAGGTTAAAGTCAGAACTGACCAAGGCCGCGTCACAGCGGATCATCTGATTCTGGCCTGCAATGGCTATCTTGGTGGGCTCAATTCACAAGTGGCCGCAAGGGTCATGCCCATCAACAATTTCATTGTCGCAACCGAACCGCTTGGCGATGATGCCGCCAAGGTACTGGCGCAGGATGTGGCCGTGGCCGACAGCAGGTTTGTGGTCAATTACTTCCGGCTAAGTGCCGACAAAAGGCTGCTGTTTGGTGGTGGCGAAAGCTACGGTTACAAGTTTCCGTCAAATATCGAAGCCGTGGTTCGCAAGCCAATGACACAGGTCTTTCCGCATCTGCATGATGTCAAAGTCGATTACGCCTGGGGCGGCACCCTGGGCATTACCATGAAACGGATGCCTTATCTGGCCCGTCTTTCACCCAATGTCCTGTCTGCCTCGGGGTATTCTGGTCACGGCGTTGGCACCGCCACCCATGCCGGTCAACTTATGGCGCTGGCAATTCAGGGCCAGGCTGACGGGTTTGAGACCATGGCACGGGTGCCTGCACCGTCATTCCCCGGTGGCTCCAGCTTGCGCTCGCCACTGCTGGTTCTGGCAATGACTTGGTACGCCCTGCGCGATCGCCTAGGGATCTGATCCAAGATCTGCGGAATGGCGCCACACTCAATAGTTGTTTGAAATTTCACACAAAACACTCTGACCGGTCAGAAACCTCTTGGCACCTGCGCCACATTGTTTTACTTATTCAACAGGTTTAATTCAGGATTTTGAAATACGATGCAAGTTCCTAACGTACATGACGCCGAACCCATCCCCGCTGCGGCCCGCGAGGCTATCGATGCCCTGATGGCATCTGGGGATTTGTTTCGCTATACGGCGCCACAGAATGCGCCTGTCGCTCTACTGGAGCAAGAATTTGCCGAGCTGTTGGGCAGCAAATACGCGCTGGCGGTTTCTTCCTGCTCGGCAGCGCTGTTTCTCTCTCTGATGGCTTTGGACCTGCCCCGCGACGCACGGGTGCTGATTCCGGGCTTTACCTTTGCTGCTGTCCCGTCTTCGGTTGTGCATGCCAATTGCATCCCGGTCCTGTGCGAAGTCGGCGAGAACTACCGCATCAATTTGACCGATTTTGAGGCCAAGCTAAGCCAGGATATCTCAGCCGTGCTGATCAGCCACATGCGCGGTCATACCTCGGATATGGATGCCATTCTGGCCCTATGCGAGGCCCGTGACATTCCGGTGATCGAGGATGCAGCCCATTCGCTTGGCACCACATGGAACGGTGCAAACATCGGCACCCTTGGCCGCATCGGCTGTTTCTCGTTTCAATCCTACAAAATGATCAACGCAGGCGAAGGTGGCATCCTGATCACGGATGATGCTGATCTGGTGGCCCGTGCGGTGATCATGTCCGGCGCCTATGAACACAATTGGCAAAAACACAAAGGCCCCCGAGGCGACAACTCTCCCGATCTGGCGCAGGCCTTTGCCAAATGGCAGAACCAGTTGCCGCTGTATAACCTGCGGATGAGCAACCTGTCGGCAGCCGTGATCCGCCCGCAATTGCCCGAGCTGATGCGCCGGGTTCGCGATGGCCGCACCAACCACGACTATGTCGCCGAGCGGCTGAACGCTTCGCCAGTGCTCCACGTGCCAGCGCCGCTTCCACCCGAAGTGCGCGCACCGGATTCGATCCAGTTCAATCTGGTCAACATGGATGCGCAAGAGGTCCAGTGCTTCGCGGCAGCAACCGAAGCCCGCGGTGTCAAAGTACAGATTTTCGGCCTGTCCAATGACAACGCCCGCGCCTTTTGGAACTGGCAATTCCTGCAGGACCTGCCCGAACTGCCGCAAACCCGTGCTATGTTGATGAAGGCCTGCGACGTGCGTTTGCCTGTCCGTTTGACACAGGCCGAGCTGGACGTGATTGTGGATATCCTGCTCGACTCGGCGATCGAGGCCAAAGACCGGGCAGCCGCCTGACACCAGTCACCCCCAACGGAATCATCACAGGGTGCGTGCCGGCACGCACACCTTACAAGACGGTTATTTCAGCTTCGACAGCTTGTCCTGCAATTCAGCCAGCTGTTTCTTGATATCATCAAGCCCCTCGCCGCCGCTCGCCGCAGGTTTTTCTTCTTCCCGCGCAGCGCCGGGCCAACCGCCGCCCATGGCGCCGCTCATTGCTTTTAAAAAGGTCTCTTGCTGCGCCTTCAACGCCTCAAACCCCGGGATCTGCGCCATCGGGTTCATCGCAGTCATGGTCTCGGTCATCTGCGACTGGCTGTCGCGCAGCATGTCAAACGAGCTTTGCAGGAACTGCGGCATTATCCCACCGCCCGGCACCATGTAACTGCGCACCAAATCGTTCAGCACATCCACCGGCAAGACATTCTCGCCCCGGCTTTCATGCTCGGCAATGATTTGCAAAAGATACTGCCGTGTCAGGTCATCACCGGACTTCAGATCAATGATCTGAACTTCGCGGCCTTCGCGGATAAAACCGGCGATATCCTCTAGCGTGACGTAATCGCTGGTCTCGGTGTTATACAGCCGACGACTTGCATAGCGCTTAATCAGCAAGGGTTTATCCTTCTCCGCCATGTCAATTCTCCCGGCTATTGATGCATTGCAGCAAAGCCTATGCGAGCGCAGCACAAAAAGAAAGCATTGTACCACCCTAATGTCTCATTCTTCATCTAGTGAAAATCACATCCAAAATGACCAACGTCGATTTCTTCGTGGCCACTGATATTATTCTCTTGACCTAAAGTAGACTTGAGCTTTTACAGATACCCCCCAAAGGCAATCAACAATGGGGTCCTCATGGAAGTTCTGATTTTGGGTGGAACGGGTTCAATCGGCACCGCAGTGACAGCCGAGCTGGTCAAAAATGGCCACAGCGTCATCGGCCTCAGCCGCTCAACCCTGTCGGATCAAAAGCTCACACAGCTGGGCGTAACCCCCTATCGTGGGGATCTGCGAGAACCTGAACACTGGAGCCACTTGATTGCTCAGGTCGATGGAGTGATCCAGCTGGCGGCCACTTTTGGCACTGACATGGCCCAAGTGGATGCGCGGGCCTTAACCGCAATACTGGCACAGGCAGCCCTGCGGCAGACCAGCTTGCGACTGCTTTATACCGGTGGCTGCTGGCTTTATGGGGCCACCGGTGACACGGTCGCCTGCGAGACCCGTCGCCTGCGTCCGATCCCATCGTTCGCCTGGATGACCCAGAACAGTCGGATGTTAACCGACGCGCCGCAGGTGTCTGCTGCCGTGGTGCACCCGGCAATGGTCTACCATCAAGACGGTGGCGTTTTTTCGCGTTTCATTCAACAGGCGCAGGCCGACGTTCCGATCGAAGTCTGGGGCAGCATCAATACCCGGTGGCCACTGGTTCATCGCCAGGATCTTGCTGTGGCCTACCGCCTGCTCCTTGAGGACCCCTCTCTTACCGGTGATTATAATGTCGCTGCTGAATCCGGGGCCAAAGTGTCTGGCATCGTGACCGAAATTGCGCGACGCAACCACCATCAGGCAGGATATGTGATCCGCACTCTAAAACATGTACTTGCCAAATACGGCCATTGGGCCGAGGGCCCGACCCTGGATCAACAGATGTCTGCAGCGAAACTTCAAAGAGACTGTGGCTGGACGCCGCATCACACACATTTTCAGGCTGCTGATTTCTAACTTCAAATCACGTCCACAGGTCTCTGCCAAAACGAAAAATGGGCAGGTCTTACGACCTGCCCATCATCGCGGGAACACCTAGAGGGAGGAGCCGGTGCCGCCCGTGAAATTCTATTACTTAGCAGCAGCTTTCTTAGCTGCGGTGGTCACATCAGCTGTGGCCTTTTTGACGGCAGCCGAAGCTTCTTCGCCCAGGTCTTTACCAGCAGACATCATCAGCTCAACAGTTTCCATCTGAACTTTCTTGGCGATCTCAGCAAAGGCAGCCATGTTTTCAGCCGCAACTTCAGCCGAGGCACTGGCGAAATCAGTGACCGCTTTGGCGTAGTCGGCTGGATCAGCTTTGGCTTGTGACATGCCGCTCAGCTTGTCCAAAGTTTCTTTGGTCCATTTGCCAGAGACTTCAGCAGATTTCTCAGCCGCGCTCAGAGCAACGTTCGACAGTTTTTCGTTCAAGGCAGCGGTGTTCTTATACACGTCTTCCATTGCACCTGTATCGACAGGAAATGCACCCATCATGTCTTTCATGACGGCGGTAAAGTCTTGGTTCATAGCCATAGTTCCAAATCCTCAGTGTGCCGCCGTCGGGACCATCCCGCCTGCTCAGCATGAGAACTATATACTTTCTGCATCGCAGCATTTCAAGATTTTTCTTGCTGCAGTGCAGAAAATTTCCGTAAAACCAATAATATCAGCGCCTTGCGTTGAGCTTTACATATGTCCCAGGGGCGGGAGCCAGCGGTGGATGATCCGAATCGCCCGGTTCACGCGCCTCAATCTGCTTGCCTGATCGCTTTTTCAGCCAGGTCTGCCAGCGCGGCCACCACGAGCCCTCGTGGAACTCTGCGCCCTCAAACCAGCCATCCGCATCCTGCTTCAAATTGGCATTGGTATAATGGCCATATTTCTTCTTGCTGGGTGGATTGATGATGCCGGCGATATGGCCCGACTGCGACACGATAAAGCTTTTGCTGCGCGAGCCCATCTGCTGAACCCCCTGATAGCAGGCTTTCCAAGCCGCTATGTGGTCAGTTTCGCAGGTGATCGACATCAAAGGCACGTCAACTTCGCTAAGCCGCAGCTTGTGCCCCATCAGTTCAAACCCGTCACCGGCAAATTCGTTGCGCTGACACAGCCCGCGTAAATATTGCACCGCCATCTTGGCTGGCAGGTTGGCCCCGTCGCCATTCCAATACAACAGATCAAAAGCCGGCGGTGTCTGCCCCATCATATAACTGCGTATGGCCGGCGCATAGACCAGATCGTTTGAGCGCAGAAACGAGAATGTGCGCGCCATGATATAGGAGCGCAGCAGGCCGACCTCATTCACTTCAGCCTCAATGCCGTCGATAAAATCGTTCTGCAGGAATGGCGTGAACTCCCCCTGATCGCCAAAATCCGTCAGCGCAGTAAAGAAAGTTGCCGATTTAACTGACGTGTCACCGCGCTGTTTCAACAGCGATAAGGTCAAACTAAGCGTCGTGCCCGCGATGCAATACCCCACCGCATTGACCTGTTTGACCTTACAAATCTTTTTGACCACTTCAAACGCGGTCAGGAAACCGTCCTGAACATAGTCTTCCATGCCCACCTCGGCATAGCCGTCATCCGGGTTGATCCAGGAGACCACAAACAGTGTATAGCCCTGCTCGACCACCCATTTGATCAGACTGTTCTGGGCCTTCAGGTCCAGGATGTAGAACTTGTTGATCCACGGCGGGAACAGCACGATTGGCGTCTCATGAACTGTTTCGGTTGTCGGGCTGTATTGGATCAGCTCCATCATCCGGTTGCGATAGACAACTTCCCCCTCAGAGGTGGCAATATTGACGCCCAGCTCAAAGGCGCTCTCATCGGCCAGTTTCACGATCAACTCACCGTCATTGGCCTCAAGATCTGCCACCAGATTTTCCAACCCATCCACCAGCGACTGGCCTTCGGTCTCAACCGCCTTTTCCAGCGCATCCGGGTTGGTTGCTAGAAAATTGGTGGGCGCCATCAAGTCAACAATCTGATCGGCAAAATAGCGCAGCCGGGTCTTGTCGGTCGCTTCCAGATCCTCAACATCTGCTACCGATTGGCGGATCGCAGCGGCGTTGGTCTGGTATTGCTGTTTGATAAAGTGGAAATAGGGATTGTTTTGCCACATTGGATTGGCAAAACGCCGGTCAACCGGGCTGGCTCCGGCGTCTTGCACCGCGCCATCCGTCAAAGCCTGTTGCGCTTCGGCAAAATTCATCACCGATTTGCCCCAGAATTCAATCTGTTGTTCCAGCAGCTTGGCCGGGTTTTGCACCGATTCCGCCCAATATGACGTTGCTGCGCGTGCAAACAGATCTTGATTCGGTCCATCCAAAGCCGTGTTATGGGCTTTCTTGTGGGCCATCACTTCGATCAATCGCTGTGATAGCTTCTCGACGTGATCCATATTTCTTTGAAGCTTTTCAATGTGTTCCGCAGAGCGCATTGGGTCAAAATCATCACTAGTTGTCATTTTAAGGAATTCCCCTTAATTTTCTGCTATGCAGAATAATGTCGTCACCATGATAGAGCAAAGCGGCGAATAGTCCGAGCGGATCGATTTATATCATCCCATTACACGGGCAAATATTGAGGGATACAAGCATGCGTTATATGATGACCTACGATATGATGGAAACGGCCCGTAATGCCAATCAGTGGTTTGGCGCGACGGCTCGATCAATGGCATCCTATCCGATGTTCTCTGCTATCCCAAATCCGGCGCTGAACTGGATGGCCGCTTGGGGCGAAGTCGCAGAACGCAGCTTTGAGCGTATGGCGGTCAAGCCCGACTGGGGTATCCGCACTTTCACCTGCGAAGACGGCAAGGATCATCTGGTCGACATCAACGCGGTTGTGGAACGCCCATTTGGCGATCTCCTGCATTTCAAGGTCGTTGGGCGCGAAGAACAACCCCGCAAGGTCCTGCTGGTGGCGCCGATGTCCGGCCATTATGCTACGTTGCTGCGCTCCACCGTGAAAAGCCTGATGGTCAACTGCGAAGTCTATGTCACCGATTGGCATAACGCCCGCGACATCCCGGTGTCCGCCGGTAAATTCGACGTCGAAGATTACACCCTCTATTTGGTTGATTTCATGCGTGAGATGGGCCCTGAAACCCATGTGGTCGCAGTTTGTCAGCCGGTGCCTCTGGCGCTGGCCGCAACCGCCTATCTGGCCGAACAGGACCCAGCCGCACAGCCCAACTCGCTGACCCTGATTGGTGGCCCGGTTGACCCTGACGCCGCCGCAACCGAGGTCACTGACTTTGGCCGCCGCGTCACCATGGGCCAGCTCGAGGAAACCATGATCCAGCGGGTTGGTTTCAAGCACTCTGGTGTTGGCCGACTGGTTTATCCCGGCCTCCTGCAGCTATCCTCGTTCATCTCAATGAACGGTGAGCGCCATTCCAAGGCCTTTGCCGACCAGATCCAGCGCGCCGCCAAAGGCGAGGCCTCAGATCACGATGCCCATAACCGGTTCTATGATGAGTATCTGGCGGTAATGGACATGCCAGCCGAATTCTATCTGTCCACCGTCGAACGTATTTTCAAAACCCGCGAGATTGCCCGCAATGATTTTACCGTCGCCGGGCACAAAGTCGACTTTTCCAAGATCACCGATGTCGCGGTCAAAACGGTTGAAGGCGCCAATGACGACATCTCGGCCCCCGGTCAATGTATCGCGGCCCTAGACCTGTGCACCGGGCTTGATGACAATCTAAAGGCCAGCCATGTGGAACCCGGCGCAGGCCACTATGGCATCTTTGCTGGCCGAAGCTGGCGCAACAACATCCGCCCCCTGGTGATTGACTTCATGGATGCCAACAGTCGCCACTCCAAGCCTGCAGAAAAACCTAAGACAAAGGCCAAGACAAAGCGCAAACCGGCCAACAAGAACTCGGCGGCCTAGCGACATGGCCACGGCAACCCAGCAATCCTTTGCCTGCGATTGTGGCGCCTTACAGGGCCATGTCACTGCTCATGGCATCAAAACCGGCACCCGCGCCGTCTGTTTTTGCGCCGATTGCCGCGCGGCCGAACTGTACCACGGCCAATCTGACCCGGCACCCGGCCCAGTCGATCTGTTCCAGATGTCACCCGAGGATGTCGTGATCACCAAAGGCGCCGAACACCTGCGACTGATGCGCCTTAGCCCCAAAGGCCTAATGCGCTGGTATGCCGGCTGCTGTGGCACGCCCTTTGCCAATACTCTGGCCAAACCAACCCTGCCCTTTGCCGGTCTGCGCGCTGATCTGTTTGCCGATAAGGATGCCCTCGGAAAAATTCGCGCCCGTGGCTTTATTCCGCAACCCGGCAAGCCGTCAAAGACCAAAGGGGCTGCGGGTATGGTTCTTGGCATTTTCAAACGCATGGCCACCAGCCGCTTGTCCGGCCAATGGCGCCAAACGCCGTTTTTTGATATCGAAACCGGCGAGCCCGTGAGTGAACCCAAGATCCTGTCAAAAGAAGAACGAGCTAAGCACTATTAGGTACGCAACACCTATTTTTTCTCAAACACTCCTTACTGGAACGTCTGTCACGTAAGGCGTCAGCCCTACTCTACGGCTAGTTCCCCTTTCCTCATCATCTTGTCCATGAGCCACATTGAGTAGTTTAAATCCAGTTCATCTTTGGTTTTCAGAAACGCTATCGCTCCGATTGAAATTTCATTCAAACACTCCTCGAAAGCACGAGACTCACATTCGATTACATCCTCAAGCTCAGTGCCTAGATGTACAACTTCTATCAAGTCATCACTTACCTTTAGAGTCCTTAGTGAATGCATTACTGCTGGTGAAAAAAATACCTTTTCTGCGTCCCTAATGCCGATGGCCCCGACTCTAAGCGCCTCAACCATCCCAAGGATCGTTGTTGCAACTGTTTTTTCGACAGCCTCTACATTTGTTTCAAGTATCATTGATAATCTCTTCCAAAATTGTTCACAAATTGGGTAAAGTAATAGGCCGAAGTCCTAATATGTCTGCTGGCAATTTTTCACTTAACAGGCAAAATGCTCTGATGAAAATATCAGCCAATTTTCAGTCCGAGTACACTGACGATGTCACCGGTGGCGTTTGGATCATAGTGTCCGATGCAAACAAGCAATGGTTCGAACCAAGCTCTGAACTCTCCCCTGAAGGCGCTTTGTTTCATGCTGATAAGTACGACACCCAAGACGACGCAGTCTGTCATTTGATTTGGGGTAGCCAGGCACACTTCCCCAATTGGGAAACCATTGCTGTGATTGGCGTGCAGCTAGCCCATTCGATAGGCGATGCTCTACACAAGGGTGGCAGAACCATGTCCAAATACGATGGCCTCATTTTAAGCAAAGAGTGAAGTTGTCAAAGTGTTGAACGACTGCTGACTGGTTTTGCTTTTTTACCCACCCAACCACTCCGCCAATACCCGGTTCACCACATCCGGCCGTTCCAGCGTTGGCAAATGCCCGGCAGCAGTGACAATTTCCAGCGTGGCATCCGGGATCAGCTCAGCCAGAAACTCATGCCGCTTCACCGGCGTCAGCTGATCATATTCACCACACAGGATTAGCGTCGGCACCTTGCACTTGCGCATGGTGCCCTGCTGATCGCGCCGCCGTTGCAACGCCCGCGTCTGCGACACAAACAGCGCCTCCCCCAGTTCCATCCCCATTTGATGCACCTGATTTAGAATTTCTATCCGCTGCGGGCCCGGTGCCAGATACTCAGGCATCATGTTTTGGCGCAGCACATCCTCCATCCGCCCGGTGCGCGCGCCAATAATCATGGGTTCACGATTGGCCGCCTGCGCCGGAGTGTCAGACAAAGGACTGGTGCTCATCAGGCACAACCGACTGACCCGTTCCGGCGCCCGGCGCAAAATCTCCATCGCGACGTTTCCCCCCATCGCCAGCCCTGCCAGCGCAAAGCGCTGCGGCAGCTGATGCAACAGATGAAGGGCAATATCCTCTATCCGCTCCCCTCCCAGCAGCGGCGCGACCATCACCGGAACCCGGCTCGACAGCGCCCTGATCTGAGGCTCAAAAACACGCGCATCACACATCATTCCTGGCAAAAGAACCAAAGGATCTCGCGACAATTGATCTACCTGCTCCATTTACCCAACCCCTTGCAATCGCTTAATCCCTACCATCACTTTGCGTATCGCGCCCGCATCACGCAAGGGCAATACCATCTGACCTGAAAACCACCTCAAAGCCTGCGCCGATCCCTTTCATCTGGCTAAAAATATCCCAGGGGTGAATTGCCGCCAAAGCGGCAAGAGGGGGCAGCGCCCCTTAATATCCATTCCAGCGAAACGCCCCCTCATCCGAAAGCTCTGAGAACGGATTATGCGCCACTTCCCACAGCTGCCCGTCCGGCGCCTTGAAATACCCGTGATGACCACCCCAGAACACATCCGCTGCTGCCTTCAAAATCTCAGCGCCAGCAGCTTCAGCGGCGGCCAGAACCTGCGCTACCTCCTCCTTGGTCCGGGTGTTGTAACTCAACGAAACGCCACCCTTGCCCAGCTCTGACACCGGCAACCCGACCTCCTCTGCCAAGGCCTGCAGTGGATACAGGCCCAAAGTCTGCGAGATCAGATCAAAAGCAATCACCCCATCCGGGCTCTCAGCCCGTTTCCAGCCCAGCGCTTCATAAAACGCAGCGGCTTTTTCCATGTCTTCAACACCCAGTGTAATCAGGCTAACGCGTTGTTCCATCATTCAATTCCTTTTGTCTTCAACCATTTTAAAAACCCTGTCACCGCCGCATCCGTCTGCGCAGGCGACCTAACCGCCCCGGCGATAACATGTGCGCTCGGGTCGTCCCCCCCACTCAGGGTAATCGTTTGAATGTCAACGGCCCCACCCCAACGCCCGGCAATCTCAACCGTCACATCCGGCCGCACCACCTGATCCTCCAGCGACAGCCAAAACAACACCGGAATGTCGATCTTGCCAACGTCCATTTGCGCCACAGTGTCAACCAGCGCCGCCATCGGCAGCACGGCAACCGATGGGTATGTATTGGTCCAATAGGTTTCATGATCCATATTGCGCGCCGGCGACGATCGTTGTGACCCCACAAAAGGCGGCAGCCAATATCGGGCAGCAGGCAATGTCAGAAGCGGAGTCAGTGGATTATTGATCCCGTAATTCGGCGAGACAAAGATCATCGCGGCCACATCCCGTGACATTTCAGCGTCCAGTGCCGCCGCCGTGGCCAGGGTCGCCCCGGTCGAGGTGGCAATCACCACCACCTGGTGTCCCACTTGCCGCGCCGCCGCCAGCCCCTCGGCCAGATCCATCATCCAGTCATTGACCGTGGCCTCGGCCAGTGCCGCACCCGGCCGACCATGGCCGCGCAGCCGGGTGTACACCAGATTGGCCCCCAACGTCTCAGCCACTTGATCCGGCACCGGACGGATTTCTTCAGATGTGGCCGAGAACCCATGCACATACAGCACCGAAATCGGCGTGCGCTGTTCTTTGAACCCGTCGCGCCAGATCACCCGTTTCTCGGTCCCCGGAGTGATGTCGCCATACCGGCTTTCAATGCTTTCAAAATAAACCTGCACGCCCTCACCAAAACGACGCGGTTCAAACGCGGCATTGAGATCGACCGGTTCATAGGGACCAAAACGCCACATAGCAGCGCCAATCAGGACCAGGGCCAACAGGCCCCGTCCCAACAATTTGCCAAACCGTCTCAACCTGCGGCCCTCAACACTTCTACAACAGCCTCCTCGATCAACGCCAAACAAGCCGCATCCGAGAATCGGTGATCCGCCCCCTTGACCAGCGTCAACCGCATGTCATCACAGGCAACGTGATCCACCAGACGCAATGCCGTTTCAGTCGATACAGCCGTATCCGCCGTTCCTTGCAGGCACCGCACCGGAAAGGGCAGGCTTAAATCCGACCGCAAGACCAGATTGTTGCGCCCATCCTCGATCATCCGCTTCGAGATGATATAGGGTTCCATATAATCGCTCGGCAGTTCCACATGGCCCAGCTCCTCCAGCGCCTGCTTTTGCGCATCCGTAAAGCTCGCCCAATAGCCGTCCTCGGTAAAATCCGGCGCCGCAGCCACGGTGACCAGACCATGAATACGCTCTGGCAGGGCCCTGGCCAGCAAAAGCGCCTGCCACCCCCCCATTGATGATCCCACTGGTACAAGTGCGCCTTTGGTCAGGGCTTCGATCACCGCAACGGTATCTTCATGCCAGTCTCCAATGCAGCCTTCCTCAAATGTGCCCGAGCTTTCGCCATGGCCGGAATAATCAAACCGCAAAAATGCCCGTCCCTGCGCCTTGGCCCAGGCCTCCAGATGCACCGCCTTGGTGCCTTCCATATCGGATTTTAACCCGCCCAGAAAAACCACCCAAGGGCCCTGCCCTTCACTGCGATGATAGGCAATGCGGCGGCCCTGTGGACTGTCGAAAAACTCGGTGGCGGACATGTCTGATCTCCCTGATTTGGCCCAGATGTGACACGCGCGGCCTAGTCCCGCAATCGGTGATTGCGGGTTCCTCGCGGCATCCACTGTTTGCATGTTGCGCCAACTGGTCCATAAGGTCGCAACATTTTGAGGTGCCCCGTGACCAAAATTCTGAGACTTCTTCTATTAGCGGCCATTATCTTGGGCCTGCTCAGTTTGGCGACCTGGGCCACGCTTGCCCTGTGGTACCGGTTGCCATTTGCCACCCCAATCCGCGCTGTTTTAGCTGGTGGCTTCGCTGTGTTGGGACTGTCAGTGATTGTGGCCCTCTTCTCCCCGCGCCGATTGCGTGCCTTGGCGACCTTCTGCCTTGCTCTGGCCACTGTGCTGTTCTGGTGGTCCACCCTCACCCCGCCGTCCCTGGCAAACTGGGCCCCCGATGTCGCGCGCCAGGTCACCGGACAAGTCAGCGGAAATACCTTAACCCTGACAGATGTCCGCAATTTCGACTGGACCAGCCCCACGCAAGCCAACGCGCAATGGGAAACACGCGCGTATGATCTGTCCCAGTTGCAGGGCGTCGATCTGTTCATGTCCTACTGGGCGGGGCCGGAGATGGCCCATATGATCGTCAGCTTCACCTTTGCCAACGCCGCGCCCATCGCCTGGTCGGTCGAGGTCCGCCGCAAGGTCGGAGGCGGCTTCTCTCCGCTTGCTGATCTGTTCAAAAACAACACTCTGGTGATTGTCGCCGCCGACGAGCGGGACGTGATCGGCACCCGCAGCAATCTGCGCGGTGAGGATGTGCAACTCTACCGCATAAAGACCACACCAGCCAAAGCCCGCTCCCTCCTGCTGCAATATGTCCAGGCCGCCAATGCGCTGGCCCAGCGGCCCAAATGGTACAATTCGCTGACCACCAATTGCACCACCGTGGTGATGTCGATGATCCGCACCATTATTGACGAGGTTCCGCTGGACTGGCGGGTGATCGCCAATGGCTACCTGCCCTCCTACGCCTACGACCGCGGCGTTCTGGCCAGCCACCTGCCTCTGGCCGAGCTGCGCGCCCAGGCCCATATCACAACTCGTGCCACAGAGGTCGGGCTCAGCTCTGGCTTTTCCACCGCCATCCGCAGCGGCGTGCCAACGCCTTAGATCAAACCCCGGATCCCTTTCATCTGGCTAAAAATATCCCGGGGGAGGCACCATTGGTGCCGGGGGCAGCGCCCCCCGCTTGACAGCCAGCAACTCTCCTGCCAAATCAGCTGAACACATATACCCGCAACCGGGCGTTCAGTGGGCGCCAAACCGACGAGGAGTGCCAATACATGGCCCAAATCTCCCTTACCTTCCCCGATGGCAATGCACGCTCATATGATGCAGGCGTGACCGCCGCTCAGGTCGCCGCCGACATTTCGTCGTCGCTGGCCAAGAAAGCGATCTCAGCCACCTATAACGACCAGCACTGGGATCTGCAGTGGCCGATACCAGCGGATGGCTCGATCGCCCTGCACACCCTCAAGGATGAGGCCCAGGCCAATGAACTGATCCGCCACGATCTGGCCCATATCATGGCCCGCGCGGTACAGGCACTCTGGCCCGACACCAAGGTCACCATCGGCCCGGTGATCGACAACGGCTGGTATTACGACTTTGACCGCGCTGAACCTTTCACTCCAGAAGATCTGGGTGTGATTGAAAAAGAGATGAAGAAAATCATCAACAAGCGCGAGCCGGTCACCACCGAGGTCTGGGACCGCGACCGCGCGATCCAGTTCTACACTGACAATGATGAGCCCTATAAGGTCGAGCTGATCGACGCCATTCCCGGTGACGAGCCGCTGCGTATGTACTGGCACGGCGACTGGCAGGATCTGTGCCGGGGTCCGCACCTTGCCCACACTGGCCAGGTGCCCGGTGACAGTTTCAAACTGATGTCCATCGCGGGTGCCTACTGGCGCGGCGACAGTGACCGCGCCATGCTGCAACGGATCTACGGCGTCGCCTTCACCGGCAAGGAAAAGCTGAAGGCCCACCTGACCATGTTGGAAGAGGCCGCCAAGCGCGACCACCGCAAACTGGGCCGTGAAATGAACCTGTTCCACATGCAAGAAGAGGCCCCCGGCCAGATCTTCTGGCATCCGAATGGCTGGACCATCTACACTCAGCTGCAAGACTACATGCGCCGCAAACAGCGCGCTGATGGCTATGTCGAGGTCAACACCCCACAGGTGGTCGACCGCAAACTGTGGGAAGCTTCAGGCCACTGGGATAAATACCAGGAACACATGTTCATTGTCGAAGTCGATGAAGAACATGCCCGCGAAAAAACCATCAACGCGCTGAAGCCGATGAACTGCCCCTGTCACGTGCAGGTCTACAATCAGGGCCTCAAGTCCTACCGCGACCTGCCGCTGCGCATGGCCGAGTTCGGCTCATGCAACCGCTATGAGCCCTCGGGCGCCTTGCACGGTATCATGCGGGTGCGCGGCTTTACCCAGGATGACGCACATATCTTCTGCACCGAAGATCAGATTGAGGCGGAATGCGCCAAGTTCATCGACTTCCTGTCCTCGGTCTACAAAGACCTTGGATTTGAAAAGTTCGAGATAATGTTTGCCACCCGCCCCGAAAAGCGCGTCGGCACCGAGGAAAGCTGGGATCACGTCGAGGCAGCGCTGGAGAACGCCATCAAGGCCACGGGTCACGACTATACGCTGGACGAAGGCGAAGGTGCGTTCTACGGCCCCAAGCTGGACTTCAAACTGACCGACGCCATTGGCCGGGTCTGGCAGTGCGGTACATTCCAGGTGGACCCCAATCTGCCCGAACGGCTGGACGCCAACTACATCGGCGAGGACGGCGCCAAGCATCGCCCCTATATGCTGCACCGCGCCTGTCTGGGATCGTTTGAACGCTTCATCGGCATCCTGATCGAAAGCCACGCCGGTAAGCTGCCGTTCTGGCTGGCACCGCGTCAGGTGGTTGTTGCCTCGATCACATCCGAGTCTGATGTCTATGTGATGGAAGTGGTTTCTGAGCTGCAAAAAGCAGGCGTGCGTGTCGAGGCCGACACCCGCAACGAAAAGATCAACTACAAGGTTCGCGAACACTCGGTTGGCAAGGTGCCTGTGATCCTGGCGATTGGTGCGCGCGAAGTGGAAGAGCGCACCGTCTCAATTCGCCGCCTGGGGCAAAAACAAAGCCAGGTTGACAGCCTGGCAAATGTTACAAAGCTTCTTGCGCTGGAAGCTACAGCCCCCGATCTGCTGTAACAATTGCCTCTCAGACAGGTATTTTCCGGCCCCCTTTGCGGGGCCGGATTGCATTTACAATCACTAATGTATTGAAAATACACACTTATTCATCAGGCACTCTGTCACATTCTCTGACGGGCACGTGACACACAAGCTCGTGTCTTCATTCTGCGCTAACGGTCCGCTAGGGTTTACCTGTCACGACGTAACAGCAAGCTTTATAACAAAAGGACTTCCCCCGATGTCGAACACTGCAAAATCTCTGGTTGTCGCAAGCGCCGTAGCCGCTGCTCTGGCTGCTTCCACCACTGTTCCCGCTGCTGCTCAATCCAAAGAGAAGTGCTATGGCGTGTCGCTGGCCGGCCAAAATGACTGCGCCGCCGGTCCTGGCACAACCTGCGCTGGCACATCAGTCACCGACTATCAAGGCAATGCCTGGACACTGGTCGACGCCGGTTCATGCGTCGGCATTGAGTTGCCAAAAATGGCCGATGGCTCCGCACGCATGGGCTCTCTCGAAGCGCTAGAGCGCGACATTCCGGCCTAAACCAACACCATACACGGCGCGGCTTGATCCTTCTGGCCGCGCCGCCGTCCTCGCCGGTCCCCAGACCACCCTGCCCCGACCAGACGAGAAAGTGCTATGCAGGACAGCAACAATCGCTTCACTCAGCTGCCAGTATCGGCCGGGGTTGGCTATAAGCCGCAACATTTCACCCAGATACTGGACACCCCGGGGCCCATAGGCTGGCTGGAAGTGCACGCTGAAAATTACATGGGGGATGGGGGCCGACCACATGCCCAATTGCGCCGCCTGTCCGAACAGTTCGCCATGTCCGTGCACGGTGTCGGCCTTAGCATCGGTGGCGAAGGCCCGCTGGACAGCGATCATCTGGCCCGGCTGAAACATCTTGTCGACTGGCTGAACCCGGCCAGTTTCTCAGAACATCTGGCATGGTCTACCCATGACAGCCATTTCTATAACGATCTGCTGGCCCTGCCCTATACCAATGCCACCCTGACCCGCATCTGCGATCATATCGATCAGGTGCAGACGGTGATCGGGCGACCTATGCTGCTCGAGAACCCCTCGAGCTATCTTGCCTTTGATGAAAGCACCTGGGCGGAACCCGCCTTTCTGGCCGAGATCTCGCAGCGCACAGGCTGTGGCATGCTGCTCGACGTCAACAACGTGTTTGTCTCAGCCACCAACCTCAACTTCTCACCGCAGGGCTACATCGATGCCTTTGCCCTGGACAAAGTCGGCGAGATCCATCTGGGAGGCCATGACGTTGACGCCGATGACTATGGCAACACCCTGCTGATCGACAGTCATGCCAGCCCTGTGGTGGACCCTGTTTGGGACCTGCTGGGCTATACCCTGCGCCGCACCGGCCCTCTGCCAATATTGATCGAATGGGACAACGACGTGCCAGAGTGGCCGGTACTGGCCGCTGAAACTGCCCGCGCTGTGGCTGCCTTGGCGATGGTGCCCGCATGAGCGTCAATCAGACACATTTCGTCCAGGCCATGATGGACCCCAGCTTGCCGGTGCCGGATGGATTGTCAGATGCCCAGTCCCGCCCCGCCGGACGGCGGTTCAATGTCTACCGCAATAACGTTGCCACCTCGCTGACCGAGGCCATGCATTCTGCCTTTCCTGTGATCACCAAACTGCTGGGCAAGGAGAACATGGATGGGCTGTCAGGATTATACCTGCGAGCCCACCCGCCAACCTCGCCACTGATGATGTTTTACGGCGCGCAGTTCCCGGCGTTTCTGGCAGGCTTGGAGCAGTTAGCCCACCTGGGTTATCTGGCCGATGTTGCCCGGCTGGAGCTGGCCCTGCGCACGGCCTATCACGCGGCGGACGCAACGGCGATCACAGCCGATGCACTAGCAGCGATCCAACCCGAGGACCTGATGCAAGCCAAGGTTATGCTTGCCCCATCTGTGCAGGTGATCCAATCGCCATGGCCGCTCTATGATATCTGGCGGTTCAACACCTCCCAAGACGCGCCTAAACCGGAACCGGTGGCGCAGGATGTTCTGATCACCCGGCCAGAGTTTGACCCCATTCCACACAGCCTGCCTGTGGGTGGCGCCACCTGGATCACTGGGCTGATGCAGGGAGCCACCTTTGCCGAGGCACATGACAACACGTTGACAACAACCCCCGAGTTCGACCTTGGGACAACGCTCGCGCTGCTATTGCAGGGCGGCGCACTTATCAATTTGGACAGTAAGGGATAATCATATGCACGCGCTGGTCTCACTTCACAACGCGGTTTTCAACCTGATTGAACGGGCTGGAAACTGGCTTCTGCCGCTGGCCGCCCGTTTCACATTTGCCGCAGTATTGCTGGTGTACTATTGGAACTCCGGCCTGACCAAACTGGGCGACGGGATCTTTGGCCTATTCAGCCCCTCGATTGGGGCCTATTCTCAGATCTTCCCGAAACAGCTAGAGGCCGTCGGCTATGACACCTCACAATTGGGCGCCTTTCATTGGCTGGTGGTGATGGCCGGCACCTGGGCCGAGTTCATTCTTCCCTTGCTGTTGCTGGTGGGTCTGGCAACCAGACTGGCCGCGCTTGGTATGATTGGATTTGTGGTGATGCAATCGCTGACTGATGTCTATGGTCATGGCGTCAGCGATCTCAAAACCCTGGGGGCGTGGTTTGACCGTTTTCCAGATGGCGTGATCCTGGATCAGCGATTGTTCTGGGTGTTTATTCTGTCAGTTCTGGTGATCAAAGGCGCCGGAGCTCTGTCGGTCGATGCGCTGCTTCGGCGACGCACTGAACTGGCATTGGCCTAGGTTTCCAAGCGCGAAAACGCCCGCCCGGCCAAGTGGCCGGGCAAAACAGACGCCAACCTGCGGTTAAAAATGTGCCTTGGGCTCATCCGGTTTTCCGGCGGCAATCGCCAATACCCCGGCCAAGCCAGCAAAGCAGATCGGGAACAGGGTAAAGACGTTAAAGCCAAACCCCACATACATTCCTGCCGCTGAGGCCAGTAACAAAACCCCACCCCACAGGGCCCGCGACCGCGCCATGGCGCCGCCCGCAATCGCCAACATCGGAGAGAGCACCGCAAAAATCCGCAGTTGCGTAACATGGTCTACCTGCTCCGCCAGACCTTCAATCTCGCCGAATTGCTCCACTGCGGTCGAGTAGCCATAACCGGCAAACCCAACCATCATCCCAATTATACCGGCGATGATTCCCAAAACCAGTGCTGCATTGCGCATGTGACATCTCCTTTGACCTGTCCTCAGATAGGGTGTCTGTCAGGAAACGCCAAGGGCTGACTGGGTTTCTTTGCTCCAGCTCAAATACAATTTTCCATCCCGTTCAATCAACGGACGCTTCATCAATGTCGGGTGGGTCTGCAGCAGCTCAATTTGCGGCTGCGCCCGTTCTTCCGCAGTCAATGTTCGCCACGTGGTTGATCGTATATTCAACAAACTGTCGCCAAATTGCCCCAGTGCCCGCTGTAATACCTCCACTGGAACACCATCATTCCGGACATCGACAAAATCAATTTTTGGGAGCTGTTTCATTGCCTTACGGCAGGTATCGCAGTTCTTCAGGCCAAATAACTTCAACATTCTTCTCCATCTCAAGCAATAGACTGCACAATTTGTGGTAGAGTCCATTTGTTTTGCTTGATTTTTTTCCTAGCCGTGTAAAGCTGTCCAAGGCTTTCAAGCTACCCTAATCATTGTTTTTCTCAATCTGAAAGCAATACATGACTGGGGCGGTTTGCAATCCAGATCCACTTTGAAATTACTCAAAGTGAAGTGCTTGTAAGAAGGAGACACGGGGCATGCCAAGCGGTACCGTGAAGTGGTTTAACACGACAAAAGGCTTCGGGTTCATTGAACCTGATGCGGGCGGCAAGGATGTGTTTGTGCACATCTCAGCAGTGGAACGATCAGGAATGACTGGGCTCGCCGACAATCAGAAAGTCGACTATGAGCTTCTGGAAGGGCGCGATGGGCGCCAAATGGCAGGCGACCTCAAATCCCTGTAACTTGAAACTCACTGCGCCCTGATTCGCTCCGGGCGCAGTGCAACGTTTTACGCTCACATCACGACCGCCGGCGCAAATACTCCACCAGCAGACAGGCCGGGTCATCGCCAGGCAACGCGGTTTTGCTGACAATATCCCAATCCGCAACATTGAACTCCGGGAAGAATGTGTCAGCGTCTTCGACGTCTAAATCTACTTCGGTGATCAGCAGACGGTCCGCGATTGCCAACATGTCCCGATAGATGCCAAAGCCACCAATCCCATAGATCCGCTGATACCCCTGCGCCCGTGCCTGCGCCACTGCGGCCTGCAACGAGGGGCAGACGGTATCCGCTGCATCCGGGTTCGACGACACCACCAGGTTCAACCGGTTCTTCAACGGCTTGAACGGCAGGCTGTCCCAGGTGTTGCGGCCCATAATGATGGCCCCACCCAAAGTTTCCCGCTTAAACGCCTTTAGATCTTCGGGGGCGTACCAGGGAATTGTATTGTCCTTGCCAATTGCCCGGTTGCGGGCGCAGGCGACCATAAGTGAAATCATGTTACACCGCCACTGGTGCGCGGATGCCCGGATCCGGGTCATAGTTCAGCACTTCAAAATCCTCGTATTTGAAATCAAAGATCGAACTGACCTGACGTATAATTTTGATTTGCGGCAGCGGATGTGGCGTTCTGGACAGCTGCAATTGCACCTGATCCTGGTGATTGCTGTAAATATGCGCATCACCAAGGGTGTGTACAAAATCCCCTGCCTCATGTCCGGTGACATGGGCCAGCATCAGCAGCAACAATGCATAGGAGGCTATATTGAACGGCACGCCAAGGAACATATCCGCCGAGCGTTGATAGAGTTGCATATGCATCTTACCGTTCAGCACCCGCACCTGCCACAGGGTATGACAGGGAGGCAGGGCCATCTGCGGCACATCCGCAGGGTTCCAGGCTGATACAATCAACCGGCGACTGTCCGGTGAATTCTTTATGTTTTCAACAAGATCTGCGATCTGATCGACACTTCCGGCCCGGTATAGCGGTTCGTCACCCGTGGTGCCTTCAACCAGATCCAGTCTTGGAAAGTGGCGCCACTGATGGCCATAGACAGGTCCCAGATCGCCATTCTCATCGGCCCATTCGTCCCAGATCTTTACCCCGTTTTCTTTGAGGTAGCCGATATTGGTGTCGCCGGACAGAAACCACAGCAGCTCGTGGATGATCGATCGCAAGTGCAGTTTCTTGGTGGTGACCAGCGGAAATCCATCCGCCAGCGGGTACCGGGTCTGCATGCCAAAACTGGACAATGTCCCGGTTCCGGTCCGGTCCGCCGATGGCTCGCCCGTTTCCAAAATCTGCCTCAACGCATCGTGGTATTGCTGCACAGTGTCGCCCTCCAGTGCGCTGACATCTTTGCCTCGGTCATAGCCAATATAGCGACCCAGGCCAAGAACCAACGAGGCCCCCGCACCAATGGCCGCTTCAGAAAATAATCCTGGCCCGTTGCCTTTCTCGCTGGCACGCACCGCTTACCGCAGTAAGCTAAGTCGCGAAACAACATTGGAGGACATCATGTCGCTCACCTATTTGCACACAATGATTCGCGTCAAAGATCTGGAAAAGACCATCGCCTTTTTTGAACTGCTCGGACTTAAGGAAACCCGCCGCATGGATAGTGAAAAGGGGCGGTTCTCGCTGATTTTCCTGGCCCCTCCCGGCCAAGAGGACTGCCCGGTCGAATTGACCTACAATTGGGATGGAGACGACGGCCTGCCCAGCGACGGCCGCCATTTTGGCCATCTGGCTTATGGTGTGGATGATATCTATGCCACCTGCGCGCATCTTCAGGCCAACGGCGTCACTATCAATCGTCCCCCACGTGACGGCCATATGGCTTTTGTGCGGTCGCCTGACAATATATCGATTGAGCTTCTGCAAAATGGCGAAAAACTCGCCCCCGCTGAACCCTGGGCCAGCATGGAAAACAGCGGCCACTGGTAGATCCAGGTGTAGATCCGGAGCTAAAACGCAGCGCGACCCTCCGAGTTATCGAAGGGTCGCACTGCTGTCTGAATATCTGGATAATCTCTTTTAGGCCGTTAACCGGTCGCTTCTGCAACCGTATGCACCTGCGCGTCCAGCTTCGCTAAAAGCGGCGTACAAGCAGTGTGTGACCCGGGCCAACATCGCTAAAGCGCGAATGCCCGTTTGCGGTTGTTTCCGGTGGATTAATAGGACCGGACCGCCCTTTGGGAACTGATGCACCCAACGGATTGATTTAGTAGATGTAACGGATCTGATCAGTCCAATACCGTTCAACTCGTTTCAGCGCATTCGAGATGTCGGCGATACCTTCGATATCGATAACTCCCTTACCTTCCAGACCTTCCGCATGACGCGAGAACAGCGACGATACAATGTCGCGTACTTCACGGCCGCGTGGTGTCAGGCGAACCCGCACTGAACGACGATCAATTTCACAACGCTGATGGTGCATATAGCCCATCTCGACCAGCTTCTTCAGATTGTAGCTGACGTTGCTGCCCTGATAGTAGCCACGGCTTTTCAACTCGCCCGCAGTTACTTCGTTGTCGCCGATGTTAAACAGTAAAAGCGCCTGTACTGCGTTGATCTCCAACACACCGACACGCTCAAACTCATCCTTGATTACATCCAACAGCAACCGGTGCAGGCGTTCAACCAGCGCCAGTGCTTCTAGATAACCAGTCATGAACCCCTTTTGGTCCTGCTGGCCTATTGGCATTTCCATACTCATTCGCTTCTCCGACTCGAACTTCTGAAGCAGAGAATGACGTATATTCCCAAAGAATCAGTTAAACTGAATTTTCGTTATTTTTGAAAAGTTTGCGATATATCTTTGATCAATATTTTCAACGAATCCGGCGGAGCGGTCTGGCCCGTCACCCATTGATACAAATCCTGGTCGTTTTCATCCAGCATCTGATCATACAGTTCCAGCTGCTTCTCGTCCATCTGAGCAAGATGGGTTCGCGCATAAGCTGAAAGGATGATATCCATTTCCTTGATACCGCGACGCATGGATCGCATCTGCATCCGTTTCAGCCTGTGCTCATAGGTCTCGCTCATGCTTGCCCTCCGCGCTCCAGCAGCAGCCGCAGTTTCTTTTCCAGCCGCGCAGTGCGGTCGGCATTGGTGCGCAACTCGCCGCGAAGATCGCGAAGTTCACCCAGAATTTCTGAGAAATCACCGGCCACGATGATCTCATCAGCAGGCTGGCTCATGCCGTCACCTTCACCGGTGATCAACCAGGTCATCGACACATTCAGAACACCAGCCATCATCGACAGCTTGTTGGCGCGTGGTTCAGACAGATCCTGTTCCCAACCCAGCAATGTGGCCTTTTTGACGCCCAAGCGGCGGGCCAGCTGCGCCTGTGTCATTGCCGCGACTTCGCGCGCACCGGCGACCCGGTCCCCAAAAGTGGCGGCATCCGGGCCATACCAATCATATTCTAAATCAGACATTTGAATTCTCCTGTACAGTCTCAACCGTAAACACTTGATCGGCTTTTGGGCGCACCCTATGACAGTCTGGCGCAACATTCAAACAGAGGCCGATTATGCCGTTCATTTCTGACACTCTCTCTCGCGTCAAACCTTCACCGACCATTGCAATGACCGCCAAAGCTGCTGAGCTGAAAGCCGCCGGTCGTGATGTGATTGGCCTCAGCGCAGGTGAGCCGGATTTCGACACACCGCAAAATATCAAAGACGCCGCCGTTGCCGCCATCGCTGCGGGTAAAACCAAATACACCGCCCCTGATGGCATTCCTGAACTGAAACAGGCGATCTGCGCCAAGCTGAGCCGTGAGAACGGGCTGGACTACACTCCGGCGCAGGTTTCGGTCGGCGCGGGCGGCAAACAGACGCTGTATAACGCGCTGATGGCCACACTGAACGACGGCGACGAGGTCATCATCCCCGCGCCCTATTGGGTCAGCTATCCCGACATGGTCCTGCTGGCAGGCGGCACCCCCGTGGTGGCCGAGACCTCGTTACAGACAAATTTCAAACTGACGGCCGATCAGCTTGAAGCCGCAATCACACCCAAAACCAAATGGTTCATCTTCAACTCGCCCTCTAACCCCACCGGGGCAGGCTATAGCCGGGAAGAGTTGAAAGAGCTGACGGACGTGTTGCTGCGTCACCCGCATGTCTGGGTGATGAGCGATGATATGTATGAACACTTGGCCTATGACGGTTTTGAGTTCAGCACCCCGGCGCAGATCGAACCCGCGCTCTATGAGCGCACGCTGACCTGCAATGGCGTATCCAAAGCCTATGCGATGACCGGTTGGCGCATTGGCTATGCCGCAGGCCCGGTTGAACTGATTTCTGCCATGCGCAAGATCCAGTCTCAGTCCACCTCGAACCCCTGCACCATCAGCCAATGGGCGGCGGTTGAGGCGTTGAACGGCACGCAGGACTTTCTGGCCCCCAACAACGAGATGTTTGTACGCCGCCGCGATTTGGTTGTGTCGATGCTCTCTGCGATTGACGGGATCACCTGCCCCACACCAGAAGGTGCTTTTTACGTCTACCCTTCGATCGCCGCATTGATGGGCAAGACCACCCCCAAGGGCACTGTGATTGTGGACGATCAGACCTTTGCCAATGCTCTGCTGGATGAGGCAGATGTTGCTGTGGTGTTTGGCGCAGCCTTTGGTCTTTCACCCAACTTCCGGGTCAGCTACGCTACCTCGGACAAGGCCCTGGTTGAGGCCTGCACGCGCATACAGACCTTCTGTGCTGCACTGACGTAAAAGGACAAAACATGAGCGCTGAACTACCGGACTATTATTTCCGGGTGCGGGATAACGGCGCCTTTGTCTACCGCGTCGACACCGAGAACCGCCAGCGCCGCATTGAAATGGACCAAATCGCCGTTGTGAATATCCGCAACGGCGAGATCAAACCGCATGGCGGCCGCAGCTTGTCAGACCGCGATCAGGCCGAAATCAAGACTTGGATGACCGAGCGCAAGGCCCTGCTGGCAGAGCGTGACATTGACGATATCCACCGTGCCATCGATTACCTGAACACCACCGCCCACTGGGCCCAGTCCAAGGCCTCTCCCGAGCATCTGGAGATGATCACCGACGATCTGCTGCTGGCCATGCACGACCTGCGCACGGTGCTGGTCCGCAAAAAGGCGGACCGGCTGATGAAGGGATAAGCTGGTCCCCAATGGACTGCGCCATCCTTATGTCCAACCGTAAGCGACCGCAATGCGGCACTGATGTGATTTAAATAGCCACTCTTGGCGGTATGTATCAGCACGCCTCCGGCGTGACAAAGCAACTGGATATGCACCAGAAGCAGAAGATCTCTTTCTTTCCCGAAACTTACCTCTGACCTGTCAGAGTATCACGGCACTCCTTCCTGATATAGAAAAGGAAGGTAGAAATGCTCAAAGTGATTAACTCACTCACACTTCGCAGAGGCAATTATCCAAGCGGTTCCTCAACATCCCCAACCTTGCCAATTACTGACCCCCAGAACCGCAGCATCAGCAGGACCGATGCACAGGCCAGCCCCAGTACCAGCCCGCCCCAGACACCAATGCCGCCGTACCCCAAGACAAACCCCAGCACATAGGAGGATGATATTCCAACGCCCCAATAGCTAAAGACCCCAATCACCATTGGTATTGTGGTGTCCTGCACCCCGCGCAACAGGCCCAGCGCGATGGCCTGCACACCGTCTACCAGCTGAAACAACGCCGCCATTGCCATCAACCCAACTCCAATTGCCAGGATCTCGGGCTTTTGCGGATCACTGCCATCCATGAACACCGACATCAGCGTCTCGGGCATGGTCACGAAAAACACTGTCGCAAACACCGACATCACCAGGGACATGACTGTCACCACCTTGCCGCCGCGCGCCATGTGGCTCCGGTCTCGACGACCATAGGCATTGCCCGCCCGGATCGTTGCCGCGTTGCTCAGCCCCAGATGGACCATAAAGGTCAGTCCCGCCAGCGACACTGCAATACCATGCGCTGCCAGCGCCACCGTGCCCAGCCAGCCCATCATCATCGCCGAAGCGGCAAACAGACTGACCTCACTTAACGTGGTCAGGCCAATTGGAATGCCCAGACGGAAAACCTCGCGCAGCATCTCCCAGTCCGGCCGCTTAAAATTCTTTAGCAACTCATGCTCGGGCAGCACCTTCAGCGCGTAAATGATGATGGCTACAAAAGACACCACCTGGGTGCTGAAGGACGCAATGGCCGCACCGCGCACGCCCAGCTCGGGCGCGCCAAAATTGCCGAAAATCAGCACATAGTTCACCAGTGCATTCATCACAGCAGCGCCCAAAGTCACCCACAGAACGATCTGGGTGCGCTCCAGCGCCGCCAAATAAGATTTCAGCACCATCACCAGCAGGGCCGGGAAAATCCCCCAGCCTGCTACGCGCAAATAACTTGCCGCCATCTCGGCAATCACCGGTTCTTGCCCCATCATGTCCAGAATCGGATGGGCAAATAACAGCAGCGGCATGACCACCACCCCATAGGCCAGCGACAACCACAGCCCCATGCGGGTACAGCGGCGGATCTGACGGTCCTCACCAGCTCCGGCAGCAGCGGCCACCATCGGCATCACCGCAAAGCCAAAGCCCGCCCCAAACAGGAACAGAACAAAGAAGTAAGTCGAGGCCAGCGTCACCGCCGCCAGCGCCTCCACGCCGTACCAGCCCAGCATCACTGTGTCGGTCAGGCCAATTGCAAACTGTGCGACATGCCCTCCGATCAGGGGCAGGCCAAGCACGCCAATGGCAACGATATGACCGCGGCGGGTCATTGGAGAGGGGGACTGTGGTAATGTGTTCATAGCCAAGGCTTAGGCACAGCCTTTCAAAGGGGCAAGACAAACCGTTCCCCCCTTGGGCTTTGTAAAACCTGTGTTAGGCTACCTGGATTCAGACCCGGAGCTTATTTACATGGCCGATCCCTTTGCGCAACTCATCCCCGAAGCCAGATCTTTTCTTGAAGAGCTGGCTCGCGACAACACCCGCGATTGGTTTCACGCCAACAAGACCCGCTATGAAGCCCACCTCAAGACCCCATCGCAGCTGCTGCAAGAGCAGATCTGTGCCGATTTCAGAAAGCACAGCGAATCTCCGGTCACCGCAAAATTGTTCCGCCCCCAGCGCGATATCCGTTTCTCTAAGGACAAGACCCCCTATCACACCCATCTGCACATGCTCTGGCAGGTCCGGGGACCGCTGGATTTTGGGGTATTCCTGGGAATCTCACCCGGGCCCTGCAGAATAGGCGGCGGCGTGATGAGTTTTGACAAATCGCAGATTCTGACCTGGCGCAGCAGTGTCGACGGCTCCCAGGGTGCCGCCATTGCGTCAGCTCTGGAGACACTGGCACAACAAGGTTTCAAAGCCGGAGATCCCGAGTTGAAACGTGTCCCTTCGCCTTACGACAAGGATCACCCTCAGGCAGACCTGCTGCGCCGCAAGTCTCTGACTTTGTGGCGTGACCTGCCCACCGACGACTGGTCCCAGCCGCTCATGGCCCTGAACAGCGCATTTGCTGATCTCAGACCACTGCGTGCGCTGTTAACCGCCGGTCTCACCGCAGCGAACCTTCCATGACCAGACCAGTCGAGCCCATGAACGGCACCGGGTTTTTCGTCTGGCGGTGGCGCGATACTGCGCTGCCTCCTTTGCTGCCCGGTGCCGCCTTTAGCCAGGCCGACCACCGGGTCCACCTTCAATATCCCGCCAAAATTGCTCAGGTCATTCTCAATTGGGCGCCGAACAGGACACCAAAATATGATCACTGTGCACCATCTCAACCGCTCCCGGTCCCACCGCGTCCTCTGGCTGCTCGAGGAGCTGGATCTGGATTACCAGGTGATCCGCTACGAACGCGACGCCAAAACCAGCCTGGCGCCACCGGAATTGCTCAAGGTGCACCCACTGGGCAAATCTCCAGTGGTGGAAATTGAGGGCGAAACAGTCATCGAATCTGCCGCTATCATCGAATTGATCTGCTCGCGCCATGCGCCAAACATGATCCCACTGCGCACCACGCCTGAATTCATTCGCCACATCGAGCTGATGCACTACGCCGAAGGCTCTGCCATGACCCCCATTCTGCTGAACCTCTATGTCGGTATGCTGGCCGAGGCCGGAGCACCTCTGCATCCCCGCATCCAACAACAATTGACCAGCCACTTCTCCTATATGAACAGCCAGTTGCGCGCTTCCGGACATTTTGTCCTGGACCACCTCTCCGCCGCTGACATCCTGCTCAGCTTCCCAGCCGAGATCGCCATTCGCATGGGTCGCGGCGAGGACTTCCCGGCCCTGGCCAGCTTTGTCGAAGCCTTCCAGAACCGCCCCGCCTACCAGCGCGCATTTGTCCGCGGCGGCGGCGCCTGAACCGCAGGCTTCATCTGGCTAAAAATATCCTGGGGGTCTGGGGGCAAAGCCCCCAGCGGTGGCCCCCTCATGATCACCCCAGTGCAGCCAGTGCCGCAACCGCCGCAACTGCGGCACGAATATCCTGGTCCCGACTGCGGTGGTTGGTAATTGCAGCCCGCAGCATCACCACCCCCTGCGCCCGCGTGGTTGAGAACACCACCTCGCCGCGCTCCTGCAGGGTCTGGACAATCTCGCTGTTCAATATCGACTGCGCCTCTTGCGATAAATCAGCCCTTGCCGTGAACACACAGACATTCGACACCACTGGTGCCGCCAGGCGCATATTAGCACGGGATTCAACCTCCTGCGCCATAAGGGCAGCAAGTCGGCAATTGTCGGTGATCGCCGCACCCAATGCCGCCTCACCATACATCTCCAACGCGGTCCAGACCTTCAACGCCCGATTGCCCCGCGACAGATCAATGCCATAGTCGCAAAACCACGGATCCCCTCCCGCCAGCCCGCGCTCAGCCGCTTCCAGATAACTGGGCCGCGCCGCAAAAGCCGCCCGGTGTGCAGCTTCGTCAGCAATCAGCACCAACCCACAGTCATAGCCGATGTACATCCATTTATGAAAATCCAGGGCAAGACTGTCAGCCCGGCCAATGCCATCACTCAATCCCCGCCAGGGCGCCTCAGCAATCCGCGTCCAGGCGCCAAAGGCCCCGTCCACATGCAGCCACAGATCCTCATCCGCCGCCACATCTGCCAGTCCGTTCAAATCATCGTAAGCGCCCAGATCCACCGATCCCGCCATACCAACCAGTAAAAAGGGCAGCGCCCCCGCCGCCCGGTCCTGGGCAATCTGCGCCCGCAGTGCTGCCAGATCCATCTGCCCGTCAATCAGTGGCACCAGGCGCAGATTATCCCAACCGATTCCCAGCAATTCCAGTGCCTTGCGAGTGGCATTGTGAATGCCCTCGCCGGCATAGGCCGTCAGCAATGCGCTGCCTTGCCCCGTCTTGCGCACCTCCGGCATTACCCGCACCCGGGCCGCCTGAAAGGCAATTACCGTCGCCTGCGAGGTCCCGGTGACCAGCACACCACTGGTGCCTTCCGGCATCCCCATCTTTGCGCCTGTCCAATCAATCACCGCGCGTTCCATGTAATTGGCGCCGTGGTCACGACCGCCGGTATTGGCATTGATCACCGCCCCCGCCATACCCGCAATCAGATCCGAGGCCAGCCCGGTGCCCTGCACCCAGCCCCAGAAACGCGGATGAATGTTGCCACCATGATAGGGCAGCACATCATCGGTGATCCGACTGACCATCTCCGCTGCACTCTGCCCCTTCGCCTGAACGCCATAGCCGTCTTTCACTGCCGCCGACACGTCCTGCCAGGGCCGCTCCGCCACTTGCTCCAGCTGATCAATCGAGGCCTCCAGCATCCGCCGCGCCTCCGCGCGAAAATCCTTCCAATCCACGGGATCCAATCCGCAACTTTTTGTGGTTTTATCCGTCACATCAGTCTCCCATTGCCGTTCCTGCTGCTGGTGTTCAACTGTACAGCCACTTTCGGTACAGCCAAATCTTTCAACCGATAAGGCCACAACCTACACCCACCCGCGCAATCTCTGCCGCGCACTCAACTTATCCACAACACCTAGCCTGCCCCTTCCCCCACACCGCCACACCTGCCATAGTGGCGGTAACCACCACCACCAAAGAGCAGCCCCCAAATATGGCCAATGACCTCCTGTCCGACTCCGAAACGGAAACCTATGACGCGTCCTCGATCGAGGTTCTCGAGGGGCTAGAGCCGGTCCGCCAGCGCCCCGGCATGTATATCGGCGGCACGGATGAACGCGCGCTGCACCACCTGGTGGCTGAAATCCTCGACAACTCGATGGACGAGGCGGTCGCAGGCCACGCCAACCGGATCGAAGTCACTCTGCACGCTGATTACTCGGTGACCATCACCGATAACGGCCGCGGTATCCCAATCGATCCGCACCCCAAGTTTCCCGATAAATCGGCCCTCGAGGTGATCCTCTGCACTCTGCACTCAGGCGGCAAGTTCTCTGGCAAGGCTTATCAGACCTCGGGCGGTCTTCACGGCGTCGGCTCTTCGGTGGTGAACGCGCTCTCGGACAGTCTGGTGGTGCAGGTGGCCAAGAACAAGGAACTGTTCGAGCAGCGGTTTTCGCGCGGCATTCCACAAGGTCCCGTTGAAAAAATCGGCGCAGCCCCCAACCGGCGCGGCACCGCAATCACTTTCCACGCCGACGAGCAAATCTTTGGCCACCATAGGTTCAAACCCAAGCGCCTGTTCACCCTGGTGCGTTCCAAGGCCTATCTCTACTCCGGCGTCGAGATCCGCTGGAAGTCGGAAATCGACGATGGCGAAACAGCGACCAGCGCCACCTTCCACTTCCCTGGCGGGTTAAAGGACTATTTGACCGAGGTCCTGGGAAAATCCTCGGTCTATGCCGATGCGCCCTTTGCCGGCAAAGTCGAGTTCCGCGAGAAATTCGGCGAGGCAGGCTATGTGGAATGGGCCATCAACTGGACCCCTTCGCGCGACGGCTTTACCCAGTCCTACTGTAACACCGTCCCCACCCCCGAGGGCGGCACCCATGTTACCGGCTTCTGGTCCGCCATTCTAAAGGGCATCAAGGCCTACGGCGAACTGGTCGGCAACAAAAAGGCCGCCTCGATCAACCGCGACGACCTGATGGCCGGTGGCTGCGCCCTGGTGTCCTGCTTTATCGCCGACCCGGCCTTTGTCGGCCAGACCAAGGACCGCCTGTCGTCCGAGAACGCCAGCAAGATGGTGGAAAACTCGGTCCGCGACCACTTTGACAACTGGCTGGCTGCCGACACCAAATCGGCCGGCGCCATCCTCGACTTTCTGGTGCTGCGCGCCGAGGAACGCCTGCGCCGCCGCCAGGAAAAAGAGACCCAGCGCAAATCAGCCACCAAGAAACTGCGCCTGCCCGGCAAGCTGACCGACTGCACCGCGAAAAACCGTGCTGGCACCGAATTGTTCATCGTCGAGGGCGACTCCGCCGGTGGCTCAGGCAAAGGCGCGCGCAACCGGGTCAATCAGGCGCTGCTGCCCCTGAAGGGTAAGATCCTCAACGTGCTGGGGGCCGCGTCCAACAAAATCGGCACCAATGCCGAAATCCGCGACCTCTGCGAGGCACTGGGCGTCGGTGTTGGCACCAAGTTCAATCTCGATGATCTGCGTTATGACAAGATCATCATCATGACCGATGCGGATGTCGACGGCGCCCATATCGCTTCGCTGCTGATGACCTTCTTCTTCACCCAGATGCGCCCACTGATCGACGGCGGCCATTTGTACCTGGCCTGCCCTCCGCTGTTCCGCCTGACCCAGGGTGCGAAAAGGGTCTATTGCCTGGACGAGGAAGAGCGCGACAAGTGGCTGGACAAGGGTCTGGGCGGCAAGGGTAAAATCGACATCTCCCGCTTCAAAGGTCTTGGTGAAATGGACGCCAAGGACCTGAAAGAGACCACCATGGACCCCAAAACCCGCAAGCTGATCCGCATTACGATTGATGAGGATGAGCCGGGTGAGACGGATGAACTGGTCGAGCAGCT
Source organism: Parasedimentitalea marina (assembly GCF_004006175.1). GTDB lineage: Bacteria > Pseudomonadota > Alphaproteobacteria > Rhodobacterales > Rhodobacteraceae > Parasedimentitalea > Parasedimentitalea marina. Next base: position 2,807,033 of record NZ_CP033219.1, read on the forward strand.
GATGGGCAAAAAGCCCGAGCTGCGGTTCCAGTATATCCAGGAAAACGCGCGGTTTGTGGAGGAGTTGGATGTTTGAGGGGAAGTAAATTTTTTATATCGGAGTAATAATTTGAGTACCATTAACAAAGCTTTTGATCGTCTAGCTACACTATTAGAAACAGCAAGTGGCGCTGCGAAAAATAGCAATGAAGGACCTTTGTCGGCCGCTGATTTGGATGAGATCCAATACCTTGTTAGTCTTTTAGAAGAAAATCTCCCATTAAAGATCGTCGAACTTTCAAATGGCGAACGCCCTTTTGATGGTTACGACCAAAAAGCGTTTGGGGACCGTTGTATTCGTGCTCTTAAAGTCGAACAAACGTTTGGAAGTGTGGGTGGCACCAAATTTCCCTCTTCATCGGCTGAGCTTCTACCTGTTTTCGAGTTAGAGCAACCCGACAAAGATCGAATCTTCAAGCTTTGTAACGACATGAGAAAAATTGTGTTTGCATCTTCGATGTTTGATGAACCGCACAAGAAGAGGCTGCTTAACCGCATCGCAGCAATCGAAAAACAAGTTTTTTCAAAGAAGGGTCTGTTCGACGTGATCCTTGGAGGTGTTTCCGACGTCGGCGAGACACTCGGAAAATTTGGCACTGACATCAAACCTTTAACAGATCGAATGAAAGAAGTCGCGCGGATTGCCCGTAAGGGTACCAAAGAGTACGATCAAATTCCTGCTCCAGAAGAAGTGAAGAAGCTTCCAGCCCCAGATACTGAAAATCTGGAAGATGATTGACCCCAAGGCCCGCACCTGACCTTGGGGAGGCGTAAAGCGCCTTCCCGGGGGGAAGGTCAGGCGCGGGCCTGACGGCCCAAGAGCACAACTAAAACCGTCACACTCTATGGCGGGGACATCAGCACAGGGCTCCGCCCGTCCATACTTCAAACAGTCCCCCGGACTGTTTGTCCCTGCGGGAACCAGTATGAACTCCACGTAGGGAAGGTCAGGCGCGGGCCGTGCCACTTTGTGTCCTGTCCCAAGTGATATCCAGCTAACATCCTCCTTTGACTTGCACGGTTCGGCGCGCAGGGCTCCGCCCGTTCTTAACCCAAACAGTGCCCCGCACTGTTTGCCGCTTCGCAGTCCGGGACGAACTCCACGGGGGGAAGGTCAGGTTCGGGCCTTATGGCGGCGCATGACGCTCCGCATCTAAAGTTTTCCAAACGCAACCCCACGCCAGACCCAGCCCTTCCCGGTCACCACATCCTGTAACGGGGCCTTCATCTCTTTGGAATCAAACCGGTAATTATAAATCTCACCTGGCCGCAACTCTTCGGTAAACCCATAGGCGCGTCCAAACGAGACCTCCTTTTTCTGTCCCCGAAACGCCGAGGCTGAAAATGACAGCTGCGGCACACCCACCCGCCAGCTGATGGTGTAATCCTCGTCCACCGCACGCACTTCGCGCTTGTCCACATCCAGCCGCATCTTGATCCGCGCCGCCCGCTCCAGCCCCGCCTTGGCAAACACCTCTACCCACTTGGCATCCACGATCTGCCACTCGGCCATAAAATCACAGCTGCCATCACTGCATGTACGCACGCTATAGGGCGCAGTATCGCGGTTGACGGCCAAAATGGCAGCCTGAACATCCTCCGCTGGCGCAGGCTCGGTGCCTGTCTCTGGCTTTTTGGTACCAGACAACCAATCAAATAACCCCATAATCCCACCCCTTAAAATAACGTCCCCTCCATCAAAGCAGTTTACTGCTGAAATGGCAAAAGCCGCGACTTTGACCTTAAGCGCTCGGCCCCGCTTCATTTTTTCAAAAATACTCCCGCCGGAGGCCTCTATCTTCTCAACACCCACCATCGCCCAGAGCCCGACCGTTGCGCCCCCTCCGCCACACCGTGCGCCCTGCTTGGCCGGGTTTAACCCATACCTGCGATACCCCAGACGTCGCGACACACCGGCCAGGACTGACATCCCGGGCCACAGGACCCAGGGCCCCTTAAAAACCGGGGCAGTATTGGCAGCTTTCAAAACGCGGGGGAAACCCCGTCCGCATCCGCATGGGCGGCGCCGTCCTTTTTAACACCGCAGTTCTCACCGTGAGGCATCTAAACGGTACGACCCCAATCCCCAGGGACCCTCCCTGCCGGGAGGTTATCGGCTTGGTAAAAATTGCAAATCCCATCGCCATTCCCCTGTTCAGCCCCCACAAGCCCGGCTAACGTGACCCAATGTTCCTACGCGCTTTTTTGATACTGTTGCTCGTCGCATCCTGCGGCCGCCCCCTGACCGAAAACGAGCGGGCCTTTGCCAGCCGGATTCATGGAGAATCCCTGGATCTGGACCGTATCCGGCTGATCCGGGGCGCACCGGTCACGGCCGTTACCTTTCGCCGCAAACCACGGCCCCGCCTTGCTTGCCGCGAGCGTATTTTGCCTCCCGCCAAAGACGAGGTTGTCACTGCCTCGCCAGCGGCAGTTGCCCTGTTCAACCGCATTTTCTTCACTAAGGACTGGTATGCCAAGGACTATATGCCCGCCTACCCCGAGCAGATCTATCTGATTGAGGCCATGTTGCTGGCGCATGAACTGACCCATGCCTGGCAATGGCAGAACCGTAAGACCACAGGTTACCACCCCCTGCGCGCAGCCGCCGAACACGGCACCCGAACTGACCCCTACTTGTTTGATCTCAACGCCGAGGCAGAGTTCCTGAGCTTTGGCTATGAACAGCAAGGATCCATCGTCGAGGAATACGTTTGTTGCCGGGCACTGGCGCCCAAGGCTGCCCGTACTCAACGCCTGCACGGTATGATCAGCACTGTTATGCCGGTCTCAGATTTGCCGCAAAGCCGCGAGGCAGATGTTTACTTGCCGTGGGAAGATGTTCAGCTCCGTGGGATTTGCGATTAGGTTGCATCGCCAGATCCTGCTCAAAACGTCGTGCCGTCATATCTTGAACTTGCGCAGACAATCCCTCAGACAGTCACACAGCCCATCAATGTGGAGACCTTAATGACCAATTACGCCCTGATTATGCTGGCTGCTGGCCTTGGCATTCCAATTCTGGCGGCTTTGAATGCCGGGTTGGGGCAATATATCGGCTCTCCCATGGCTGCGGGAGTGGTGCTTTTTGCAGTCGCGTTTTCTGCCGCCGTTTTGGCCTACTTCCTGATTGGTCCGCAGTCCCTGTCACAGGTGACAAGCGCGCCCAAACATTTGTTTCTGGCCGGTATTCTGGTCGCCTTTTATGTACTGTCAATCACTCATGTCGCGCCGCATTTTGGCGTCGGCAACGCGGTGTTTTTTGTGCTGTTAGGTCAATTGTTCAGTGCCGCCGCCATTGACCATTTTGGTCTGTTTGGCGCACAGGTCAGCCCCTTGACCCTAACCCGAGCTGCAGGTGTTTCGGTGATGGCATTGGGGGTCTGGATTACCCAGATGGCCTGACTCAATCAGATCGCAGGGCGACCATCTGATTGTGCAGCCAACACCGGTGGGGGCGTTGCCCCTCTTGTCCTGCGGACAATTCACCCCAGGATATTTAGGGCCAGATGAACAAGGGGGCTCTGGTCGCTAGTCCGCCACCAGAACGCCGTTCTCGAGCCGGACTATGCGGTCCATCCGCGCGGCCAGTTCCATGTTGTGGGTGGCAATCAGCGCCGACATGCCTGTGCTCCGGACCAGCTCCATCAAGGTGCCGAATACTTGGTCCGAGGTGCTAGGGTCCAGGTTGCCTGTGGGCTCATCCGCCAATAATATACGCGGTTGATTGGCCAATGCCCGGCAAAAGGCCACCCGCTGTTGCTCTCCGCCTGACAAAGCAGCTGGGCGGTGATTGCTGCGATCACTGAGGCCGACACGGGTGAGAAGATCCTGCGCCCGTGTTGTAGCGGCGGGTTGAGGTACACCGTTTGCCAGTTGCGGCAAGACAATGTTTTCCACAGCCGTGAATTCCGGCAGCAGGTGATGGAACTGATAGATAAACCCCACATCCTGCCGCCGCGTTGTGGTGCGGCGGCGGTCGCCTTTACCGGTCACGTCAACGCCACCAACCTGCACCCGACCCTCATCTGGGGTATCCAGCAGGCCGGCAATATGCAGCAGTGTTGATTTGCCGGCGCCGGATGGTGCCACCAGCGCCACCACTTCGCCAGACTGTAAGTGCAGGTCCGCCCCGCGCAGCACATCCACCTGCCCCGGTCTGCCCCTGTAATAAGATTTTACAATCCCGTTCAGTTCCAGCATCAGATCATTCATAACGCAGCGCCTCAACCGGGTTCATCCGGGCCGCACGTCGCGCCGGAAAGACTGTAATCAGCCAACTGAGACCCAGGCTGAGACCTGCCGCCGCACTGACATCGCCAAAGGTCACCACAGCAGAGGGGAAGAAGAAACCGTTTGCTTCAAGATCGCGCACGCCACTGCCGGTGATCCAATCCACCAGCCCGTAGATGCTGTCGATATTGGCCGCAAAGACCACCCCCAAGATGACGCCAAACAGCGTGCCCAGAGTGCCCACCGACGCGCCACACAGAAAGAACACCCGCAGGATGGACCCCTGGCTGAGGCCCATAGTACGCAGGATACCGATGTCACGGCCTTTGTTTTTGACCAGCATAATCAGCCCGGAAACGATATTCAGCGCAGCAATCAGCACCAGAATCGACAGCACGATAAAGATCGCGTTGTCCTGCATTTTCAGCGCCTGAATCATCCCGCCAGCGCGGTCTTGCCAGGTGGTCACATAGGCCCGCTCACCACTGGAGCGCAGTAAAGGCAGCACCATCTGCGCCACCTGTTCAGGATCGTTGAGACGCAGATCCAGCTGATCAACTGCCCCCTCACGGTTAAAGAAACTCTGCGCTTCGGCCAACGGCAAATACAGACGGCTTTGATCGACAAACCCCTGCCCCGACGAGAAAATATAGACCACCTCATAAGCAGAGACCCGCGGTGAGGTGCCCATTGGGGTTTTGACACCGTTGGGTGAAATCAGTTTGATCCGGTCACCAATACCCACACCCAACTGGCGCGCCATCATGGCGCCAATAGCAACACCATCATTGAACCGGGACAGGTCACCCACCGCGTCTTGCGAGGCTGCGATTTTGGGGTAGTTTTGCAAATCATTCAGGGTGATGCCAAATACATCCACCGGCAGGTTACGGCCGCGATAGCTGCCCATCACCTGGCCGCGCACCAGCGGCGAAACCAAAGTCACCTCAGGCAGACTGCCAACCGTTTCAACCAGTTCACCGTAGTTGCGGATCAGGTGATCCACCGGGATTTCGGCGCTGAAATCCCGACGATAGTGAATTTCAGCATGGGCATTGGCGCCCAGCATGGTCTGGATCAGATCCGAGCGCAGCCCCTCGCGCACCGCCAATGTCGCGACCAGCGCAAAGACCGCTAGGGTGATACCGATCAGGCTGATCCAGGTCATCACCGAGACGCCCCCCTCCGCCCGGCGGGCGCGCAGGTATCGCCAGGCAATCATCCATTCAAATCGGGCAAACGGCGGTGGAGTGCTGGCCATTTTGGCTCCTGCTCATAGGTTTTCGCCAAATTGGGCCGTCACGCTGCCGGGGTCAAGCCGATGATCTGAGCATCTACGAAATCTGAGCGGAATCCGGGAACAAGTTCCAGGAGTGAAGTTTTATCGCCATCCGCATTGTGGCCAGCCGAACCAATCACCGCCTACCTTGTTTCACTATGCGCGGATGTCCGAAAACTCGCATTTCTGCGATTATTTTTTAATCGGATCTTGGACCCGCCCCAAAGCAGATGTTACCAATTTCTCAGAGAAACCCGCTGCGAAACTCCAAACCAATAGCTTACTGAGATCTGAGTTTGGGACTAAAGCACCAAGAGATCTATCAAGGCCGATTGCGGTCACATTCGTAAACCCTATCGCATCCAAATTTGGCAGTGCAGCCCCTTCCAAGGCACCAGCTTCAAAGAAAAAATACAGAATGATGGCGCCGACCCCGCCCACACCAAGACGCAGAAAGAGGAATGAGTATCCAGTACGCGTCAGCATTTCTTCGATTGACGTACCGTTTACAGCAAAGTTCTTGGTCGTCATTACACTGAAACTTGCCCCTAAGAGCCCTGCGGTCGCAGCAATCGAGAGCCCGGAATATGGCGAACCTGCAATCTCAAAATATCCAACAAAAACCAGCATGGCGACAAAGGCAAAGGTCAACGCGGCGCCAAACCCAGTAATAATGGACGTGTAATTGCTAATCAATTTTCTATTATGATAGCGTTGCGCGTATTTCCAGTGCACATCATTCAGTACTCGATCAAGAAGGCTTCGTAGTTCAAGCGTATACTCATCTTTCCATTCAGGTTTTGCGGACAGGGTAACGTCCTTGACCTTATAATTTTCCTTCAAAACCGAGTGCGCGGTTTTAAATATTTTTTGCGCATCTTCATCAACTTTTCCCAAGGAATCAATTTGCTTGACAACTTCAATTTCCAGCGTTTCGTGTGGACGAAGGTGAGCTAACATTTTCTCTGCTAAATAGGCATCGCTCCACTCAAATTTCTCCCCATCTATCAGCTGTTCTGGGTTTAGTATCTTATTTACACTCGTTCGCATTCCTTTAATGGGATCTGGCATTTCAGTGCCCTCTTTGGGAACCGCTAAAAGTACAGCTCGCAGATTGTCACGGAACTGCATGAGCATTTCCTTGTTTGCTGTTTTCTTTGCTGTATTCTCGCGTTTTCCATTCAGAAATTCAAACATCCGAAATTTCCCATATTCAGGTGATTTCAGCGTGAAGAAGAAACTGTGCAGCGTTCAAACAGCAACCAATTCACACAGAAAATCACATTCAAGAGTAATTTAATCATCACAAAATAGCGCTAAATATTTCTGCAGCTGATCCTAGCACATTACACCTTTAAGGAGCAATATTGCTATTCCAATACTATGAAAAGCATAGACGCCAACCGTCTAGGCACCGTGTCGATATCGTAAATGCTTCACTACGCTAACAAAAAGGGCAGGCCTTTCGACCTGCCCTTTCCTAACAAAATGTCTCTCAACCTCAGAACCCGCGGCTTGTCATGTGCGGTGCGTAGATCTCGATGATTTTCTTCACCGCCTCTTCCGGGCTTAGCTCAACGCTTTCACCGCTGCGTCGCGAGGTCAGCTCAACCACGCCGTTTTTCAACCCACGCGGGCCGACGGTGATGCGCCAGGGCAGACCGATTAGATCCATAGTAGCGAACTTGCCGCCTGCGCGTTCTTTGCGGTCGTCATACAGCGGCTCAAGTCCGGCAGCCGTGAGGGCCGCGTACAACTGATCACAGGCGCCGTCGGCCTGCTCGTCGCCCTGCTTGAGGTTGACGATACCGCAGTGAAACGGGGTGACCCCTTCGGGCCAGATGATGCCCTTGTCATCATGGCTGGCCTCGATGATGGCGCCCAGCAGGCGCGACACACCAATACCGTGGGAGCCCATGTGAACTGGTGTTGGCTTGCCATCTGGGCCCTGCACCTTGGCGCCCAGCGCTTCGGAGTATTTGGTGCCGAAGTAGAAAATCTGGCCCACTTCGATACCACGGGCGCTGCGGCGACGCTCTTCTGGGATTGCGTTAAACGCTGCCTCGTCGTGGGTTTCATCCGTACGGGCATATTTGGTGGTGAACTCTTCCAGCACACCCTGACACTGTTCGACACTGTCATAATCGATCTCACGATCGCCAAAGCTCAGATCAGTGACGTCGCTGTCATAGAAGACCTCGGATTCGCCAGTTTCAGCCAGCACCAGGAATTCATGGGTGTAATCGCCGCCAATGGGGCCCCCATCCGCGCGCATCGGGATCGCCTGCAGCCCCATACGTTCGTAAGAGCGCAGATAGCTGACCAGATGACGGTTATAGGCGTGCAGTGCGTCCTCTTTGGAGAGGTCGAAGTTGTAGCCATCCTTCATGTAGAATTCACGGCCCCGCATCACACCGAAACGCGGGCGAACCTCGTCACGGAATTTCCACTGGATGTGGTACAGCGTCAGCGGCAGGTCTTTGTAGCTGTTGACATGGCTGCGGAAAATATCGGTGACCATCTCTTCATTGGTGGGACCATAAAGCATGTCGCGACCATGGCGGTCACTGATGCGCAGCATTTCCTTGCCGTAGTCATCATAGCGCCCGGATTCTTTCCACAGATCAGCAGGCTGCAACGTCGGCATAAGCATCGGGATGTGACCGGCGCGCATTTGCTCATCGTGAACAATAGTCTCGATCTTTTTCAACACCTTAAAGCCCATCGGCAACCACGAGTAGATCCCGGCCGAAGATTGCTTGATCATCCCGGCGCGCAGCATCAGCCGATGGCTGACAATTTGGGCCTCGGATGGGGTTTCTTTCATAACAGGCAGAAAATAACGGCTCAGGCGCATGACGGTCTCGATCTAAGATAGGGTTCCAAAGCGGTCTAAGCTATCACTGCGCCGCAATCAATCGGGCTTTGTGGCTTGTGGCAACGGGTTCGCGCGAAACAGGCCTGACCACTTGCATAGTGACAACCCATAGGTGAAGACTGGCATCAGACCGTTTCAATGACCAGAGTGGGCAGCAAAGCATGACATTACCGGCCAAAAAACAACTTAGCTATTGGGGCCTGTCTGCGGTGACCTTTGCGGTGGTGCTCTGGGCGCTTGGCGACGTTTTACTGCCCTTTGTACTGGGCGGCGCTGTGGCCTATCTGATCGATCCAGTCGCCGACCGGCTTGAGAGAATGGGATTGTCACGAGCAGGCGCGACGGCGGTGATCACTGTCGGCGCCATCGTGATCTTTTTGCTACTGCTGCTGGTGGTGGTGCCCACGCTGATTTTCCAGATGATCGAACTGATCCAGGTTCTGCCCCAGCTGTTCCAGGATGCCCGCACCTTTGCCAATGACCGGTTTCCATCGCTGTTTGATCAGAACAGTCAGGTTCATCAGGCCGTCACCTCATTGGCTGTTTCGCTGAAAAGTCACTGGGTGAACGTGTTGAATTCCGTTCTGGGGTCCGCCGTGTCCCTGCTGAATGTGGTGGTGCTGATTGTCATTGTTCCCGTGGTTTCAATTTACCTGCTGCTGGACTGGGACCGCATGACCAAACGGATTGGCGAGTTGCTGCCGCGCGACCATGCGCCCGTCATCCAACAACTGGCGTTGGAAATCGACGCCGTTCTCGCCTCGTTCATTCGCGGCATGGGCACTGTGTGCCTGATCCTTGGCACCTACTATGCTGTGACGCTGATGCTGGTGGGGCTGAACTTTGGCCTCGCCGTTGGATTTATTGCCGGGTTGGTGACCTTCATTCCCTATCTCGGAGCCCTGATCGGTGGCGCGCTTGCGATAGGTTTGGCGCTGTTTCAGTTCTGGGGGGACTGGTATTCAATTGGCGCCGTTGCGGTAATCTTTGCCATCGGCCAGGTGATCGAGGGCAACTTTCTGACCCCCAAACTGGTCGGCAATTCGGTTGGGTTGCACCCGGTCTGGCTGCTGCTGGCTCTGTCGGTGTTTGGCTCGCTGTTTGGCTTTGTCGGCATGTTGGTAGCCGTGCCAATGGCGGCGGCGCTGGGGGTCCTGGCCCGTTTCCTGACTGGGCAATATCTGGAGAGCCGACTATATCGGGGTGAATCGCACCTTCATGGTGACCCACGCCAGGACGCCGAGTAACATGCCCAGACAGTTAAGTTTTAATCTCCCAGCCAAACCGGCCCTGGGACGAGACGACTTTTTTGTGGCGCCTTCAAATGCAATGGCGGTGGCAATGCTGGACAGCAACTTTTCCTGGCCCAGCGGCAAACTGGTGCTGAGCGGTCCCCGCGCGGCTGGCAAGACCCATCTGGTGCATGTCTGGGCCAGCCAATCCGGCGCCAGGATCATTGCCGCCACCGAGTTGACCGAGGACCAGGTACCGGATCTGGCCACTGGCCCGGTTGCGGTCGAAGATGTCCCGATGATTGCCCGCGATGCTGCTGCGCAGACCGCCTTGTTCCACCTGCATAATTTGGTGTTGGCGAATGGCCATGCCCTGATGCTGACCGGTCAGGCTGCGCCAAATCTGTGGGCGCTGTCACTGCCCGACTTGCAAAGCCGGGTGCAGGCGGCAACCCATGTCGCCCTTGAGGCACCAGATGATGCCTTGCTGGGTGTGGTGCTGGCAAAACTGTTCGACGACCGCCAGATCATGCCCAAGCCAGATGTCATCCCCTATCTGGTGGCCCATATGGACCGGTCGTTCGAGGCGGCCGCGCAAATCGTTGCGCAAATGGACGAAATCTCACTGTCCGAAGGGCGCACCCTGTCGCGCCCATTGGCGGTGCGACTATTGGCGCAGAACCAATATGAGATGTCGCTCGAATCTGAGCCAAAGGACGATTGACCGACTCTCTTTGTTCCCGCATCCTGCGCCCACAGTTACGCCGACCACGACCTGGGGACCATTATGAACGTGAAACCGGAGCCTGCTACAGCTGAGTGGGGCCCATTTGAGCGGCCGCTGTTTGAAGACCCGGGTGCGCGCGCACTGTCACGGGTTGGCGTGGTCGACGTCGGATCCAACTCGGTCCGTTTGGTGGTCTTCGACGGTGCGGCCCGCAGCCCGGCTTATTTCTACAACGAGAAAATCATGTGTGCCCTTGGCGCGGGTCTGTCTGAATCCGGTATCCTGAACCCCAAAGGCCGGATACGCGCCCTTGCTGCGCTGCGACGGTTTCAAAGACTGGCCACCGGAATGGGGCTGCCACCTTTGAGTGTGGTGGCGACTGCTGCGGTGCGTGATGCCCGGGACGGGCCTGATTTTTGTGCCGAGGTCCTGCGCGAAACCGGAATGAAAATCTGGGTCATCGACGGCCGCGAAGAGGCCCGCCTGTCGGCCCAAGGTGTCTTGCTGGGCTGGCCCGGTTCTTACGGGCTGGTCTGCGATATTGGTGGGTCATCAATGGAGCTGGCCGAACTGCAGGATGGCCGGGTCGGCAAGCGGGTCACCTCGTCGTTGGGGCCATTGAAACTGCGGGAACTGCCAGGTGGGCGCAGTGGTCGCAAGGACCATATCAAACAGGTCATCACCAAGCTGAGCGAACAGATGGGCCCGCAACAGGATCGCCTGTTTCTGGTCGGCGGCAGCTGGCGCGCCATTGCCCGTATCGACATGGAGCGGCGCGGCTATCCGCTGAAGGTTCTGCACGAATATCGGATGACATCACAAAGCGTACGGGACACCAAAAAGTATATCGAGACCAACGATCTAGAGAATCTCCGGCAGGCCTGCGGCTTGTCTTCGGCACGGATGTCGCTGGTGCCCTATGCGATTGACGTTCTGTCCCGTCTTGTCCGCACCTTCAAACCCCGCGACATTGCCATTTCCAGCTATGGTATCCGCGAAGGGCTGTTGTACGAACAGATGCCGCAACGGCTTAGAAACCGCGATCCATTGATCGAATCCTGCCGCTTTGCCGAGGCCAAGGACGCCCGGATGCCCGGGTTTGGCAAAACCCTCTATACCTTTGTCCACCCCCTGTTCAAATCCGAACCCGATGCCACCAAACGGCTGCTCAAGGCGGCCTGCCTGCTGCATGACGTCAGCTGGCGTGCGCATCCTGATTTCCGGGCCGAGGTCTGTTTCGACAATGCCACCCGCGCCAATCTGGGGGGATTGAAACATTCAGAGCGGATTTTCCTGGGCCTGGCCCTGCTGCACCGTTATCGCAATAAACGTCAGGGCAAACAGTACGAGCACCTGTTTGACCTGCTGGATGATAAAGAAAAGAAACAGGCTGAAATTCTGGGCAAAGCCATGCGGTTTGGCGCCATGCTGATGGTCTCTAAGGACGGCGATATTGGCACCCTGAAATGGCATCCCCGCAAGAAAGAGCTGCGCCTGATCCTGCCGAAACTGGCCGAACCGCTGTTTGGTGAAGTGGCCCAGTCCCGTCTTCAGGCGCTGGTTCAATCGCTGGATGCTACAGTATCGGTGACGATCAAAGACTGATCAAATGTCGGTTTGGCCGTCAGTCTCTGGTGTCTCGACGGTGCCATCTGTGGGTTTCTTGCGAATGATAATATCCCCATTGGGCAGGATCTCGGGCATCTCATAGGTGCTCCAGTCGTCGACCTCGCTGGCAATCTTGGCCAAGGCCGGTCCCATCTCTTGCAAAAAGCCTTGCATGGCAGGCGCGAACTCATCGGCCAGCTGCTGCAGGTCATCCAGCGCCGGGGCCATCTCCTCGCGCAGCCCTTCAAAGAACAGCTCCATGCCCTGCTCCATCAGACTAGGGGCCTGATCAGCGTCCTGACCAGTGTCCTGGGCATAAGTCGGCCCAGCCAGCAGAGCAGCAAGGGTCAGCGGTAAGATGATATGTTTCATGGTTCTTATATAGTCCCTCTGCATGACCTTTTTAGGTCAGGTCAATATCTAAACTTACCGGAAAATGGTCAGACGCCGCCAGAAGCGCCTCGCGCAGGTCCCGATCCTCATAACACCGGGCATCCTCAAACGGATGCCAGATCCGCCAGGTGGGTGATCGTGTGGTCAATCCCGGTGACACCATGACGTAATCCAGCAGGGCCCGGAAATAGCGCTTGGTCGTCGCGTTGTAAAACCGCGAGGTGCTGGGCTGGTCCGCTGTGCGCGGCTGCAATAAATGGCAGGCGTGGGGGTCCTGCATGTCGTCGCCCATCACGATCTCAACTGACGAGCGGCCAAACAGCCGTTCATATTCATCCAGCCCCGGACCATCATTCAGATCCCCCATCACGATCAGATCCTGCCCATCCTGCAGGTGCTGCTCGATCCGTCGTCGCAGCCAGACCGCCTGTGCCAACTGCTTGCGCCGATTGGCAATAGACAGCCGGATCACCGCATCCTGGTTGCGCGCGCCATGCGGTGCCTTGGATTTCAAATGCGCCCCGATAAGACGCAGTTTTTGCCCCTTGGTGGTGGTCACGACAAGTTCCAGCGGCGGCTTCGAGAACCGCACATGATCCATCCGGGCGTCGATATCCAGATCAATCTTAAATACCCCATCAAACCGCGGTGCACCCTCGCCCTGCTGCGGATCATGCTGCACCTGCAGGACATCCGGGTCATACATCAGCGCAATTTCTTGCTGGGTGTCATTGGCAAACCCCATCACCACAGCCCGCGCCCGAAGGCCGGCCTGGGCTGCAAACCCCTCGAGTGCCTTTACAGTGCTATGATGTTTGCCGGAATTAGGCGCTTCGATGACCATCACCGCATCGGCGTCCAGCGCCTGAAACACCTGCGCCAGCGCATGACCCTGCGTATAGCGATCCACCCCGTGACGCCCCGAGGCATGCTGATCCAGAATCAAGTGGTCCTGCTCGTCAAACAGTGCGGCGAACCATTCGACGTTATAACTGACGAGCCGCATATTTTGCGCATCCATTGATCTCGTCCCAGGCGCGGTTGATGTCGATCATCCGCTTTTCAGCCAAACGTACCGCCTCTTCCGGCACACCACGTGCCATCATCGCATCCGGGTGGGTTTCGCGCACCAGCTGCCGCCAGTGTTTGCGGATCTCATCCCGCGACATATCCGGGTGCACGCCCAGTATCGTGAACGGATCCTGTGGCGCATCAGGAACAAATCGTGCCCGCAGAGCCCGGAACTGTGTGATATCGAGGCCAAAAATCTGCGACACATCCCGCAGAAACTCGTTCTCATTAGGGTGATAAAACCCATCCGCCATGGCAATGTGAAACAGCCCCTCCATCAGATCAGAAAGGGTGGTTGTGTCGCCCGCAAACATCGCCTGGATCTGACGGGCGTATTCCTGGTAGCCTGCTATGTCGGTGCGCGCCATGTTGAACACCCGTGCGGCCCCCGCCTCATCCGCCTGCGCGATCTGAAACACCTCACGGAATGCCGTCACCTCATCTTTGGTGACCTGACCGTCGGCCTTGGCCATCTTGGCGCCCAGCGCGATCACCGCAATGGCAAAGCCCACCGATTTTTCCGGCGCCTGGCGCAAGTGCTCAAAAACCTGGGACAGGCCTTCACCATTGGCCAGGGCAGCAAGAGCGTCTGATATGCGGGTCCACAATGACATAAATCTAGCCTATCCGGGTTTTTCGGTGCTGTCAGGGTCTGGTTTCCCTGCCTGTTGCAGTATTTTTTGCATCAAAACAGTGTCCAGCCACTGACAGTTCTTAAAGCCCACCTCGGGCAATCGCCCCACTTCGGTAAACCCCAGCGCCGCATGAAAGCCAACGGCGCCGGGATTGGCACTGCTGATCCCGGCCACCAGCACATGTAGTCCAGCCGTCACCGCCCGCTGTTCCAAGGCTTGCAACAGCGCCCGCCCAATGCCACGCCCATGCGCTGCGGGCGACAGATGAATGGTATGTTCGGCCGTATAGCGATAGCCGGATCCAGACCGAAAGGCGCCGTAATAGGCATGACCCACCACCTGCCCGTCCAGCTCGGCTACCAAATAATCATCACCTTTCTCGGCGATCTCGGCGCGCAGCTGTGCCACAGTCTTTTGTGCGCTGGCAAAAGTGATCAGGGTATCCCGGATCACCCAATTGGCAATCTCACACAGCGCCTCGGCATCCGCTGCGGTAGCGGCCCGAATGATCATCGCAACACCCGCCTTCCATGGGGGGTCATGAAATGAGCTTCATACCCCACCGCACCGCTCTCGATCTGGACCCGCGTGTCCGTCAAGGGCAGCAGCTCTCTCAGCCCGGCTGCCTCGGGATGGGCAATAACCAGTCGCTCCAGGCTACAACCCTGCTGCGTCAACCGGGGTGCGGGATGGGCGCTGTGCCATTCGATCAGGGCCGGGAACATATTGTCATACGGCAGGATACCACTTTCAGGCACCGCCATGTCCCAACGCAGATCCCCACGTGACAGCGCCACCGTAACCCCGACCCCGTCAGGCAACTGCGCCAGAACACCGGCAAGGGCCGGGCTGCGACAGATCCAGTTCGAAATTCGCGGCGCTCCAGAGAACCGGTCCAAATCAAACCAACAGGGGCTGCGCTGCGGTATGGCCCCTGGATCAATCGCAATCGCTTCTAGGTACAGCCCATCCGCCAGCCCCAGCAGAAAGTTATGGGTGCCAAACATCGCATGTTGACCACCCGGTTGCAGCGGCACACCCAAACCCTCTTCCACATATGCCACCGCCGCCTCAAGACTTTCGCCCGCCACCGCCAGATGATCCAGTTCCATGTGCATCTCTCCTGCTTTTGGCCACCTTAACTTTGCCCCCACCGGGTACAAGCTGAAAGGTAATCGGCCCAATCCCGCGCAGTGGGCCACTGCAAATGGCCCCATTTCAACCGGTCAAAGACAACAATCACGGGGCAGGCCACAGGCAAAAGATCTTTGTTTTCCAGACAACTATGCCAGGACCTCCCTCTGCAACCCGATGATCAAAAAGGCTTGGCTTGCGCTCCAAAATTCCAACAATTTTACCCAACCTATGGAAACCAATAGATTATTTATAGTAATAGCATATGCCAGCAACATCAAAACAACGGCCATGGCTTGAAGATGCGAACTGTATAGGAGAACAACTCAGATGATGATCCAAGGTTCAATTATCCCGGGAATGACGCCCCCCAACCAAGCCCAGCCCGCCACCAAATTGACAAGCGAGCAAGTCAAAAACATTGCGGATCACCTGTCGTCAAAGGGTGCCAGTGACCTGACAGATGATACTGTCAAAGACTTCATTGATCAGAACAGAAAACTCGTTGTCATATCCGGGTCCGATCTCGCGGCGGCTTTGGAAGACGCCGGAATTGACGTCAAGGATCTCGCCGAGAAACTGGGCGGCGCCAATGCCTCTGGCGGCCCCGGACGCCATCGAAATGGCGACAATCAACCACCTCCTCCTCCGCCGCCCCCGCAGGTTGCCAAGGGAATAGCCAGTGTTGACGAGACCATCGTGACCTTGGTCGCGGATGCAGTCGCCGCGTTCCAAGAGACCGGCGAAGAAGATGCAACCTCTTGGGCCGCAGTCTCCTCCGCCCTCGAAGAGGCAGGGTATGACACCTCACAGTCTCTGGTCGACTTTTACTCCTGACGGCCAAGGACCCGAACCGACCCCCTATGCACCGCCCCGGCTTCATCTGGCCATAAATATCCTCGGGGGTGAATTGGCCGTCAGGCCAAGAGGGGGCAGACAGCCCCCCTCCCTCTCACAATATCCAAAGCGCCAGCGACCACAGCCCAGCCAGCACGGTCGGATAAAACGTCCCGGCAAACCCTAGCCCCCGCAGGGATGGTGAAACCAGATATCCGACCCAAAACAGCACCCGCATGCAGGCAAACCCCAGCCCCAGTGCGATGGCAACGGCGCCGCCTAAACTGACCGCAACAAGCGGCCAGATCGCCAGCGCCAGCGCCAGTTGTTCAACCGTATTGGTCAGAACTCGCTGAGCGATCTCTTCGCATGACCCCGGCGCAAAGGCGTCTCCGTCGATGATCGCATCATCAAAGAACCGCCGCTGAGCCAGAAATCCAATAACAGCGATCAAAAACAGCGCAGGCGCGACAAAGGCCCCGGGCAAGGCAAGCTGCGCCGGGATATAGCCAAAGCCCAGCCACTGCGGCGCACTGATCAGCAGGACGCCCCAAAGGGCGCCGCCGGCCATTCCCAGCACAATTTTACTGCGTTTCCCCATCAGTTGCGGGCGTCGCGGATCAACTGCAATATGTTCTGCGCCGCCTCGGGGATATTGGTACCGGGGCCAAAGATTGCCTTTACGCCCGCCCCATACAGAAAGTCATAATCCTGCTGGGGGATCACTCCACCGCAAATCACAAGAATATCCTCAGCGCCCTGATCCTTCAACGCCTGGACCAATTGCGGCGCCAGGGTCTTGTGACCCGCAGCCTGTGATGAAATTCCGATGACATGCACATCATTGTCGATCGCATCCTGGGCAGCCTCAGCCGGGGTCTGGAACAGCGGCCCCACATCCACGTCAAAACCGATATCGGCAAAGGCGGTGGCAATCACCTTGGCACCGCGGTCATGACCATCCTGCCCCATCTTGACCACCAACAAACGCGGCCGACGGCCCTCTTCCTTGGCGAAATCTTCGATGCTTTCCTGAATAGCTGCAAAGCCTTCGTCACCTTCATAGGCGGCACCGTAAACACCCGCCAGGGTTTTCACTTCGGCCCGGTGGCGGCCAAACTCTTTCTCCATTGCCATGCTGATTTCCCCCACGGTAGCCCGCGCGCGGGCAGCTTCGACAGCAGCGGCCAGCAGATTGCCCCCGCCTTGTGCACGGGCGGTCAAAGCCTCCAGAGAGGCCTGACAAGCCGCTTCGTCCCGCGTCGATCGGATCTGCTCCAGACGCGCCACCTGGGCTTCGCGAACCGCCATATTGTCGACATCCAGAATGTCGATTGGGTCCTGTTTATCCAGTTTGTATTTGTTGACGCCAACAACCACTTCGTCGCCACGATCGACCATCGCCTGACGGCGCGCGGCGCTTTCTTCGATGCGAAGCTTTGGCATGCCACTGGCCACGGCCTTGGTCATGCCGCCCATTTCCTCGACCTCTTCGATCAGGGCCCAGGCCTTGTCCGCCAGTTCAGCCGTCAGGCTTTCGACATAGTAAGATCCCGCCAGAGGGTCGACCACATTGGTGATGCCGGTTTCTTCCTGCAGGATCAGTTGGGTATTGCGGGCAATACGGGCCGAGAAGTCGGTTGGCAGTGCGATGGCTTCGTCCAGTGCATTGGTATGCAGCGATTGCGTGCCGCCAAGGGCCGCCGCCATCGCCTCATACGCGGTACGAACCACGTTGTTATAGGGGTCCTGTTCCTGCAGCGACACGCCCGAGGTCTGACAATGGGTGCGCAGCATTTTTGAGCGCTCGGATTTGGCGCCAAACTCGGTCATGATGCGATGCCACAACAGACGCGCGGCGCGCAGCTTGGCGGCCTCCATGAAGAAGTTCATGCCAATAGCAAAGAAGAACGACAGGCGGCCGGCGAACTTGTCGACGTCCATCCCGGCCTCAATCGCGGCGCGTACATATTCGCGGCCATCGGCCAGGGTATAGGCCAGTTCCTGCACCAGATTGGCGCCGGCCTCTTGCATGTGGTAGCCGGAGATTGAGATCGAGTTGAATTTCGGCATCTCGTTTGAAGTGAACTCAATAATGTCGGACACAATCCGCATCGAGGGTTCAGGCGGATAGATATAGGTGTTGCGCACCATGAATTCCTTCAGAACATCGTTCTGAATGGTGCCCGCCAATAGCGATTTATCATGCCCCTGCTCCTCGCCTGCGACGATGAAACTGGCCAGGATCGGGATCACCGCGCCATTCATCGTCATCGAGACCGAAACCTTGTCCAACGGAATACCGTCAAACAGGATTTTCATGTCTTCGACACTATCAATTGCAACGCCAGCCTTGCCCACATCGCCCTCGACGCGGGGATGGTCGCTGTCATAGCCCCGGTGCGTCGCCAGATCAAAAGCGACGGATACCCCCTGCTGGCCCGCAGCCAGGTTCCGACGGTAGAACGCATTGGATTCTTCAGCGGTTGAGAAGCCGGCATATTGCCGGATGGTCCAGGGACGGCCCGCATACATGGTCGCCTTGACACCGCGGGTAAAGGGACCCGTTCCCGGCATTGTGCCCATATGAGGCAGGTCTGCGGTATCTTCTTCGGTATAGATCGGCTTGACCTCGATCCCTTCGAGGGTCTGCCAGTTCAGATCTTCAACAGCGCGTCCGCGCAGCTCTTTTTCAGCCAGCGCCCGCCACTCGTTCTGTTTGGTCGTCATGGGGTGTTCCTCTTGTCAGGTCAGTCCGGGCCGGGTTCATGCCCTGCCCTGTTTTTTCCGGATCTTGTTTCAGCTGCGCCAAACCGTCGCCGCCTGCCGTCAACCACATCAGGTCATCGGCATAGGTCTCGCGCAGGGCTGCAATCTGTGTGTCGTCAAAGGGTTGCCAGCGGCCCTCGCCGATTGGCAGCGCTGCGGCAACCTTACTTTGCAACTGGTGGCGTAAAGCATCCAATTGCGGCGTTGCATTCAAGCGAATACGGGCATTGGTGCGGGGCATCTGCTGGCCGATGATCGCCGTCAGCTGGGCCTCGGGTCGGCTGCCATAGGTTTCAAATGGCATTGCCCAAATACGCACGTCCGGCACCGCACAGGCCACATCCGTCAACACATCACGCCAGCTGCGCTGGTTATAGGCCAGATGCTCCAGCATTTTGGCGCTGGGGATACGGTGACCCCGGGCGACGCCGTAGGACAAGACCGAGGCCCAGTAGCTTTCAAGACTGCGGATATTGACCACCACATCAGTGACGTGCCCGGCGAATGCCGCGGCAAAGCGGGCCATGCGTTCACCGACACCGCCATATAGTGTCCCAGTGCGCAGGTTCTCACGCATTGTGCCCATCATGTTTTCGTCGGTGACCAGCAGGTGATCCAGCCCCAACCCGATGCTCTGGGTCAGGTTCATTTGTACCCGACCGACAGCACGACGCTGTGGATTGCGCCCGGTCGAGGCCGCAGGCCCCGGCAGGATGCCATTGAACAAACCAGCGCGGGTGCGACGTGGGCCCCAAAAACCAATGTTGTGCTCGTCCAGTTCATCCACGTTCTGGCGCAGATATTCCTGAAAACTGGTGGTGGCGCATCGATGCGCCCCAATATGCAAAAACACGTTCATCGCTTTGCCTGCCCTTCGGACACGGGCCACCCGCGGCGGCCGGTTTAATGGAAACTGCAGGATCATACCCCACAGCCCCTGTCAAACCGATTAACGATGATTGCTTTTTTGGGGCCGAAGGTCATTTCCCCCATCGCATTCCGCGCAAAGGCGCTTATATTCAAAGGGACAGGAGAAATTATGAAACCATTCCTAGCCCTTGTTCTGGCGGCATTTCTTCCAGTAACAGTAACGGCGCAAGAGGCCACCGAGACGGGGGCCCCGGCGCTGATCCAACCTGGAAATGAAAGCGATTTAACTGAGTATTTGTGGAAAAATCGCCCAGTGGTGGTCTTTGCGGACAGCCCGGATGATCCCCGGTTCCACGAACAGATAGAGCGGTTGTCACAGGGTGCCGAGGCGCTGTTTGATCGCGATGTTGTCGTCTTGGTCGATACAGATCCAGCTGCCAATTCAGTCCTGCGCCAAAAACTGCGCCCACGCGGATTTGTGCTGGTGCTGGTGGGCAAAGATGGAGGCGTCAAGCTGCGCAAGCCAAGCCCCTGGACCGTGCGCGAGCTGAGCCGCACCATCGACAAGTTTCCGTCGCGTTTGCGCGAGGTTGAGGAGCGGCGCGGCAGCTGAACCATCACACTGTTCCCCGCGCATAATACAAGGTTGCATTGCTGCGATCCAGTACCGCCATGACGTTGCCGTCCGGGTCAAACATCAGCACCGAGTCGGGGTCCAGCAAGGCCCGCAAATACGCATCCTTGACCGGATCGGACATACAGTTCTTGCCCGCAATTCCCGACGACAGCACGCCAAGCCCCTGCGGCAGGTCCTTGGACATGATCTGTTCAGAGACCGCATTGGGCGACAGACCTTTGACATCAAAGGCCACCGCTGTGCCATCTTTCAGCAGTGTCATGCCAGTGGCCACCGACCGCGCCTTGGCGATCAGCGAGGTGATCCGGGTGCCCTCAACCGCGAAGACACCGGCGGTGCAGTCCATCGTAGACTTGAAATAACTGGTGTCGCCCAGGGTGACCCAATCGCCAACCCGCGCGCGCACATCGTCCTCGTCGTCCATAGCGCACCCCGCCAGCCCGGTCAGGGCCAGAGCGACAAAAGCAGGCAAAAGGATGCCGCGCCTAAACAGTTTGGTCATTGTTGCCCTCCTTTTGGGCAATTGGTGCCAGATACAGAAGTGTTAGACCGCTTCCCAATATTGTCGTTATCCAAGATAAAACCAGGAATCCTTCGCCAATATTTGATGATATGTGCAACCAAGACAGAAGCGGATCGCTTGCGACTACAATCGCAAGATAGATCGCTATGCTCAGTTTCCAATTCAGATTGCGGCCCAGCACAATTCTACAAGCAAAATAAAATGTAAGGATTGCCGCTGAAAGCCCCCCATAAACCGCCAGGAATACAAAATAGTTACCCGTAATAAAGACACGAGATAACGGCAACGGCACAAGCCAGCTTAATAGGATCACTCCAGCGATCCCTGCCACCAAGGCAGCAAGGACACAAGCTGTCGTTAACAAAACTCGGCGTGCCGTACCCATTGAGTTTATTCAAACTCCATGATCACTTCGTCCACTGCCAGACTGTCGCCCGCAGCGGCGTTGATCTTGGATACGATGCCCTTTTTCTCAGCCTTCAGGATGTTTTCCATCTTCATAGCCTCAACAGTGCACAGCGCTTGGCCTTCTTGCACTTCGTCGCCAACCTGGACCGCCACGTTGACGATCAGACCCGGCATTGGGCAGAGCAGCAGTCTTGAGGTATCCGGCGCCACTTTTTCCGGCATCAGTCTGGCCAGTTCAGCCTGACGCGGCGTGCGCACGTGCACTTTCAGATCTGCCCCGCGTGAACGAATGCGGAAGCCGCCCGAGATTTTGCCAACTTTCAGCACCAGCATCTCGCCATCGACGTGTAATGTGGCCAGTTGATTGCCCGGGGTCCAGTCACTGGTGACCCGTTTCTGGGTGCCATCGCCAAACGAAATGGTCGAGCCGTCGTGGTCGGCGGCGATCTCCATGTCATAGTCCTGCCCTTGTAGCGAGACCACCCAATCCACACCCACACGGCGTTCGTGGTTGTCCATGCGGCCCGACACCCGGGTGCGGCGGATCTCGGCAACGCGGTGCATGGCGGCACAGGCGGCAGCAATCCGACGCAGGGCGTCCTCGGGCAGCTCCACACCTTCGAACCCATCGGGGTATTGTTCTTCGATGAAGGCAGTGGTCATCTCACCCGCCATAAAGATCGGATGATCCATCACGGCTGACAGGAATGGCAGGTTGTGACCGATGCCTTCGACTTCGAACCCGTCCAGCGCGTTGCGCATCGCCTCGATTGCCGCGTCGCGGGTCGGCGCCCAGGTGCAAAGCTTGGCGATCATCGGGTCATAATACATCGAGATCTCGCCGCCCTCAAAGACGCCGGTATCGTTGCGCACAATATGGGTCTCCTCGACCACCTCGGCAGGCGGGCGATAGCGCGACAGACGACCGATTGAGGGCAGGAAACCGCGATAGGGGTCTTCGGCGTATAGCCGGTTTTCAATGGCCCAACCGTTCAGTTTTACGTCTTCTTGGGCGATGCTGAGGGGTTCGCCATTGGCAACGCGGATCATTTGTTCCACCAGATCAACATCGGTGATCAGCTCGGTCACCGGGTGTTCCACCTGCAGGCGGGTGTTCATTTCAAGGAAGTAGAAATTCCGGTCGCCATCGACGATGAATTCCACCGTACCGGCCGAGGCATAGTCTACCGCCTGTGCCAGTGCGACGGCCTGTTCGCCCATCGCCTTGCGGGTGGCCTCGTCCAGAAACGGGCTTGGCGCCTCTTCGACCACTTTTTGCTGACGGCGCTGGATCGAACACTCGCGTTCGCCCAGATAGATGCCGTTGCCGTGGCTGTCACAGAGCACCTGAATTTCGATGTGGCGTGGCTGGGTGATGAATTTCTCGATAAAGATCCGGTCATCGCCAAAGGAGTTAGCCGCTTCGTTTTTGGAGGACTGAAACCCTTCACGGGCCTCTTCGTCATTCCAGGCAATCCGCATGCCCTTGCCCCCACCACCGGCGCTGGCCTTCAGCATCACCGGATAGCCGATCTCGTTCGAGATTTTTACCGCCTCGTCTGCATCAGCGATCAGGCCCATGTGACCCGGAACCGTCGATACACCAGCCTCCTGGGCGATCTTCTTCGAGGTAATCTTATCCCCCATCTTCTCAATCGCACCAACCGGAGGGCCCACAAAGGCGACACCCTCAGCCGCCAAGGCCTCGGCGAATTTGGCGTTTTCCGACAGAAAGCCATAGCCCGGGTGCACCGCCTGCGCGCCGGTTTCACGGATCGCCTGCATCACCTTGTCGATGACGATATAAGACTGGTTGGCCGGGGGCGGGCCGATATGCACCGCCTCATCCGCCATTTTCACATGCAATGCGTTGCGATCAGCATCCGAATAGATGGCGACTGTCTGAATTCCCATTTTGCGCGCGGATTTGATAACGCGGCAGGCGATCTCGCCCCGGTTGGCGATCAGGATCTTGTTAAACATGGGCAGTCCTTTGTCTTCGGGATGTCGTAACGCAATTCACCGCATCGCGGCGAAAGGCCGGATGCGGTGAATGTGAGGTGTTAGTAGTGGCGCTAAACGGCTGGCCGATCAGCCAGGCATAACCAGAACGCTGGCTAGCAGTTGCGCGGTTTTTCGTTGCAGTAAATAAGGTTTGAGGCCACGCCAACCGCGGCACCGGTAAGTGGGTTGCCGTTAAGCAGAACTGAGCCGATAGCCCCCGCTCCGGCGCCAAATGCAACCTGTTCCCCGGTTGTACTGCCGCAGGCCGCCAAGCCTGTACAAAGCCCCAAGACCAGTGTGATTTTGCCTGCCTGCATAGTTGAATTCCCTTCTGCTGAGGTTTTGCTTTGACTAGGGTCAAAGCGCCTCGCGCCGGGGCTTTCAAGGCAGACAGGGTTTCAACTACTCTTTGCGCAATTAGATGCCGAAACAGAGGCTCACGCTGGCGAAGTTTTGCCGTACATAACCGAGAGACATAACAAGACAGGCCAAAAGGGCCAAATACAGCCGGTTTTGCCACATGCGTGGTAGCCTGGCGCAACTTTTGGTCCTGTGTTTGCAACATCTCGCTGATTACTCCCCAAACACGTCCGGAAACGACAACTGAGCAACGCGCAGGTCAAGCACCAGCAATGCCTCATAACTTTCCAGATCAAAGGGGTCTTCAGCAGCAAGGATTTCGCGCTCGAACAGCCAGCTTATGCGGCCGGCGTCAAGATTGCCGCGTTCAAAGGGCTGGTCGCCGAACTGTATCCACAGGGCCTTGATAAACCCGGCATCGGCACGCCGGTCTGCCGGGCGGCGATCGTGATAGCGTTCGCGACGCGAGATCGCGGTGACCCCTTTGGGGTTCGGACGACGAATGGTGAATTGAAAATCTGTACCTGGCAAACGGCCAGGGAATCCGCGGTGTTTTAGCATGGGAGCGCCTCCAGCCCGGCGCCGCGCGGAGATTTAGGGACCGGCCGCAGGGCCGGGCCCCAATTTTTGTTATTTGTATTTGCCGGTGTAGACTGGCTCTTCCGAAATTGGAGCCGGGTCAACGATGACAAATTCTTCTTCTTGCTGTGCACAAGCAGCGACGGCGGCCAGCAGGCCAACCATTGCGAATAGTTTGATGCTCTTGGACATTTCTGTCTCCTGTGTAAACAATTGAAACCAGCAAAGTGTCGGTTTGTTGCCGGTCTCGACCTCATATTGCAGACCGCGTAATTACAGCCCGTGCCCACAATAGCCGGAATTCCAGCCATATTACATCCTAAAGGCGGCAGCTTCGGGGCCTGTGACCGCAAAGCCGCAACATTCCGCCGAGATTTGCCCAGTATCGCAAGATATTGACGCTGCATCAGAACTCCTCCCAGATACAGCGCGCGTCTACGGGGCGGTAAGTCTCAAAAAACTGGGTGGCGGCGGGATCTTGGGCCCCAAAAACAACCGGGCGGTCCATCAGTGAGATCACCACCCGTGCGGGGGCGATCTGGTGACTGGTCAAATAGGGCATCGCCATTGCATCACACAGATGATCCATATCCGGTCCGGCCAAGTCATAACTGATACTGCCCGTCTCGCGGGTAATCGCCGGAGCTACAAACCGGAAGCGCACCCATAACTCGCCCGGGCCCTCGTCCAGCAGAACCTCGGTCAGGGTGACATTCTGCCCGGATGGTACCGGATAGGAGCTCTCTGCCGCCAAGGGTGTGGCCAAGGGCGTGGCCAACAGCATGACCCCTAGCAGACATCCACAGCTCCGACCCCCAATGAATTGGGCTCCTCCGGCCGGAGCTGCTGGCGCAACGCCATCGGCGTGCGCTGTTCTATGTCGGCTGAAGCGGATCATGGTGTAGGTTTGCAGCTCATGTCAAATGGTGATGTGGGGTTTTGTGAAGTTTATGTGACGATAGGGAAGTCTGGATCTAGATTACCCCCGCCTTGCCTGTCATCTGCTCAGTTTGAAAGGTCATCCAGGCGCCCCCTCGTCAAGGGACGAGCGGGCGCGGCCCGCCGCTAACGCGACGGGCTGACATGCAATGTGATATGAACACTTAGCTGTCAAAGAACTGAAAACCTCTGCATTTGTTAGACGAATAACCGGCTTGCATCTCACCACCGGAATTGCTCCAATCCATGAGCAGAATGATCTGGTGGTACTTCTTATCTGCAAATTGTTCGCTGACCTTGGCTTGTGTGGCTTTGCACATGGCCAGCATCTGCTTTTTCACGGTGCCGCGATTGGCTGGGACCGGACCGGTCATTACCGCCCCAACAAGCGGCGTTGCTTTGTTGGACACACGGGTGCTGGCGTTGTCGTCCCGTGTTCTCGTTGTGGTGATTGAACCCTCAACGATCTCGACGACACAGCCTTTGGTCCCGCCCCCAAAATCAAGCGCTTGCTTGCCTCTACAGCTTTGCGCCTGGGCCGCCACAGGCAGCACAAGCATCAGGCAAGAAACAAAAGTCAGTATACGCATATTCAATTTATCCTTGTGGTCGATTCTTAACGAATCCACCTATACGGCATTACAACGGAATATTATCGTGCTTTTTCCACGGGTTCTTGAGCGACTTGCCACGCAGGGAGGCAAAGGCGCGCGACACCCGGCGGCGGGTAGATTTGGGCTGGATCACTTCGTCGATGAAACCTCGCTCGGCCGCAACAAAGGGGTTGGCAAAGCGGTCTTCGTAGTCGGCCACATGTTCGGCGATCTTGTCGGCGTCACCCAGATCGGCACGGTGGATAATCTCGGTGGCACCCTTGGCACCCATCACCGCGATCTCGGCAGTGGGCCAGGCATAGTTGAAATCACCGCGCAGGTGTTTGGAGGCCATCACGTCATAGGCGCCGCCATAGGCCTTGCGGGTGATCACAGTGACTTTGGGCACGGTCGCCTCGCCATAAGCAAACAGCAGCTTGGCACCGTGCTTGATGACGCCGCCATACTCCTGTGATGTTCCGGGCAGGAAGCCGGGCACGTCAACCAGAGTCAGGATCGGGATTTCGAAACAATCGCAGAACCGCACAAAGCGGGCCGCCTTGCGCGAGCTGTCGATATCCAGACACCCCGCCAGCACCATCGGCTGGTTGGCAACCACACCCACGGTCTGCCCCTCGAGACGGATAAAGCCGGTCAGGATATTCTTGGCGAAATCCTCCTGGATCTCATAGAAATCACCTTCGTCGGCCAGCTTGTGGATCAGCTCTTTCATATCATAAGGCGCGTTGGGATTGTCCGGGATCAAAGTATCCAGACTGGTCTCAATCCGGCCCGGTTCATCAAAGAATGGACGAACAGGCGGTTTTTCACGGTTATTTAGCGGCAGAAAGTCGACCAGACGGCGGACTTCGGCCAGGGCTTCGACGTCGTTTTCAAAAGCGCCGTCAGCAACACTGGATTTTTTGGTATGGGTAGACGCGCCGCCCAGCTCTTCGGCGGTGACCGTCTCGTTGGTGACGGTTTTCACCACATCAGGGCCGGTGACGAACATATACGAGGTGTCTTTGACCATGAAGATAAAGTCGGTCATGGCCGGAGAATAGACTGCGCCACCAGCGCAGGGGCCCATGATCACCGAGATCTGCGGCACCACGCCCGAGGCCATGATATTGCGCTGGAACACCTCGGCATAGCCAGCCAGCGAGGCAACACCTTCCTGAATGCGCGCGCCACCGGAATCATTCAGGCCGATAATCGGCGCGCCATTCTGCACCGCCATGTCCTGGATTTTGCAAATCTTCTGGGCGTGAGTTTCCGAAAGTGAGCCGCCAAACACGGTGAAGTCCTGCGAGAAGACATAGACCATGCGACCGTTGATGGTGCCCCAACCGGTGATCACCCCATCGCCTGCGGGGCGCTGCGTTTCCATACCAAAATCGGTGCAGCGATGGGCGACGAACATGTCAAACTCTTCAAAGCTGTCTTCGTCCAGAAGCAGCTCGATGCGTTCGCGGGCGGTCAACTTGCCACGGCTGTGCTGTGCGTCGATGCGGCGCTGACCGCCACCCAGGCGCGCGCCTTCACGGCGGCTTGTCAGCTCGGAAAGAATGTCTTTCATGACCCATGTCCCCTAATGATTTGGCGCGACCTTATCTTGCGTCACAGTCAGACCCAAGGTAATTTTCGCAAATTTGCAAAGTCACTACAGCAACCCGCAAGCAAACTGCAAATATGCTAATGAGCCTACTTATGAAATGACGCGTCGTTTAAATGGACATCTGACATCGACTGGCCTAATGCGGACCCCATGCAGACTTCTCAACGCCGCTTTCTGAACCGCCAAAGCCCGCCACATATTTCGACGCTGATCCTGCTATCAGGACTATCAGCGCTGGCGATGAACGTCTTTTTGCCATCCCTGCCCGGCATGGCCGAGCATTATCAGGTGGAATACCGCCTGATGGCCTTGTCGGTGCCACTGTATCTGGCCGTCAACGCGATTATACAAATTTTGATTGGGCCCATTTCCGACAAAGTCGGGCGCAGACCGGTGATCCTGGTCGGTATTGTCCTGTTTCTGCTGGCAACAGTGGGCTGCATCCTATCCCCCACAGCCGAGATCTTTTTACTGTTCCGCATGGCGCAGGCAGTCAGCGCGGTGGCCATGGTATTAAGCCGCGCCGCAGTGCGGGATCTGTATGACCAGGACAAGGCCGCCAGCATGATCGGTTATGTCACCATGGGCATGGCAGTGGTGCCCATGGTTGGCCCAGCGATAGGCGGCGTATTGGACCAAGCCTTTGGCTGGACTGCCAACTTTTGGCTGCTGCTGGTGCTGGCAACCATCATTCTGACCTTTAGCTATCTGGACTTTGGCGAGACGGCACATAAAAGCGGCAAGACCCTGGTGGCGCAGTTCCAGGAATACCCCGAATTGCTGCGCTCGCCCCGGTTCTGGGGCTATTCGCTGGCCTCGGGCCTGTCATCGGGGTCATTTTTTGCCTACCTCGGTGGAGCACCATTTGTGGGGACGGAAATCTACGGGTTAACCACTGCCGAGTTGGGTCTTTATTTCGCATCCCCGGCGATTGGGTATTTCGCCGGTAATTTTATGTCAGGACGCTATTCCACGCGGTTTGGCATCAATCGGATGGTGTTTTGGGGCTGTTGGATCAACGGCGTTGGCGTTGCCCTGTCCCTGATACTGGCCTTTGCCGGGCTTGACACAGTCTATAGCTTCTTTGGCTTCATGACCCTTGTTGGCCTTGGCAATGGCATGGCAATCCCCAACTCTACTGCCGGCGCCCTTTCAGTGCGGCCGCATCTGGCGGGTACCGCTGCCGGGCTAAGTGGCGCCATGATGCTGGGTGTCGGCGCCGGATTAAGCGCCCTAGCCGGATGGTTACTGGTGCCGGGATCAACAGCCGTTCCGCTACTGCTGATCATGCAGGCAACGGCCGCCTTTGGCCTGCTTTCGATCCTGCTGGTCATCAAGCGCGAACGGCAGATCGCCCCGTAACGCGGGAACAAGCGACACAACGCCCCTTGCAGTGGGGCCTTTGCAATTCTACAATTTGACGAATTCGGATTTGCAAAGGCGCGACACCATGGCCCCTCAAAAACTCTATGCCGGCGCCAAGCTGCGCGAGATGCGGACCCGGCTGACCCTGACGCAAAAGGAGTTCGCCGCCAAGTTGGGGGTCTCCCTGCCCTATCTGAACCAGATGGAAAACAACAACCGCCCCGTCAGCACCACTGTGGTTCTGGCACTGGCGCAAGAGTTTGGTCTGGATGTGACCGAATTAAGCTCGGGCGATAGCGAACGGCTGATCACGGATATGCGCGAGGCCCTGGCCGACCCGGTATTTACCGGCGACACACCACCGCTGGCCGATTTACGACTGACCGCATCAAATGCGCCTGCCCTGGCCCGGACCTTTCTGGAGCTCCACCGCGCCTATCGCCAAACCCACGAGAGGCTGGCCTCGCTGGACGAGGCCCTGGGGCGCGAAGACTCGCGTATTCAGGCCAGTCCTTGGGAAGAGGTGCGCGATTTCTTTCACTACTGTGACAACTATATCGATGCGGTAGACCGTGCAGCCGAGCATTTCAGCAGTGATGGCGACAGCCGAAAAGCCGCCAATGCCGCGTTGAAAACGCTTGGTATTTCAGTGGTGATCAGCAAGATGGACAGCCTGCGCCGATATGATAGCACCACCCGCATTCTGCATCTGTCAAACCGGTCGGCGCCACAGACACAGATCTTTCAGATGTTGCTACAGGTGGCGCTGTTGCGGCAGAATGACCTGCTTGAGGCGACGCTGGATTTCGCCCGTTTCAACAGTGACGAGGCCCGGTCCATCGCCAAGATTGGTCTGGCCAATTATTTCGCTGGGGCCGCATTGATGCCCTATGGAAGGTTTCTGGCTGCCGCGCGCACCTATCGCCACGATCTGGAGCTGCTGGCCACCCATTTTGGCGCTTCGATTGAACAAGTGGCGCACCGGCTGTCGACCCTGCAACGCCCCGGTGCCAAGGGCATCCCGTTCTTCTTTGTCCGGGTCGATCAGGCGGGCACTATCACCAAACGTCACTCGGCAACACGGTTGCAATTCGCCCGGTTTGGCGGCGCCTGCCCGCTGTGGAACGTGCACCGCGCCTTTGAGACACCGGGCCAGTTTCTACGACAGCTGGCTGAAACCCCGGACGGGATACGATATATTTCGCTGGCACTGGATGTCTCGAAACCCGGCGGCTCGTTTGGGTCCCCCGTACAGCGCTATGCCATCGCGCTGGGATGCGAGGTGCGCCACGCCGACATGATCGTTTATGCCGACAACATGGGCGTCAACAATGACAGTGCCTTTGAGCCCATCGGCATCTCCTGCCGGATTTGCGAACGCCAACACTGCCATCAGCGCTCAGTCCCGCCGCTTGAGCGACGGTTGACCATCAACACCAATACGCGTGGCATTTTACCCTATGAGGTAAGTTGAAGGGGTCAAGTCTGTCGGCCAGCACAAACCGATGCCGGGCCGACAAACACCCGATTCTAAAGTCAGGCCTTGGACAGAATGCTCCAGATTTTATCCTTTAGGGCGCCGCGTGACTTGCGCAGATCTGCCTCTGCCTGATCGCTGATCGGCTCCACATTGATTTCGGCCCGGTGCACTGCACGGTTCACGGTGTGGTACGCATCCGCCAGTCTGGAAAAATGCGCATCCGACTGCTTTAACGCGCTGATCGCAGCGACCTTTTCCGGAAATTCTTCTGCCAGTTCATGCGGGGTATTTGTCATCTGTTCGCTCCGTGGTTTTAGGATCGATCTCAGACTATGCGACCCAGCCTTTGTGCACTTTGACCGGGATCAAACCAAACAGGTGACGCTGAAAAAATGACCAAACAGCCCCGCGCCGGCAGGGGGCTGTTTGGCATATTCAGATGTCCGGCCTAGCGCTGTGACTGCTGCCACTCCGGATGGAACCAGGGCTCGGCATTAGAGGCGGACAACTGGCGACCCAGAATATGATCCGCCGCCTTTTCGCCAGTCATAATGGACGGACCATTCAGGTTGCCATTGGTGATGCGCGGAAAGATCGAACTGTCGGCCACCCGCAACCCGTCGACACCAATCACCCGACATTCAGGATCCACCACCGAGGTCATATCATCCGCGGCGCCCATGCGGCAGGTGCCACAAGGATGGAACGCGCTTTCGGCGTGCTCGCGGATAAAGCCGTCCAGCTCATCGTCGCTTTGCATGTCGATGCCCGGCTGGATCTCGTGTTTGACGAAGGGCTTGAATGCCTCCTGACCAAAGATTTCGCGGGTCAGGCGGATGCATTTTCGGAAATCCACCCAGTCCTGTTCGGTGGACATATAGTTGAACAGGATATTTGGCGCATCTTTAGGGTCACCGCTGGCCAGGGTCACGGCCCCGCGTGAGGGCGAGCGCATCGGGCCAACATGGGCCTGGAACCCGTGGCCCTCGGCTGCGGCCTGACCATCATAGCGCACCGCCATCGGCAGGAAGTGATACTGGATATCCGGATAATCGACTCCCTCGCGCGACCGAATGAAGGCGGCGGATTCAAACTGGTTCGAGGCCCCAAGCCCGGTTTTGGTAATCAGCCACTGCGCCCCGATCATCGCTTTGCTGAACAGGTTCCAGTGTTTGTACAGGGTAATCGGCTGCGAGCAGGCCATCTGAAGATAGAGCTCCAGGTGATCTTGCAGGTTTTGACCAACACCGGGGCGATCCGCCACCAGATCAATGCCATGATCTGCCAAATGCTGCGCCGGGCCGATGCCCGACAGCATCAGGATTTTGGGCGAGTTTAGCGAACTGGCCGACAGAATGACTTCGCGATTGGCCCGGATCACCTCGACCTTACCGCCGCGCTCAACCTCGACCCCGGTGGCGCGACCTTCCTCGATCACTACGCGGCGCACAAAGGCGCGCGTCAGCGAGCAGTTGGAACGCTGCAGGGCGGGACGCAAATAGGCATTCGCCGCTGACCAGCGACGGCCCTTGTAAACAGTCTGCTCCATCGGGCCAAAGCCCTCTTGCTGGTGACCGTTATAATCGTCGGTGACGGGATAGCCCGCCTGACGGCCAGCATCGACAAAAGCGCTGTGCAGCGGGTTGTTGCGCGGCCCCCGCGAGATATGCAACGGGCCGTCGGTGCCGCGCCAATCGGCATCGCCTCCCTGACCATTGGCATGCCAAGTCTCCATCCGCTTGAAATAGGGCAGCACATCGGCATAGCTCCAGCCCTGGGCGCCGCTTTCGGCCCAATGGTCATAGTCGCCAGCATGGCCGCGCACGTAAACCATCCCGTTGATCGACGACGACCCCCCGATCACCTTGCCCCGCGGAGTGACCAGTTCACGCCCTCCCAGATGCGGCTCGGGCTGGGATTTATAGCCCCAGTCATAAAGGCTCATGTTCATCGGATAGCTCAGTGCAGCCGGCATCTGGATCAGCGGGCCGGCATCCGTGCCCCCATGTTCGATCACCTGCACCTGATGCCCGGCCTCGCTCAGGCGATAGGCCAAAGCACAGCCTGCTGACCCGGCTCCTACGATTACATAATCTGCGTTCATCTTAACCTTGCCTCGATCTTTCGCTGGTCAGCCATTAGGGGGACCAGGGTCCCGAAGGTTGTGGTCGCCCCTTTGGGCGACGGGGCGGGTGGGTGGGCGTTGCCCAAAGGGGCGATCAGAACGGTGCCTCTACGTCGCCCATGCGCACGTAGACCGATTTCACCTGACTATAATGCTTGATCGCCTCTTTCGAATTCTCACGCCCCACACCAGAGGCCTTGACCCCACCAAAGGGCGCCTCGACCGGGGCGTCATTATACGAATTGATAAAGCAGCTTCCGGCCTCCATGGCGCCAATCACCCGATGGCCCCGGCTTAGATCACTGGTAAAGACCCCCGCCGCCAAACCAAATTCTGTGTCATTGGCACGGGCGATCACCTCACTTTCATCGTCAAAATCCAGCACTGCCATCACCGGGCCAAAGATCTCTTCGCGGGCGATCACCATGCCATCGTTGACATCAGCAAACACGGTCGGCTGCATGTACCAGCCATCGCAGTCCAACTGCTTGCCACCATAGACCAGACGCGCACCTTCACCCTCACCTTTGGCTATATAGTCCAGTGCGATATTCATTTGATTTTCACTGACCATCGGCCCAAATGTGGTGGCCTCGTCCATTGGATCGCCAATCACAGCCCCTTCCAAACGCTCGGCCAGACGCGCCAGGAATGCCTCTTTGATACCCTTTTGCACAAACACCCGGGTGCCGTTTGAACAGACCTGCCCTGAGGAATAAAAATTGGCCAAAATCGCCCCGCCGACAGCATTCTCCAGATCCGCATCATCAAAGATGATCAGCGGTGATTTGCCGCCCAGCTCCATGGTGACGTGCTTCATGCCAGCAGCCGCGGCCGCATAGACCTTTTTGCCAGTGGGGGCCGAGCCGGTCAGCGAGACCTTGTCGACGCGCGGATCTGTGACCAAGGCACCGCCAACCTCTCCCCGGCCCTGAATGACGTTGAAAACACCCGCCGGCAGGCCTGCCTCAAACAGAATCTCGGCCACTTTCAGCGCACAGAGCGGTGTTTCCTCGGACGGTTTGAACACCATCGCATTGCCGCAGGCCAGCGCCGGGGCCGCTTTCCAGCAGGCGATCTGCGTCGGGTAGTTCCAGGCCCCAATGCCAACGCAAATCCCCAGCGGTTCGCGCACAGTATAGGCCCAGTCCTGACCCATCGGGATATGCTCGCCCGTCAGTGACCCGGCCAGGCCGCCAAAATACTCCAACGCGTCGGCCCCCGAAGTGGCGTCCACATATAATGTCTCGGACATCGGCTTGCCGGTATCATATGTCTCCAGAACGGACAGATCATGATTGCGGTCTCGCATCATGTCTGCAGCCCGACGCAGCACCCGGCCTCGTTCTGTCCCTGTCATCGCGGCCCAGGCTTTTTGTCCGGCCTGCGCCGAGGACAACGCCAGTTCAACAATCGCATCAGTGGCCCCATGTACCCTGGCGATCGGCTTGCCGGTGGCTGCATAGATCACCGGAATTTCGCTCCCAGCGGTGTCTTCAACATAGGCACCATTGATGAAATGGCTGGCAGTGGGTTGAACAGTAACAGTCAAATTCGTGTCTCCGACGGGGTAGTGGGCCAAATGGATTGACCGGATGTAACGCCACAAGAGCAATGCCTGGCGCGGTCTGCCAAAAGCAGCGCGACAGCCCCGCCCCATGAACATTGCGCATACCCTATCACTCATTTCAAAACCTTCAAACAATTTCTGGTATGACCATTCAAGTTTTCACAAAATGACATGAGCAGTTGCAACCGCACAGCAGCTGACGCAATTATGCGGCATGACCAGAAAACGCATCCGCGACATTCGCAACGAAGAATTGATTAAGGCCACTATCGTGGCGGTGCATCGACATGGCTATGGCGTTGTAACGATGGCAGACATTGCCCGCGAGGCTGGTGCCTCGGCGGCCTCTATCAACTATTACTTCGGCTCCAAAGAGGGCCTGATGGAGGCAACAATGCGCTACCTGTTGTGCAAGCTTCAGGCCGCAATGATTACTGGATACAGCGGTGCATCAACCCCGACAGAGCGGCTTTATGTGGTGATGGATGCCAACTTCTCGGATCAGCTGTTTACGGTCGAACAATGTAGCATCTGGATGCAATTCTGGGCCAGCGCGCCGTATTCTCCGCATCTGGCGCGCCTGCACCGGGTGAACCGGTCGCGTGTGCGCAGCCATTTTCGCGCCGAATTGCGCCACCTTCTGCCTGCCGATGGTGTCGAGACAGCCCGTCAGGCGCTCCAGAACTACATGGATGGGGCCTGGCTACAGGCCGCACTATCTGATCAGCAATTGGACCCGGCGCAGGCCCGCTCAGCCGCCC
Source organism: Parasedimentitalea marina (assembly GCF_004006175.1). Lineage (GTDB taxonomy): Bacteria > Pseudomonadota > Alphaproteobacteria > Rhodobacterales > Rhodobacteraceae > Parasedimentitalea > Parasedimentitalea marina. Next base: position 2,841,700 of record NZ_CP033219.1, read on the forward strand.
GTCGCGTGGTGGACCTGGTGCTGTCCTAGCGTCCTTAGATGGCGGTATCCGGCGGCGTGATGGTGCGGCGCTTCAGAACAGCCTCACGCCAGGTGATAAAACTCACCGCGCCCAGAATCACTCCGCCACCACAGACCACCCAAATATCCACCGGTTCGGAAAAAACCAGTGCCCCCAATGCTGTGGCCCAGATCAGCTGAAGAAAGGTCACCGGTTGCGTCACAGTTAGCGGCGCCGAGGCAAAGGCCAGTGTCATTGTATAGTGTCCCGCAGTGGCAAAGCATGCGACCCCAAAAAGAACAGCCACCTCGGTCAAGGTTGGTGTCACCCAGACCGCCAGCGCAAAAGGGGCTAGCCCCAGTGTCACCCAGATCGACATCATCGCCACGACGACCACAGGATTGGTGCCATCCACCGTGAATTTGGCCAATAGATAGGAGGCGCCGAATGCAATCGCCGCAAACAACATGGCGATATGCCCGGGCGAGACCTCGCGAAAACCAGGCCTCAGGATGATCAGCGCGCCGATCAAGGCAGCCAGGACCGCAGCAATCCGGCGCAGCGCCAGACGCTCACCCAAAAACAGGGCCGCCCCTAGGGTGATATAAACTGGCGACAGGTAGTTCATGGCCGTCACTTCGGCCAAAGGGATCTGGGTCATGGAAAAGAACCACAGGATCACACCGATCGTATGCGCCCCGCCGCGGGCGGCAAACAGCCCCCACATGCGGGTGCTGATATGAGTCCGGCGGATGGTGCCCAGCATTGGCAGCAAAAACACCAACCCCATCATATAGCGCAAAAAGGCCATCTCGGCGGGCGGCACCCGGCTGCCCATGGTTTTGACCAAAGCTGTCACTGCGACAAAGCACAGGCCAGTGATTAACATCCATAAGCCGCCCTTCAGGGGCTGGTTCTGCGTGTTTTGCTTCATAGTGTGGACACAACACCCAAACCCGAGCAGGTACAACCCTTAACATAGCAATCACCCCCAAACACCACCGCCGTCCGCTTTGCAGGGCGGGACAGGGGTGGGCGGGTGGGCTGGCCTGCCCTGCAAAGCGCATATGCCCCGGACCGCACGGCCCAAAGGACAGAGCCTCAGATCAACAGCAACTTGACTGCGATCGCCCACATGGTCAGTCCCACCAGCACATCCAGAACCTGCCAGGCCCGCGGCCTTGCAAACAGTGGCGCCAGTGCCGCCGCACCATAGCCCAGTGAAAAGAAAAACGTAAAACTCGCCAGTGCGGCGCCGATGCCAAACCACAATGGCTGTGGGTACTGCGCCGAAATCGCGCCCAGCAACACCACCGTGTCCAGATAGACATGCGGGTTCAGCCAGGTCAGCGCCAGAACGGTCGCAAGGATCGGCAGCAGCGTCACCCCGACCCCGGTGCCATTTTCCGCCTCCAGACTATCGCCGCCGCGCCAAGCTGCCAGCAGGCTGCGCGCGCCATACCAGACCAAAAACGCCGCCCCGCCCCAGCGCATGGCCTGCTCAAACCAGGGCCACATCAGGGCCAGAGAGCCAAATCCCATGACGCCAGCGGTGATCAGCACGGCATCCGAAGTGGCGCAGGTCAGGCAGATCCAGAATACATGCTGGCGGCGCAATCCCTGACGCAGCACAAAGGCATTCTGCGAGCCGATCGCCATAATCAGGCTGAAACCAAGGGCAAATCCGGCGAATAGGCTGGGGGGCATGGGCGGGTCCTTTTGTCTGTTCAGACCTGACTACGGCAGCACCCGCTTGCAATCAAATTAAAGATACTCAACACAATTAAGTTTTGCTAATGTGCTTTCACCCCGCAATCCCCCCAAACAGCAAGGATCAGCGATGCACTTCCCTCCTCATCACTTGGCGGCCTTGGCACATGTCCTGCGACTTGGCAGCTTTGACGCCGCGGCGGCGGCTCTGCTGGTTACCCCCTCGGCGATATCACAGCGCATAAAGGCGCTGGAGGACCAGGTGGGCGGCACCCTGGTGCGACGTGGCCCACCCTGCACCGGCACCGAGGCAGGCCTGCGGATTGCCAAACACGCCGAGGATATCGGGTTGTTAGAGGCGCAGCTGTCCCGCGAGTTGGCGCTGGACCGTGATCCCGCCAGCACCCGGCTGAAGGTGGCGGTCAATGCCGACAGCCTGGCCACCTGGTTTGTCGAGGCCATGGCTTCGGTTGACGGTGTCTTATTCGATCTGGTCATCGACGATCAGGACCACAGCGCCGAGTGGTTGAAACGGGGCGAGGTGTCGGCCGCGGTGACCGCGCATGGAAAACCAGTCACCGGCTGCGACGCCCATCCGCTGGGGGTATTTCATTATGTGGCCTGCGCCAGCCCGGCCTATATGCAGCGATGGTTCCCCAATGGGGTCACCACCGCGGCCGCGGCGCGGGCACCCTGTTTGATCTTCAACGCCAAGGACGCGTTGCAACGCAGGTGGTTAGAGCAGAATGTCGCCCCTGGCCTAGCGCCCCCGGCCCATTTTTTGCCGTCGACACAAGCCTTTGTCGACGCCGCTGTCGCCGGGATGGGCTGGGGCATGAACCCGCTGGAGTTTGTACGCCCGCAAATCAAGCAGGGTATACTGGTGCCCCTGCTGGCCCAAACCAACCTGCAAATCCCTTTGACCTGGCAAGTCAGTCGGGTGATGGCACCGGCACTGGCAGAGGTCACCCAGGCCGTGCTCACCTCGGGTCGGCGCCATTTGGCCCAGACATAATCCTGGCTGGTCTGGCTTGAACTGGCGACACCAATCGCCCAAGTTGCTGACATGACTGACCGCATTCCACTGCCTTTGCCCCATAGCTTCTGGCTGCACCTTGTGCTGCCCCGTGCCGGGGTCCTGCTGGCACTGGTTGTCATTGGCACTGCGCTTAGGGTGCCGGTTGGGTTGCTTTATGTCCTGCTTGCCGCTGACGTCGTGTTATTCGTCAAGCAAGCCCTGCGGTTTCAAGCCAGCGCAGACAACCACCTGCGCGGTATGGGCGGTATGACACTGATCTGGGGCGGCTATCTGGTGCTGCTGGTTTTGGTCTTCGCCTCGATCTCGCTGTGGTGGGGGGCCTTCTTATTTGCCGGACAGCCTGTTGAGCCCCCCGAGTTGTTCACCGACCGTATGGACCGACAATATGCCGCCGAATATGAGCTGACCCTGTCTGATGATCACACGTCTTTAACTTTCAACGGCACCATTACCCACGGCCTAACCAAACGCGTCACCACCTTGATGGCCGAGAACCCACAACTTGACACTGTCATTTTGACCAGCATCGGCGGCCATATCTACGAGGCGCGCGGCTTTGCCAATTTGATCCGTGCCAAGGGATTGAACACCACCGTCAAAGGCGACTGCAGCTCCGCCTGCACATTGGTTTTTGCCGCTGGCACCCAACGCGGTCTGTCTCCCGGTGCACGGCTGGGCTTTCATAGCTATGCGTTAGAGTTTGGTCCGGCCTTGCTTAATCTGGACCTGAAGAAAGAGCAGGACAAAGACCGTGCCTTTTTCCGAAGTCAGGGAATTAATGAATCGTTTTTAATCCAAATGTTTGACGAACCCAGCACTGGTCTTTGGTATCCCAGCCGCGCCGAGGCCCAACAGGTTGGGTTACTGACGCCGTAGATCAACATCGACATTCATCAGAAAATTCAGATGACGTCAGAGCTTAGAATATTGTGTCGGGTCCAGCCCAAGGGCGAGGCCCGACCGGTTTTTGTTAACACATCCGTGACAAACCTTACCTTAAATCATTGCATTTAAAAGATAATTTTATATAAGCGGGCTGGAATTCTGAAACCTTTTGTTTGGACTCTCATGCGATCCCTATTCTGGTGAGACTGTGGGGACATGACACAATGCTAGACGGAATTTACGACGAAGAGGTCGCTTTGCGGCGCAGGCTGTTGTTCAGGCTATTGCGCAGGTTCAATTTCGATAAACCGCTTTATAAATCCGAGGCGATTTCGGATCCGGTGCCGCGCGCCCTGATTACATCAGACTATCTGCGGTTTGACCACGGGCAGCCGGTTGCCAAGGCCTAGCCCGCATTAAAGACCCAAGGACACCAGATACAAACCAAAAAAGGCCCGCCGATCAGGCAGGCCTTTGACTGTTTGATACGCAGGCTTTTACAGCTGCTCCATCACCTCGTCCGAGGCCTCAAAGTTGGTGGTGACGCGTTGAATGTCGTCGTCATCTTCCAGCGCATCCACCAGCTTCATCAGCTTTTGCATGGCGATCAGGTCCATTTCAGTGGTTGTGGTGGGTTTCCAAACCAATTTGGTGCTGTCGGATTCGCCCAAAGCCGTTTCCAGCGCGTTGGACACATCATTCAGATCAGTGTCTTCGCAATAGATCGTGTGACCCTCGTCCGAGCTTTCGACATCTTCAGCGCCAGCTTCGATCGCCGCTTCAAAGACAGAATCAGCATCGCCCACAGAGGCGCCGTAGGTGACCTCGCCCTTGCGGTCGAACATGAACCCAACCGAGCCGGTTTCGCCCAGGTTGCCACCATTCTTGGAAAAGGTAGAGCGCACAGTAGAGGCGGTGCGGTTGCGGTTGTCTGTCATTGCCTCGACGATGATGGCAACGCCGTTGGGGCCATAGCCCTCATAGCGGATTTCTTCGTATTCGTCGCCTTCACCCGCAACCGATTTCTTGATCGCGCGGTCAATCACATCCTTGGGCAAAGACTGGCTTTTGCCCTCTTTGATTGCCATCCGCAGACGCGGGTTCTTTTCTGGATCCGGATCGCCCATTTTGGCGGCGACGGTGATTTCCTTGGACAGTTTCGAGAACAGTTTCGAGCGTGCAGCGTCCTGACGACCTTTACGGTGCTGGATGTTTGCCCATTTTGAGTGGCCTGCCATGGTCCATCCCTATGCTGATTGACGTTTGGCGCACATATAGCCCCGTCTGGTGGCAGCTTTCAAGCGCTGGCCGTGCGATCCGTGCTTGTTCCGGCCCCGCCAGCCACTAAAGTGCCCCCATGACATTAGATCAAATCATATTATTCTCGCTGTTTGCCGCCGTCTTTACCCTGCTGGTTTGGGGGCGGTATCGCTATGACCTTGTTGCCTTTGCCGCGCTGATGGCGGGCGTGGTGCTGGGTGTGGTGCCCACCAAAGATGCCTTTACCGGTTTTGGCCACCCGGCAACGCTGGTGGTGGCGCTGGTGCTGATCGTCTCGGCCGGGTTGGTGCGCTCTGGGGCGGTGTTCCTGATCACCCGCACGCTGGTGGACGCCTCGCGGGGGCTTGGCAGCCATATCGCGCTAATGGGTGGGATTGGCGCGGTGCTGTCGGCGTTTATGAACAACGTGGCGGCGCTGGCCCTGCTGATGCCAGTGGATATACAGACCGCGCGCAAGGCCGGGCGCGCGCCGGGGCTTAGCCTGATGCCGCTGAGTTTTGCCACCATTCTGGGCGGCATGGTGACGCTGATTGGCACCCCGCCCAACATCATCATCGCCGCAATCCGGGCCGAAAACTTTGGCGAGCCGTTTCACATGTTCGACTTTGCCCCGGTGGGCGGGGTCGCAGCCATAACCGGACTGGCGTTTGTGGCGCTGATCGGCTGGCGGTTTATCCCGACCCGCGACGACGCCGGATCATCGGAAACGCAACTGGCGCAGTATATTGCCGAGCTGACCGTACCCGAAGGCTCGCCTCATATTGGCAAGCGGTTGGGACAACTAGACGCTGAGGCTGAAAAGGCGGATGTGGCTATTCTGGGTCTGATCCGCGACGGTAAGCGACGCTATGGCCGCGCCGCCGGGTCGCTGTTGCGCGCCGGGGATGCGGTACTGCTCGAGGCGACCCCCGAGGCGCTGGACGAGTTCCGCACCACCCTGTCGCTGGATTTTTCGGATCAGGCGCGACAGGAAAAACTGACGGCCGAGGGCGAAGGACTTGAGGTCATCGAGGTCGTGGTGCCTGAAACCGCCCGTATTGCCGGTCGGTCCGCACAGTCCATGGGGCTGGCCTGGCGTCAAAGCACTGTGTTGATGGGCCTGTCACGGCAGGGTCGCCAACTGACCAAGCACATCCGCCAGACCGAGATCGAGCCCGGCGATATCCTGTTGCTGCTGTGTCCGCGCGATCGTGCCGCAGATGTAACCGCCTGGCTGGGATGCCTGCCACTGGCCACCCGAGGCCTGGCGGTGACCGCCAATGACAAGACATGGTTGGCTATTGCCATGTTTGGCGCTGCGGTTCTGGCCGCCTCGGTTGGGTTGCTGTATCTGCCGGTGGCATTGGGGCTGGTGGTGGTGGGCTATGTGCTGACCAAGATCCTGCCGGTGGCCGAGATCTATGACCATATTGAATGGCCCGTGGTGGTGCTGCTGGGATCGATGATCCCGCTGGGCTCGGCACTGGAAAGCTCGGGTGGGACGGCACTGATTGCCGATGCCCTGATCAGTTTGACGCAGGGGTTACCGGCCTGGGCCATCTTGACCGTGCTGATGGTGGTGACGATGACGCTGTCGGATGTGTTGAACAACACCGCCACCACAATTGTCGCCGCACCGGTGGGCATCCAAATGGCCAATACACTGCAGGTTTCGGCAGATCCGTTTTTGATGGCCGTGGCCGTCGCCGCCTCGGCTGCGTTCCTGACCCCGATTGGCCACAAGAACAACACGCTGATCCTGGGGCCCGGCGGCTATCAGTTTGGCGACTACTGGCGCATTGGCCTGCCGCTGGAGGTTCTGATCGTGGCAACTTCGATCCCGGCGATACTGGTGTTCTGGCCGATGTAACTGCCGCAGCGTCCGCTCTGGCTAACCTCACGGCAATCAAAGCGTATTGCGCTTGGCACAGGCGATGACGCGCCGCTAATCTGCCTGGAACCACCTGGGGAGGCGCGTTTTGGACAGTTTGATCACAATTTTTCTACCACTATCACTGGCGATCATCATGCTCTCGTTGGGCATCGGCCTGGAGATGTCCGATTTCTATCGCATCGCCCGCCGCCCCCTGGCCTTTACCATTGGTGCGATCAGTCAGGTTCTTCTCCTGCCTCTGATTGCCTTTGCCGTGTTGGCCCTGTTTGATCTGCCGCCAGAATTTGCAGTCGGGGTGATGTTGCTGTCGTTCTGTCCCGGCGGGGTGACCAGCAATATTCTGGCCAAACTCTCGGGTGGTGATGTTGCCCTGTCAGTGTCTCTGACCGCGGTGATCAGCCTGCTCAGCATTCTGACGGTGCCGTTTTTTGCGGCCTGGTCGGTCACCCATTTCATGGGATCCAGCGCCCCTGAGGTCAGTATCACAGGACTGGCCATTGCCCTGTTCGTGATCGGCACCCTGCCAGTTCTTGCCGGTGTTGCCATCCGCCACCATGCGCGCGGATTTGCCTTGCGCATTGAGCAGGGATTGTCGCGGGTCTCAGTTGGACTGCTGGTCCTGATCGTCACTGTGGTCCTGTCTGCAAACTGGTCAACCTTCGTTGAAAATGTCGCCATCATGGGCCTGACTTTGATCACGTTGAACCTGCTGCTGCTACTTGTCGGATACGCTTTGGGTCGTGCCGCGCGGTTAAGCGGACCTGAAGTGCGGACAATATCAATCGAAACCGGCATTCAAAACTCAACGCTTGGCATCACACTGGCCGGGCTTATCACCGGAGTCACAGAGGGCTTTAGCGCCATGGCACTGCCCTCGGCGGTCTATGCGATCACCATGTATCTGGTCGCCCTGCCCTTTGTGCTTTGGTTCCGCAGTCAAAAATCAGGAAGCTCCTATCATGGTTGAAACCGCAGATGCGATTGTTGTAGGGGGTGGGTTGGCCGGATTGGCCGCTGCCGCCGAATTGGCCGACCGTGGCAAGAAAGTCATCCTGTTGGATCAGGAGCCTGCCCATTTTCTGGGTGGTCAGGCCCATTGGAGCCTGGGTGGGCTGTTCATGGTGGACACCCCCGAGCAACGCCGCATGGGTATTCGCGACAGTCTGGATCTGGCGCTGAATGACTGGATGGGCAGCGCCCAGTTTGACCGCGCTGATGATCACTGGCCGCGTAAATGGGCTGAATCCTATCTCGACTTTGCAGCGGGTGACATGCGGCCCTGGCTGCACGCGATGGGCTTTCGCTGGTTCCCTGTTGTGGGCTGGGCTGAACGCGGTGGTGGCAAGGCTGAGGGACACGGCAATTCAGTGCCCCGGTTCCACGTCACCTGGGGCACCGGGCCCGGCGTGGTCACGCCGTTTGCCAACCGGGTGCGCGCCCATATTGCGGCGGGGCTGATCGATATGCGCAACCGCCATCAGGTCAGCCGCATTCTGACCCAAAACGGCGCCGCCACCGGAGTTGCGGGCGAGATACTGGCTGATGATAATGCGGTTCAAGGGGCCAAGACCAACCGTCAGGTGATTGCCGATTTTGAGGTGCAGGCGCCCTCGGTGATTGTTGCCTCGGGCGGGATTGGCGGCAATCTGGAGCTGGTGCGCAAGAATTGGCCACGCGACCGGTTGGGCGAGCCACCCAAGGACATGGTCGCCGGGGTGCCCTTTCACGTCGACGGCCGAATGATCCCCATCGCCGAAGCGGCAGGGGGACATGTGATCAACGGCGATCGCATGTGGCATTACTGCGAGGGCCTGCGCAACTGGGACCCAATCTGGCCCAACCACGGCATCCGCATTCTGCCCGGCCCCTCGTCGATGTGGTTTGACGCCAATGGAGACCGCCTGCCCTCCCCCTGCCTGCCGGGGTTTGACACATTGGCCACCCTGAAAGAGATCCTGAAAACCGGGCATGGCTACAGCTGGTTTGTGCTGTCGCAAAAAATCATCGAAAAAGAATTTGCCTTGTCCGGGTCTGAACAAAATCCAGATCTGACCTCGGGCAAATGGCTTGAGGTGCTGCGGGCACGGTTCTTGTCGCGTGGACAGGCCCCGGCACCCGTCGAGGCCTTCAAGGAACACGGCGCTGACTTTGTCGTCGCCGATGATCTGGGCGCACTGGTCACCGGCATGAACAAGATTGCCGAGGTGCCCCTGATTGAGTCGCATCTGCGGCGCCAGATCGTGGCGCGCGACAGTCAGGTCGACAATCCCTATGCAAAGGACGCGCAGATCATCGCCATCAATGCTGCGCGCAACTATCGCGGCGACCGGCTTATCCGCACCGCCAAGCCTCACCGGATTCTGGACCCAAAGAACGGCCCGTTGATTGCGGTGCGGCTGAATATCCTGTCCCGCAAAACACTGGGCGGATTACAGACCAATCTGGACAGTCAGATGCTGGGGCAGGATGGCACCGTGGTTCCGGGCCTGTTTGCGGTGGGCGAAGCCGCAGGTTTTGGCGGCGGCGGCTACCACGGCTACAACGCGCTAGAGGGGTCCTTTCTGGGCGGATGTATCTTCTCCGGACGCAATGCCGGGCGCTCAAAGGCGATTGCCTGAACTCTTAGCGCAGTCCCACACCCAACCTTGGACAGGGTCGGGTGTGGGGCGGGAAACACAGGCGGCCTGAGTGCCGCCCGGATTACTTTTTCAAAGCCAAACGCATCAAAACAGAGCCATCCTCGGCGATCATCTGCAACATAGGCCCTTGCCGGGCCAACGATTTGACCTTGGGCATCGTCGCCAGAAAATCACTTTCCTGAGTATCCAGCTCAGGGGTACAGGCCATCATCGTGCCGGCCAGCCTATCTGGAAAACGCACCTCGGTTCCGGTCAGTTCGGCCTGCCCCATGAACCGGTTACAACCACCAGAGGCAGAGAATTGCCCGTCCCTGGCAAAGGCAAAACCGGGGTCGCGACCTTTTTCAACCGGAGTGCCGTTCAGCTCGATCAGCGTCCATTTGGTGTCGTCCAGTTGCAAATTCACCTGGCTCGACGTGGGTGAGACCATTTTTACGATCATATCTGCCTTGTCCCCTGCGCCCCGGGTCAGAACCGGATAAGTCGTATCGGTGACAAACAGCAATTCTCCATCCAGCGTTATCCGCGCCGAGACGGCATAGCTGTTGGTCTCAAGGATCTGACTGTCCAGGAAGGTGAGAGAATAATCCTGTGGCACCGCCGTCAAATCGTAGTCCTGCGCGGCTATCAGTTTGGACGCAACATCCATCAGTGACACATCGCGCAGCTCGACCAGCAGCTTGGCCCCCGGCGGCACTGCGATACGCTGCAAGTAGGTCACGCTACCCTCGACCGTGCCTGCCCGCGCCATCGACGCCCCAGCGATTGCAGTGGCTGCCGTCAAAATAATGGCCATAAAACCCTGTTTGAAACCCATTGTCCCAACCTCATAAAAACTCAATCCAAACCTATATGAGGTCACAAGTCGCGGAATTCATCACCCTGTCCTGGCAATCGGCAAGACTACGCCACGTCAGCCGCGTTTTACAGCGGCCAAAACAGCGGGATCAGCGCCGAGGCCAGCAACCCAACCGTCAGGTTCAGCGGAATGCCGACGCGCATGAAATCGGTAAAACGATAGCCGCCAGGTCCATAGACCATCATATTGGTCTGATACGAGATTGGCGTGGCAAAGGTTGCGCTGGCGGCGACCATCACTGCGATCACCAATGGGCGGGGTTCCACCCCCATCGACAGGGCAAGACCAATCGCCACCGGCGTCAGCACCACAGCCACCGCGTGGTTGATCAGCTCGGACAGAACCGAGGTCAGCAGGTAGATGGCCCAAACGATGAAAAACGGTGGCAGATTGCCAATCAATGGGGCCAGCGCATCCACGATCAGCTCGATCGCGCCCGATGTTTCAAGTGCCGTCGCCACTGCCAGCATGGCAAAGATCAGCGCCAGAAGGCGGCCGTCAATGAATGAAAAGGCCTCGTCGCTGTCGATGCAGCGGGTCAGAAACACGGTGGCCATGGCCAAAACGGCCAGTAACAGGATCGGCGCAACACCCAAGGCCGCCAGGGCCACAATGCCAAAAATCGCAGCCAAAGCGATGGGCGCATGGCTGCGGCGATACGCGCGGGCCGAGGGCTTGGTCACGTCGACCATATCCATATCCGCCGCCAGCCGCTGGATGTCATCCGAGCCACCTTCAAGCAGCAGGGTATCGCCGACCCGCACCACCAATTCATCCAGCTGCTGGCCGATATTCTGGTTGCGCCGGTGGACGGCCAAAACATAAACACCATAGCGGCGGCGCAGGCGCATTGCGCCCAGCGATCGGCCAATCATCCGGCAACCCGGTGTGATCAACACTTCGACGGTTGAAGTTTCCACCGCCGACACCTGATCAACCCGCCGCAGTTCCTTGTTGCTTTGCAGGCTTAGCAGCTCGGTCATCTTGGTGCGCAACACAACCCGGTCGCCGACCCGAAGCTCGACCCCTTTCAGGTCACGGCGCAAGGAGACATCGCCCCGGATCACATCGATCAGCCGCACACCGGCACGTTTGAACAGTTGCACCCCGGTCACTTCGCGCCCTATCAGGTTACTTTCGGGCGGGATCACCGCCTCGGTGAAGAACTTCATCGTGTGTTTGCCGGACAGCATCGTCGCCATGCTCGAGCGATCCGGCAACAGGCGCGGCGCGATATAGCGCAGGTAGATCGCACCCCAGATGACCAGGAAAATGGCCAGCGGTGTGATCTCAAAAATGGTAAAGGGTTCCAGCCCATTGGCCCGCGCTACACCATCCACCAGCAGGTTGGTCGAGGTCCCGATCAGCGTCAGTGTCCCCCCCAGGATAGCGGCATAGCTTAGCGGGATCAGCATCTTACTGGCGGAAATACCCAGTTTTCGCGACAGCTGCACAAACACCGGGATCATCACGACAACGACCGGAGTGTTGTTCACAAAGGCCGAGGCCACCACGACAAAAAGCATCAGCGCACCGATTGCGACGGCAGGCCGTGAATCGGCCTGGGCCTCGGCCAGTTCAGTGAACCATTGCAGCGCGCCCGTGCGCACCAGTGCGCCCATGACGATGAACATTGCAACGATGGTCCAAGGGGCCGGGTTCGATAATACATGCAGTGCGTCATCGTAGGGCAAGACCCCCAATGCCAGCATTGTAGCGGCGCCACCTATTGCCACCACTTCAGCCGGGTAGGCCTCGCGCATGAACAGCACAAACATCACCGCGACAACAACCAGGGTCACAATTGCCCCGCCAGTTTCAGAAAAAGCTAACAAATTCATAGGAATGTCCGTGGCCCTTTTTACTCTATTTGGTCATCGCACGATAGGTTCTCTGGTACTATCGCCGAGTTCGGCTAGAACGTGTTTCGTGGAAAATACCCCCTGAAACACGCATTCCTGTCGACCTGTTGTCCTAAGCAGGCAGTTTCTCTGATAGCCCCAGCAGAGGCAAGCGGATCCCTAGTCGAGACCATATGGTCGGTCAGCACGGGAGAATATGCAACAATTTGCCCCACCCCTGCCCCGTAACATGGCCGTATCATCGCCCGTGCCCTGGCTCACATCACGGCGTTGACGGTTGCAACAGACCGCCGGACCGGATCATGTGGATCTCTTTGGCGGCACCAGTGCGGTCATCCGTCGAAATGAAGACCCCAGACAGGGTTGCCTCGCCCGCGGCCGGGGTAAAACGGCTTTTGGGCATGCCAGTGATAAACCGGCGCATTGGTTCAGTCTTCTCCATGCCAATCACCGAGTTGTAATCGCCACACATGCCGGCATCACTCAAATACCCCGTGCCGCCTTCCAGAATCTGTGCATCACCTGTTGGCACATGGGTATGTGTCCCCACCACCAGCGAGGCCTTGCCATTGCAGAAATGGCCCATCGCCATTTTCTCCGAGGTCGCTTCACAGTGCATGTCGACAATAACCGCCTGGGCAATACCGCCGCGAGGATGCGCCTTAAGCACGGTTTCAACAGCCGAGAACGGGTCATCAAAGGCACGTTTCATGAACACCTGCCCCAGCGCCTGCAGCACCAGAACCTTACGCCCGCCCGGTGCATTGAACAGACGATAGCCTTTGCCCGGCGCGCCTTTGGCATAATTCAGCGGCCGGATAATGCGCGGTTCCTTTTCGATGAACTGCAGCATGTCCTTTTGGTCGAAGGCATGGTCGCCCAGTGTCAGACAATCCACCCCGGCCTCCAGCAGGGCCTTGGCGTGATCTCCGCTCAGCCCCATGCCATTGCTGGCGTTCTCGCCGTTGACCACAACAAAGTCCAACCGCCATTCATCGCGCAAACGCGGCAGGTTCTCGGTGACAGCCTTGCGCCCAGCGCGGCCCATCACATCGCCTAAAAACAGAATTCTCATGGCGTTGTCCTTAGGCTGTCACAGGGGGCAAGGACAACCCCCATTGGTCGCAGATAACGACAATCTACTGCCAACGCCCGTAGTCCGGATCCTCGCCAATGACGGCCAGAGCGCGGCCCGCACCGGAGTCCGCCCCCTGCAGCTCTTGGCTAACCTTGGCGTCTCAGCGGATTTCTGCGCCGCGCGTCAGCGTGGCGCCACGCCCAACCGGCGGCAGGCCTCCGATAGGAGGTCAACGGTGGGCGGGAGCCGTGCCCTTAGCGGGTGAACTGCAGCACCCGGCTTTCGGTGATCAACATGTCCAGCGGCTGGTCGGTCGGCTCAAGTGGCAGATCCTCGGCCTCTTGCGCGTCAAAGGCAAATCCGATGGCCAGCGTTGGGCGCTTGGCGCGCAATCCTTCTAGCGTGCGGTCATAAAAACCACCCCCGTAACCAAGTCGCCCGCCTTGGGCATCAAAGGCAACCAGAGGTACGATCAGAATTTCTGGCTCAAGGAAATCATCCACTTCGGGAACTTTTGCCCCAAATGGTCCATCGCGCAAAGGCGCTTCGGGTTGCCAGCGGCTGAATTTCAACGGCTGGCCAGCGGCCATGATCACCGGCACTGCAACCGGGCCATGGGCGGCAGCCTCGGCCATTGAAGCCAGGGGATCTATCTCGGTACGGATCGGCATATAGCCCGAAAGCGGCACGCCACGATAGCCGGCCAGGACTTCGGACAGGTGCCCGGCAACCCCTGGCTTGTGCATCGTATAGGCCTCTTTTCGCCGCGCAAAACCCGCTTTGCGCGCCAGATCCTTAATCGCAGTGAGTTCCATTATAGCAATACCTTTGATGCCAGACCCAGGAAGATGAAAAAGCCCATGACGTCGGTTGTGGTGGTCACAAAAGTCCCCGAGGCCAGCGCCGGATCGATGCCCAGTTTGTCCAATGTCACCGGCACCACCGTACCGGCAAGACCAGCAATTGCCATGTTGAAAATCAACGCAGTGCCAATCACCGCCCCCAACATTGGCGAATTGAACCATAACATCCCGACAACCCCCAGAACCGCTGCGAAACTAAGCCCGTTCAGCAGGCCCACCATCAATTCCCGTCGGATCACCCGCCAAACGTTTGAGCCCGTCAAATCCTTGGTGGCCAATGCCCGCACCGCGACAGTCAGAGACTGAGTGCCTGCGTTGCCGCCCATCGACGCTACAATCGGCATCAAGATAGCCAGCGACACAAGTTCGGAAATCGTTGCCTCAAACTGCGAAATCACCAAAGAGGCAAAAATGGCGGTGAACAAGTTGACCGCCAGCCAGGGCAGGCGTTTCTTGGCGGTGTCAGCAACACTGTCCGACAGCGCACTTTCCCCCACACCGGCCAGACGCAGAATGTCTTCTTCATGTTCTTCGTCCAGCACCACCATGGCGTCATCAATTGTGATCGCCCCAACCAACCGGCCTTCTCCGTCCACTACCGGCGCCGAGATCAGGTGATACTGGTTGAAGGCATAGGCAACGTCTTCTTCATCCTGATCTGCCGGGATCACCTGAAAAATCTCTTCCTTCAGAGAGGTCAGCCCCACCTCGCGGTGCGCGCCCATCAGTTTGCCCAGGGTCACATTCCCGACCGGTTTTAGCCGGGGGTCAACCAAGACTACGTGGTAGAATTGCTCGGGCAGTTCAGTGGCGTCGCGCATAAAGTCGATCACCTGGCCCACGGTCCAGTGCTCGGGCGCCATCACTACTTCGCGCTGCATCAAGCGACCGGCGGAGTTTTCCGGATAGGCCAGGGCCTGCTCGACCGCAACCCGGTCGGCGTCCTCCAGCACATCGAGGATCGCCTCTTGCTGCGGCTCTTCGAGATCTTCGACCAGATCGACGACATCGTCGGTTTCAAGATCCCGCACTGCCTCAGCCAGAACCTGTGGGTTGAGGATCGGCAGAACCTCTTCACGCACCGATTCCTCTAGCTCGGACAGGATTTCACCGTCGAACTCGTGGCCGTATAGTGCAATCAGCCGGGCCCGGTCATGGGGATTGATCTGTTCCAGAAGGTCGGCAATATCGGCCGCGTGCAGCGGCTCCATCAACTGGGTCAGCTGCGCTTTGTCCTGAACGTCGACCGCGTAAAGGATTGCCGCGACCGCCTTGCGGTCCAGCTCATACACGTCGTCGTGGTGATGATCACCGCTGTCGTGATCGTTGCCTGTGCTCATGGGCTGACCTCCGCCTGATTAACTGCAAACTAGAAGAAGCTGCTACCGAAAAACAATGGCAATGGCATAATTTACCGCAACTGCTGCGGCGGCTATCCTGCATGGCAGAGTTTGGCAAGGAAAGGACGACCGTCATGAGCACAGAGATTATCCTGAAAGGGCAGGTTTTATCCTTCTCGCGCTCGCCCTTTGATGAGGGCACGCCGCAGGATGCGACGCAAGTGTCTGAGGCCGTTGCCATTCAGGATGGGCTGGTGGTTGGCACCGGGTCACTGTCCGACATGCAGGCGCAGCTGCCTGCGGCGCAGCTGGTGGATCACGGCGACAAGTTGATCATGGCCGGATTCGTGGATGCCCATGTACATTACCCGCAGACCGCCATCATCGCCAGCTGGGGCAAACGGCTGATCGACTGGCTGAATGCCTATACTTTCCCCGAGGAAATGCGGTTTGGTGAGCGCGCTTATGCGGATGAGGTTGCCAACCGTTATCTGGATCTGACAGCCGCCAATGGCACCACCACCGTCTGTTCCTTTTGCACCATTCATCCCGAAAGCGTTGATGCGATCTTTTCTGCGGCACAAACGCGCGGGCAGCGGATTGTGGCGGGCAAGACCTGCATGGATCGCAATGCGCCGGATGGGCTGCGCGACACGCCGCAGACTGCCTATGATGACAGTGACGCGCTGATCGCCCGCTGGCACGGGGTGGACCGGCTGGACTATGCCATCACACCGCGATTTTCACCGACCTCGACCCCAGAGCAGCTGGAAGCCATGGGTGCGCTTTGGGCCAAGCACCCAGACTGCCTGATGCAGACGCATCTGAGTGAACAGGTGGATGAGATCGCCTGGGTCAAATCGCTGTTCCCCCAGGCGCGGGACTATCTGGATACCTATGAAGAATTTGGCCTGCTGGGTGCACGTGGCTTATACGGTCATGCCATTCATCTGGAAGAGCGCGAGCGTCACCGGTTGCGCGAGTTTGGTGCCGGGTTGGTGCATTGTCCAACCTCAAACACCTTTATCGGATCCGGGTTGTTCGACATGAATGGTCTGATGGCGGAAGGCCAGCGGATTGGCCTGGCCACTGACACCGGTGGCGGCTCCAGCTTTTCGATGCTGCGCACCATGGCGGCGGCTTATGAAATTGGTCAGCTGCGCGGCACGCCATTGCATGCGACGCAGTTGTTGTGGCTGGCGACTCAAGGATCCGCAGCGGCGCTGCGACTAGAGGACAAGGTCGGCAATCTTGCTGCCGGCATGGAGGCTGATCTGGTGGTGCTGGACCTGGCCTCGACCCCGGCGATTGCCCAGCGCACGGCACAGGCGCAAGATCTATGGGAGGCGGTGTTTGCCACCATCATGATGGGCGACGACCGCGCCGTAGCCGAGGTTAGGATCGCCGGCCAGGTGGCTTAACGGCCCTAAGTGAAACCACCGCCTGCCAGGGCAGGCGGTGGTTTGATTTGAGTATTTTAGAAAAGATGAAACATCGGGGTTGATCGATCAGCAGCCCGGTTGCGCCAACACCATAACCCAGACATTGCCAGTCGCGCGCACCAGCGCAAACCTTGTGAAATTTTTGTTCAGCATGTTCTTTCGGTGGCCACGCGACGTGGCCCAGATGGTCATGACATCAGCCAATGTCGGCTGACCCTTGGCGATATTTTCGGCGGCCCCGCACCAGCCATAGCCGCTGCGCGTCAAGCGGTCACCGATATTTGATCCGTCACTGCCCGTGTGGGAAAAGAACCCGTTCCTGACCATATCCTGGGCATGGGCACGGGCTACTGTCTCAAGGGCCTTGGAAAACTGCACCTGTGGCAGACGCTTATCTGCCCGCAGAGCGTTGATACTGCTGGTGGCCGCTGAGCGGTTCACCTCGGCAGTCGCGACCGGCAGAGACCAAATCAGGATGCTGATCGCAAGAACGCCGAGGTGTTTCATAGGGTCAGGTCTCCATCAATTGCCGCGCCAATGTATGGTGACGGTTGAGCAGCTTCGGCAGATCCAGAGACGTAATTTCGCCGCTGCTGACAATCTGGCGGCCTTCGACGAAGAGATGTTTCACCTGCGTTGGACCTGCCAGCAACAATGCGGATGGATCCCAACTGCCGCTGGAACTGACACCAGTGGTGTCCCAGATAGCAATATCAGCCCGCTTACCAGCGGCCAACCGGCCGCAGTCCGGGCGGCCCAGAACATCGGCACCACCCCGGGTGGCGATTTCCAGAGCCTCATAACTGCTCATCGCGTCGGCACCATTCTGCACCCGCTGCAGCAGCATCGACTGGCGTGCCTCGCCGATCAGATTGGCGCCATCGTTGCTGGCCGAACCATCGACGCCCAGCCCCACCGGAACACCGGCGTCGCGCATCTGACGCACTGGGGCAATACCGCTGCCGAGGCGACAGTTGGAACAGGGGCAATGGGACACTCCGGTTCGTGTCCGCGCAAAGAGGTCAATTTCGGTGACATCCAGCTTGACGCAATGGGCGTGCCAGACGTCGTCGCCGGTCCAGCCCAGGTCCTCGGCGTATTGGCCGGGACGGCAGCCGAACTGTGCTTGAGAATAGGCAACATCTTCGTCGTTTTCCGCCAAATGGGTGTGCAGCATCACGCCTTTATCGCGGGCCAGCACGGCAGTGTCGCGCATCAGCTCGCGGCTGACCGAGAACGGCGAGCACGGCGCCAGACCGACCCGGCACATCGAACCTTCAGCCGGGTCATGAAAGGCATCCACCACCCGGATCATGTCGTTGAGAATAGCGTCTTCCCCTTCGACCAGCGAATCCGGTGGCAGACCTCCGTCGCCGACCCCGATGCTCATGGCGCCCCGGGTCGGGTGAAACCGCAGACCGACCGAGGCGGCGGCGTGAATGGTGTCTTCCAGCCGCGACCCGTTGGGATAGAGATACAGATGGTCCGAGCTGAGCGTACAGCCTGACAGCGCCAGTTCAACCAGCCCTAGCTGCGCCGAGACATACATCTCGTCCGGGCCAAAGCGGCCCCAGATCGGGTAGAGCTGTTGCAGCCAGCCGAACAGCAAGGCGTCCTGTGCGCCGGGGACGGCGCGGGTCAGGTTCTGGTACAGGTGGTGGTGGGTGTTCACCAGTCCCGGAGTAACAACACAGCCACGCCCCGAGACCACCTCGCCCGTGGTCTGCAGCCCCTGCCCCATTGCGGCGACAACGCCGTCCCGGATTAACAGGTCGGCGCCATGCAGCACCCGGCTGTCATCATCCATGGTCAGAATGGTATCGGCATTTTGAATTAGAATTTCGGTCATTGGTCCCTCACACTTCGATTTAGGCCCGCTTCGGTACGAAGTGTGTATTGGGCCGACAGAAGGAGCAAAGGACTCGGCACCGGTGAGAAATAACTGAGAGGTCGTCTTCGCTCAAGCTTTTTTCAGAATATCCAGGGCAACAGCGTGGATTTGTGGATTTGCCGCCGCCAGTACCCGCCCGCCGTCATGCGCCGGGTCACCCTGCCAGTCGGTGACGATACCGCCCGCGGCCTGGATCACCGCAATGGGGCCCTGAACGTCATAGGCGTTCAATCCGGCTTCGATCACCAGATCCACCTGACCTGCCGCCAGCAAGGCGTAGGAATAGCAGTCCATTCCATAGCGCGTAAGCTTGACCTGCTTGGCGACACTCTCAAACCCGGCGCGGTCTTCTTGGCTGCCGACCTCGGGGAAGGTTGTGAACAAAACGGCCTGATCCAGATCGGTGGTGGATCGCGTTTGTAAAACCTGAGGGCCCAGTGGCCCGGTCATGGTGGCGCCTTCTGCCGATCCGACAAAGCGCTCGCCGATGTAGGGTTGATCGACAATGCCCAAAAAGGGGCCCTTGCCGTCGCTCAGGGCGATCAAAACACCCCAGGTCGGGGTGCCGCTGATAAAACCACGTGTACCGTCAATCGGGTCCAGAACCCATGTACGCCCGGACTGACCTGGGGTCTGTCCGAACTCTTCGCCCCAAATGGCATCTTGCGGTCGGTGATCTTGCAAAATCGCACGCATAGCGACTTCGGCAGCACGGTCCGCAATGGTGACTGGGTCAAAGCCCTCACTTAGCTTGTTCTCGGCACTCAGGTCGGAACGGCGGAAATGAGGAAGGATTGCTGTGCGGGCGGCATCCGCCAGCATGTGCGCAATCTCGAGGTCTGTAAACGCGGTTGAGGTCATCCCCATCGGTTGCCACTCAACCGCGTCTTTTGCAAGCCAAAAGGCCAGATTATGAAAGCCTTATGGCCGATCCTAACGACTTGTCGCGATCAGGCGACGTCGCTGAGCACGCGGGCCAGCTCAAACAAGCGGCGGCGCTGGTTCTCAGGAATTGCATAATAGGACCGAACCAAATCAAGTGCTTCCTTGTCGCCCATCAGGTCAGCAGGCACCGAGGTCTTGTCAGACCCTGCTTCGCTGGCCCCATCCAGACCTTCAAAGAAGAAACTCACCGGAACGGTTAACGAGTCTGCGATATCCCACAGACGCGAAGCACTGACGCGATTGGCGCCGGTTTCGTATTTTTGGATTTGCTGGAACTTGATGCCGACCTGTTCGGCCAATTGCTGTTGGGTCATACCAGTCAACCACCGGCGGTGGCGGATCCGCTTACCAACATGCACATCTACGGGATGAGCCATGCTTCTCTCCTCATCTAAAAATTCTGGCTACTTGTTCAGGTGCCAAATACAGCTTGAAGCCATGCGCCAATTACCTGGCGCTGCCATCAATCTGTCCCCATCCAACAATCCAAACTCAACCACTGTGGTAACAGTACGATCTTTTTGGTTGAATTCAACCCCATCGTCACCCGGTTCCCGGCGGTCTTATTCCAAATAACTGATTTTACCGACCTTTTTTTTCACGCTTCGGGTGTATTTTGCCTCCCTCATTCCTCCCCTAAAATAGCGAGGCTAGAGTATTGCGATTCTCATTTGACAGTTTTCACCAAAATCTTGTTAGTGTCGGAAAAACAGGGATTTTTAATATGCATGCGTATCATATGCCTACCTCTGGCTCTGCTCCACTCTTGGTTCAGATGGACCGCCCTGAGCCAGGGGCAACCCAAATTCAAGTCAAAATATTCGCCTGCGGGTTGAATTTTGCAGATCTACTTATGCTGAATTCAACCTATCAGGACACGCCTGACCGACCCTTTACCCTTGGGATGGAAATTTCTGGTGTGATTACCGCATTTGGGGATCAGGTTTCCGGCTTTGCTTTGGGTGACAGGGTTGCCGTCTTTTGTGGCCAGGGTGGGCTTGCTGAATGGGGTGTATTTGACGCCAATCGTGCAATCAAAATCCCCGACCAAATGAGCTTTGAACAAGCCGCTGCATTTCAGATCACTTACGGCACCAGCCATATCGCGCTAGATCACTGTGCCCGGTTGCAGCCTGGGGAAACTTTGCTGGTCACTGGCGCAGCCGGAGGCGCCGGGCTGACCGCCGTTGAGATTGGCAAACAGATGGGCGCCCGGGTGATTGCGCAGGCTCGGGGGGCAGACAAGTTGGCGGTGGCACGCGCCGCCGGGGCGGATCACCTGATCGATGCGGATGATGATCTGCGCACCGTGGTAAAATCCCTAGGCGGGGCGGACGTCGTTTATGATGTTATCGGCGGTGAGTTGTGGAAATCCGCATTCCGCGCCACCAACCTCGGAGGCCGCCTCTTGCCCATCGGCTTTGCCAGCGGTGACATCCCCCAAATTCCAGCCAACCACCTCTTGGTTAAAAATCTGACCGTCATCGGATTTTACATTGGTGGATTTCTGAAATCCCACCCCCAAGTGGTGCACAGTAGCTTGGTGACACTCTTGGAGTGGTTTGTTGAGGGGCGGTTGAAACCCCATATCAGCCACTCTCTGCCGTTGGAGCGCGTGGCGGACGGGATGGGGCTGCTGCGCAGTCGGAGCTCGACTGGCAAAGTAGTGATCACGATGCCTGCACAATCAACTGATTAGACAGGCTAGTGACAACCACCGCGGCGCCCGACCCTTTGGTCGGGCACCTGGACTTCAGGCGGCATGCCATTGGGAGGCAGTCAAAGGTGTTGAAACAGTGCTGAAGGCCTGGCGCAGGTAGCCCGACAACTCACCCACAATATGCGACCCTGTGACCTCGGCCCCATAAAGGTTGATCATCTGCACCGGCAGATCTGGCAAAACACCGCCATGGTCGATCTGCACAAGATGCGGCGGCTCCATACCTTCAATCATCGTGTGAATTGCCAGGTCCGCTGCGACCGTGGCTTCGACAGTGCGGTCACTTTCGGTTTCAACAACCAAATCCCAGGCAATGTCCATCTCATCCAGCTCAGCGACCACCTTGGGGCGGAAAGTACAGAACCGGCAAAAGGCCAGCGGCAGCGGACGCTGACGCCAGGCCGAACCATTAGGCGCCCCGATCCAGCGCAGCGGACGCTTGGCCAGAACCTCACTGTCCCCGTCACTCGAGCTTTCGGTGGTGAGAATCAGATCAATCTCGCCTTTTGAAAACTGGTCTTTCAGCTGGCGCGTGTAACTGGAGATCAGCTGGACCTTTACGCGCGGATAGGCGGCATTAAACCGCTGCAACACCTGCGGGATCGCGGGATAGACGATGTCATGCGGCACCCCAAGAACAATTTCGCCCTCATAAACCTGATCTGTCAGCCGACCAATCACCTCGTCATTCAGTTTGACCATGCGACGGGCATAGGCCAGTAGCTGCTCACCCGATGCCGTCAGCGCAATGGTCCGCCCCGAGCGGTCCAGCAATTGCTGGCCCAACAACTCTTCCAGACGCTTCAACTGCATAGACACCGCAGATTGCGTCAAATGGAGAAAACCGGCCGCCCGGGTCACGCCGCCATTGTCTGCCACAGCCACAAAAGACCGCAGGGTGGTGATATCAAGATTTCGCATCATCACAATCCTTGATGTGTTACTTCATAAACATTCGTTTTCAATATCAATCATACTCCGCCATATACATCAACAGAATTGATCGATTGTTGATAAATCATCAGAAGCCCCGGAAAGGACACGACCCATGACCTATATCTCATCAACCTGCACAACTGCTTCTCGCCGCCCCACTCTGCTCGCCGACCTGATCACCCGTTTTGCCGTTGCCCGGCAGCGCCGCGCCCTTGCGTCATTGGACGACAGCGCCCTGAAAGATATCGGGTTGACCCGGCTAGAGGCCGACACTGAAGGCAAGCGTCGGTTCTGGGATGCCCCCGACAGCTGGAGATGCTGAACTGAGCACATGCCGGTGACGGTTCCGATGCAAAAACAACGAAAATAGGACGGGCAGCCATTCCAGCGCCCGTCCTTTTACAATTTTATGCCGTTTCCTTGACGAAATACTTGAAAATTACCTCCATTCACCCGATATTTAGCGGGAGCGCAGCCATAGGTGGCGATGCAAAGAAATTTAGACGGAGACCATGACACATGGCACAATTTGACACCATTCGATCGGCTGCCGGTGCCCGCACCGCCGAGATCGATGCGGGCCTTCGCGCCCATATGAACAAAGTCTACGGCACCATGTCCGTCGGCATGTTCATCACGTTTATCGCCGCCTGGGCTATTGCTGGCCTGGCCGTGACCTCAGATCCGACAGGTGCAACTGCGCAAATTGGTGCAGGTAAGTTCCTGACGCCGCTTGGTAATGCGCTCTACTTGACGCCGTTGAAATACGTCATCATGTTTGCGCCTCTGGCCTTTATCTTCTTCGGCTTTGGCGCAGCCATGAACCGTATGTCCGCCGCCGGCGTGCAGACAATGTTCTATATCTTTGCAACATTGATGGGCCTGTCGATCAGCTCAATCTTCTTGGTATTCACCGGTCAATCGATCATTCAGGTGTTCCTGATCACCTCGATCGCATTTGCTGGCCTGTCCCTGTATGGCTACACCACCAAGAAGGACCTGTCCGCGATGGGCACGTTCCTGATGATGGGTCTTATCGGTCTGTTTGTGGCAATGATTGTCAATATTTTCATGCAGTCGACCGCGATGATGTTCGCGATTTCGGCAATTGGCGTGCTGATTTTTGCAGGCCTGACGGCCTATGACACACAGAAAGTCAAAACCACGTACCTTGAGCTGGCCCACTCGGGCGACCAGGAGATGCTGGGCAAAGCGGCCATCATGGGCGCCCTGAGCCTCTATCTGGACTTTATCAACATGTTCATGTTCCTGCTCCATCTGTTTGGTAACCGCGAATAAACGCACCACAATATACCAAATTCAGAAGGGGCGGATCACAGCGATCCGCCCCTTTGCGTTTTTAACAAATGAGTTCTGTTATGAAAATAATTGAGATCCCGCCATCTGACGCTTCACGCCTCGTTCCGCTGCTGAAGGATCTGCATGCGCTGCATGTGGCGCATCAGCCAGCGCGCCATACCTCAAACCCGGAACACTATGAGCTGGAGGCCTGGCTAACGGAGTGGCTGGCAAGCGAGGGCCTGTATGCCCTTGGCGCTGAGAGCCCACAGGGCGCACTGCTGGGCTATCTGATCTACCAGATTGAGCACCGTGAGGCCCTGCCCGTCCGCGCCGCCGAAACCCGCGCCATGCTACATCACATCGCTGTGCAAGAACCCTGGCAGCGGATGGGAGTGGGCAAGGCCCTGATGGTCAGAATGAAAGCCAATGTTCGCGCCATGGACATCTCGATTATAACGACGAGCTATGCCCCGTTTAACGACGCTTCGGCAGCCCTGATGACTGGCATGGGGCTGCAGCCGGTCTTGACGGTGGCTGAATGGCGGGCGTGAATCCAACATAGTCGAGATCAGGCGTAATCATCGCCCGCCAGAACTGACCCTCTGGACGGATGTCCTGTGTGTGTGCGACGTCTCTAGCCCAGTTGCTCCAGCACTTGCGTATCAATTGCCGGTGGACTGCTGATCAGAACTGAGTGCGCCTCGGGGTCGGCCTGGATTGCACCGGCCATCAAAACCAGCGCTGCCAAACCCAGAGCATTCACGAATCGATTTGATCTTTGCATCTGTCACCTCCAACTCAATGGTAGGTTGCGCTACAAATAAGGCGATACCGTGTATTTCGCGATGCAGGCCCAGGTCTCTTTAGTGTCAAATTACTTAAAGTTGAGGAAACAAAATCGCATAGACAGCGATCTTGGCTACCCACAAGACAGCGGGATCGCCAGTGCTTCGGGCTGAATTTGGGACTTGCCAGCCCGGTAAACCTGACCCTGGTGGTAACAACCGGTCAACTGTTGCACCGCAGCCAACAGTGCCTTGTCGGTACCGGGATTCAGGGCTCCCGCTCCCAAGGATTTCGGCGCCCGACCAACCAGGAACACCTCATCTCCAACTTCCGCCAGGCTGAGCATGACCTTGTTCCCGGCAAGTTCAACCGCTCTGGCGGTTGATGCGCTGCGCCCGCCCACAGCAAGCGCCTGCGCCGCAAGGGCCGATTGACTGCCAGCGGCATTGTTGATCTGGTGCACCGGCAGTGCTGCCCCCTCAAAAACGGCTTGAGAGGCCCTCACACGGGCATCCGGCGCCGGGCTTGCCCGGGTAATTCCCACTGGCTCGGAGCCGACACCGGTGAACCCTGCGCCCTTCGGCGCCGGCCCACAGGCAGACAGAAACAGAACAGTCAGCGACGTCACAGTAAATACACGTGTCATGGTGATCCTATCAAGCTGCATTCGGATAGAACCTATCTACACCAAAAATGCGGCGCCCATTGGGCGGGTGCCTCACGGCATAAGTTTCCGCATGCGGACCGCTGGAAAATGAAGGCCGGGGCCAAGGGAAATATCCATGTGACCTTCACCTTCAAACCCCAGTGCAGCATAAAATGGAACTGCAGTCAGGGTCGAGGCACATTCAAGTTCGACGATGCCAGATCGACGGGCTGTTTTAATTACATGATCCAGGATTGCGCGGCCAACGCCCCGCCGAAGCTGTCTGTCGTCGGTCACCACATGGCGGATGTGACCTTTGTCAGCCCGCAACCGGTCCAGCGTCCAGCCTCCTGCCCCCAAGATCCGGGTCCCCTCTTCAGCAACATAATAGGTGCCACAGCCAATCAGCTCAGGGCGTGCCCGGGCGATGATAGGCAGGGTGGTTACAAGCACCGAAGGTGGATAATCGGCCTTAAGCAGCTTGGGATAGCTGCGGGCCAACAGAGCGTCTATCGTCGGCATATCTGCCCTGATGGATGGTCGAACGATGAAACTCATGCCAAACTTCATGTGTCACATACCTCCAAAGCACAACGGGGCCCCGCATGTGCGAGACCCCGTTGCTTGTCAGTCCTGACAAGAAAGCTTACTTGATTTTGCCTTCTTTGTACTCAACGTGCTTACGTACAACCGGATCATACTTACGGATGACCATTTTCTCAGTCATTGTCCGTGCGTTTTTCTTCGTCACATAGAAGTGGCCGGTGCCCGCGCTCGAGTTCAGGCGGATTTTGATGGTGGTAGGCTTCGCCATGGTATTCTCCTGCGTCCGAAAAGGCAGGGGCCTTCCGGTAAATTCCTAATTGAGCCCGGCTTGTACCTGCCTGAGTGCCTGAGTCAATAGCAATCAGGGGTATTAATGCGCAGAGGGCCTATAAGCCGGATTTTGTTCCGGGGTTGCCCCCTTCGATGACCATTCCTCTAGGGTGCGCATTGCTGCGAACCTCAAGCTGCCAACCCGACCCCTCTCAGCTAAAGCCTGCCTAGCGGCGGTATCGGCCAAGGCCGACCAGCCCGCGCGGGGGTCCTATTTGGCATTGCTCCTGGTGGGGCTTGCCATGCCGCCCCTGTTACCAGCGGCGCGGTGGGCTCTTACCCCACCGTTTCACCCTTACCGCAACCTAATCCGTTACCGGGGCTGCGGCGGTTTATTTTCTGTGGCGCTCTCCGTCGGATCTCTCCGCCCGGGCGTTACCCGGCACCACTGCCTTATGGAGTCCGGACTTTCCTCGCGAGGCTTACGCCCCCCGCAGCCATCCAGCCCTCTGCGCGCCAACGCCCTACGCCGCCGTGAATCCCACGTCAAGTGACCAAAATGGGTTTAGGGGCCTTGCCCCTCTTGGCCTGCGGCCAATTCACCCCAGGATATTTATCGCCAGATGAATGCGGATCCACTTTTCATCTGGCCATAAGTATCCCGGAGCGCGAGGCAGAGCCTCGCAAAAAGTCAAGAACGCGACGACGAGGGTCCAAGAGGAATAAAATCATCGGCAGCAAGAGATCCTCTGGCCCATGGACGATAGCGCAGCCGGACTGCGGACAAAAGCGCCTCATCCTCCACTGGTGAGGTAAAGCCGACCCTATGAGCCATCCTTCGGAACAATTCGAAGGTTGGGTCCATCGGGCCCTCATCACAGCTTCTGAGGTCAGCCAATCCCTGACACGCCAACCGAGGCCAGTCGAATCGGGGGCCAGGATCAATCTTGCGACCAGGTGCCATATCGGAGTGACCGATCACACCCTGGGCGGAAATGGACCAGCGTGACATGATGTCTTTCATCAGTCTTTCTAACGTCACCATTTGTGGCTCTGCAAAGGGATGGTCACCACGGTTATCCAACTCGATGCCAATAGAGCGAGAGTTGATATCATCAAAACCGCACCATTGCCCTGCCCCGGCATGCCAGGCACGCTGATCTTCGGCTACCATTTGCCAGCAATGGCCCTCTGCCCCGATCAGGTAATGAGCTGAGACTTCAACCGACGGGTCACACAGGCGCTGCAGCGCTGCGCTGGCGCTGTGCATGGCGGTGTAGTGGATCACAATCAGCGAGGGCGTCAGCCCATCACGGCGCGGCCCGAAATTCGGGCTGGGATGCCAGCACGCGGCAGCGGTATCTGCAGTCCCGCTCAGTTCTGCACCGCATGCTGATAGACAAGTGGATCCCAGTCACAGGCGTAGCCATCGCCATCGACATCCAGAGCCAGACGGTCGCGTTTGGGGCCGCCTGCCTCAAGAAAGGCCTGCTGGGCCAAGTCCGACGAGCGGTATCCAGCGCAGTTGCGTTCTGATTTGGCGCGCAGGTTTATACCTGTTCGACTGTAGATGCGGGTGCCAAGTGGATTGGTGGCGCTCAGCGCATAGCTGACCACATTCGGTCCGGCATCCCCTTGTCGCACCGGTACGGCAGTAGGTTCAATGACCTGATACTGCGACCGGTTCTCGGCCAGGCGATCGGCGTCACTTTCGATGCTTTGACGGGACGACACCGCGCCAAAGTCATTCTCGTCCGAAATTCCGGCATTGCCAACAATAAGCGGAGCAGGATTTGACGGGCTGGCCTGAAGCGGTGCCTGGCCCGTGTTACTCTGCGAGGCTGAAAGGGCAGCAGCAGTTTCACTGGCAATATCGGAATTTCCAGACGATGCACGAAAAGTCCCTGCGCTGGTAGAACTGCCCGGGCTGCGTGGCGCCGCAGTTGGCGCGTCCAGCGACGTGCTTTCTACCCGGATCGGCGGCACCAGAGGTTCCCCAAATATCGTCGTCCCCGCAGGCGGGGGCGCATCAAAGGGGCTGGTGTCGAACCCAGCTTCGGCACCGCTGTCCGGAACGGCTGGTGTACAGGCCGTCAAGGCCAGTACACTGCCCACAGAGATGAGGGAGACAAATACGCGCATCACACTTCTACCTGCTGTTTCTCTCTTGATTGCGAAGAGCAATTACCACCATTTGCCCGGCTTGGCCACAAACCCGGCTGCCGCTTCCAGGGCATAGGCGGTGTTCAGCAAATCACCCTCTTCCCAGGGCTTGCCAATCAATTGCAGACCCAGCGGCAGACCTTGAGCATCCATCCCTGCCGGCACCGAGATCCCCGGCAGGCCTGCCAGGTTCACTGTCACTGTAAAGACGTCGTTCAGATACATTTGCACCGGATCAGCATCGGTCATCTCGCCCAGGCCAAAGGCCGCGGACGGCGTGGCCGGTGTCAGGATCGCATCAACACCTGCCGCAAAGACATCCTCAAAATCTTTCTTGATCAGAGTACGGACGCGGCGGGCACGGTTGTAATAGGCGTCATAGAAGCCTGCAGACAAGACATAGGTGCCGACCATCACCCGGCGCTGCACTTCGGGGCCAAAGCCCTCGGCGCGGGTTTTTTCGTACATCTCGGTGATGCCGTCACCCGCGTCGAGTGTGGCGCGGTGACCGTAGCGCACGCCGTCATAGCGGGCCAGATTGCTCGAGGCCTCGGCGGGGGCGATCACGTAATAGGCGGGCAGCGCGTATTTGGTATGCGGCAGCGAGATATCGACGATTTCGGCACCGGCGTCTTTCAACATGGCAGCGCCATCAGACCAGAGTTTCTCGATCTCACCCGGCATGCCGTCCATGCGGTATTCCTTGGGAATACCAATCTTTTTGCCGCGGATGTCGCCGCTCAACATGGCCTCAAAATCCGGCACTGCCAGATCAGCACTGGTGCTGTCCTTGACATCGTGCCCCGCCATAGCCTCGAGCATGATGGCAGCGTCGCGCACCGATTTGGTCATCGGGCCGGCCTGATCCAAGCTGGAGGCAAAGGCCACCACACCCCAACGCGAGCAGCGGCCGTAGGTGGGCTTGATACCAACGGTGCCGGTAAAGGCCGCAGGCTGGCGGATTGAGCCGCCGGTGTCAGTGCCAGTGGCCGCCAGACAGAGGTCGGCCGCCACAGCTGCAGCCGAACCGCCAGAGGACCCACCCGGTGTCAGGGCAGCCGTGTCGGCGTCACGCCGCCAGGGGCTCACCACATCGCCGTAAACCGAGGTCTCGTTGGACGAGCCCATGGCGAATTCGTCCATATTCAACTTGCCCAGCATCACCGCGCCACTATCGATCAGGTTCTGGCTGACGGTTGACTCATATTCGGGCTTGAAGCCTTGCAAAATGCGGCTACCGGCCTGGCTGTCGACACCTTTGGTGCAGAACAGGTCTTTGATACCAATCGGCAGGCCACACATGGCAGGCGCATCATTGTCTTTCAGCCGCGCATCCGCATCCGCAGCACATCCCAGCGCAAGTTCGGGTGTTTTATGCACAAAAGCATTCAACGCGCCGGCGGCATCAATGGCGGTGAGACAGGATTGAGTCAGCTCAACCGACGAGGTCTCGCCTTTACGCAGCAGGTCGCGGGCTTCGGCCAGGCCCAGTTTGTTCAGATCACTCATGTCTTATTCCATCACTTTCGGCACAGCAAAGAAGCCCTCACGCGCGTCGGGGGCATTGGCCAGCACCTTGGGCTGCTGGTGGCCATCGGTGACCACATCTTCGCGGCGTTTCAGACGCTGCGGCGTGACCGAGGTCATTGGCTCAATGCCCTCTACATCCACCTCATTCAGCTGTTCAATAAAGCCGAGGATGGTGTTGAATTCCGCGGCGAGTGCCGGCAGGGCGTCTTCTTCGACCTTGATCCGGGCCAGTTTGGCCACGCGCGCGGCGGTGTCCTTGTCGATCGACATGGCTAATCTCCAGTTGCAACTTGGTCCAAGCGTTTAGCCCCGCTTGCCCGAGGGCGCAAGCGTCTGCCGTGATATCCGCGGCCTGCATATGGTCGGTCAGCGCAGATCGGCTGTTTTTATGTCGACTGAAGGCCCGTGGCCCCGACGAAACGGTTTTTCCACATAGCCCCGTTCCAATTCGTCAACGTGATGCTAGAGTTTGGCGAACGACAGGGTATTTGAACATGAATTTGAAACTGCACCACATCAATCTGGCCACTGAAAACGTCTCCCGTTTGAATGAGTTCTACCGGGATGTACTGGGGTTAAGCGACGAGGTTGAGGGCCTGCCGGTTCTAGAGAAAAAGCAAGGCTATGCTGGTGATGTGTCTTTCGTGAGTGATGGCGACATCCAGATGCACTTGGCGCAAAAGGATATGATGGCAGGGTTCAACAGCGGTCACATCGTCAATCCGGTGTCACGTGGCCATATTGCCTATCGCACCGATGATCTGGACGGCTTTATCGCGCATCTTGACGACCGGGGCATTCGCTACTCAGATTGGGGCAATCAGGCGGTCGCAGGCTGGCGGCAGATCTTTTTCTATGATCCCGATGGCAATGTCATCGAAGTCCACCAGGTTGATGAAAACATTTGATCGCAATCCACGATCCACTACGGGAAGATGACCATGAAAATAATCTGGCTGGGCCACGGCTCATTTCGCATTGAAACCGGCGACAAAGTGTTGCTGATCGACCCTTGGCTGACCGGCAACCCGGCCCTGCCCGAGGATCAACACGAGGCGGCTCTTGCAGGCGCCACTCACATCCTGTTGACCCATGTGCATTTCGACCATGTGGTGGATGTTCTGCCCCTAGCCAAAAAGCTGGATCTGACAGTGGTCGGACAATACGACCTGATGGGGTACTGGGCCGAAACCGAAGAGATCAAGACGATTGGCTTCAACAAGGGCGGTACCGTTGATCTGGGCGGGGTTCAGGTCTCTATGGTCAAAGCCGAGCATTCCTCGACCTTTTCGACCCCCGACGGGCCACGCACCGGCGGCAGCGAATGCGGGTTCATGATCAAAGCCGAGGGCCACATGATCTATCATTCCGGCGACACGGACATCATGGCCGACATGGGCTGGATGGGCGAATTCTATCAGCCGGACATCGGCATTCTAAGCGCCGGTGGCCATTTCACCATGGGCATGAAGGGCGCTGCCTTTGCCGCCAAAAAGTACTTTGACTTCAAGACAGTGATCCCCTGCCACTACAAAACCTTCCCGATCCTGGAGCAAAACGCCGAGGTGCTGATCCAGGGTCTTCCCGGTGTGGATGTGGTGGAACCCGTCGTGATGAAAGCGATTGAACTCTGATGCCTGCTACAGATTTTTCATCAGCCGAATATGCGGCCCGCCTGCGCAAAACCCGCGCAGGCATGGCCTTACAGGGCATTGAAACGCTGATCGTTGCTGATCCATCGAACATGGCATGGTTGACCGGATATGACGGCTGGAGCTTCTATGTGCCGCAGGTGGTTATCCTGCACAGCTCCGGATCGCCACTCTGGTGGGGACGCACCCAAGACAAATCAGGGGCGGCGCAGACCACCTGGTTACAGGACTCGGACCTGTACGACTGGCCCGAAGAGCATATCCAGCACCCGGATCACCACCCCTATGCGGCCCTGGTAGATTTACTACGCCAGCGCGGCTGGACCTCTGGTCTTGGGGTTGAGATGGACAATTACTACTACTCCGCGGCCTCTCACAGGGTTTTGGAGCAAGCTTTTGGCCGTGATGAAATTGCTGATGCCACCGGGCTGGTGAACTGGCAGCGGGCGGTAAAGTCCGAGGCTGAACTGGCGATGATGCGCAAGGCGGGCCAGTTGACGGCGCAGATGCACGCAGTGTTGCGCGATGGGTTCCGCCCCGGCGTTGCCAAGAACCAGCTGGTGGCTGACGTCCAAGCCGCTGGCATCGCTGGGCTGCCAGGCCTGGCGGGTGACTACCCCGCCATTGCCCCCATTGCACCCTCCGGACTTGAAGCCTCGGCCGCACATATCACTTGGAATGACCGCCAGCTGGCTTTGGGCGAGGCGACGTATTTTGAGGTCTCAGGCTGTTATCATCGCTATCACTGCCCTGCCAGCCGCAGCCTGTATCTGGGCGAGCCTCCCGCCGATATCCGCCGCGCCGAGACCGCGGTTCTGACCGCCATCGAAGATACACTTGCAACCGCTCGTCCGGGAGTCACCTGTGAAGACGTCGCCGCCTGTGTCTATGAAAGCTTTGCCAAGGCCGGTTACGTGAAAGCCAATCGGACGGGCTATCCGGTGGGTCTTAGCTACCCGCCGGACTGGGGCGAACGCACCATGAGCCTGCGTCCCGGCGACACCACCCGGCTGCAGGCGGGCATGACATTTCACTTGATGCCCGGCCTGTGGACCGCCGATTGGGGGTTGGCGATCACCGAAACATTTGTGGTCACCCCTGAGGGTGGAAAGGCACTGGCCGATATCCCACGCGAGCTGGTTGTGAAATCCACCTGACATCTGTCCCGCCCTTGCCCGGAAACGGGCTAGGCGCCTGGAGGGGTGAACAGTTTACGTTTCTCCACAGCCTTGTCGCGACACATGCACCCCCTGGCGTGATCATTGATCAGCCCCATCGCCTGCATAAAAGCAAAGGCGGTGGTGGGGCCGACAAATTTCCAGCCCCGTTTTTTCAACGCCTTGGACAGGGCCACGGATTCGGGGCTGATGGTCTGGGTCTGCGGTTCCGGCAGCGTTTCGGAGTCCGGCTCAAAGCTCCAGAAAAACGCCGCCAGCGATCCCGCCTCGGCCTCAAGCTCCAGGGCGCGGGCAGCATTGTTAATCACGGCGTTGATCTTGCCGCGATGGCGAATAATACCGGCATTCTGCAGCAAACGGTCCACATCCGCCTCGGTGTATAGCGCCACTTTGGCATAGTCGAAGCCATCAAAGGCCGCACGGAAATTCTCGCGTTTGTTCAGGATGGTGCGCCAGCTTAGGCCCGACTGGAAACTTTCCAGGCAGACTTTTTCAAACAGGCGTATGTTATCACCGACCGGATAGCCCCATTCATTGTCATGGTACGGCAGGAATTCCGGCGCCGAACCGGCCCAGTTGCAGCGGGTCTGGCCATCCGGGCCGGTGGAAATATTGCTCACGTCTTCTCCTTTTCGCTGGGTTCATACACGGGATACCCAGAGGGGCACTTTATTACAGAACATTTTAGGAACACTAAGCAGATTACAGACCCGCGTCTACTGGTGTTGGATTAACGTCGCGCGGCAAAGAACGCCTTGAGCATCTGCTCCGCCTCGGCCTCGGCGATGCCGTCATAGACCTCGGGACTGTGATGCGCCTGAGCATGCGAGAACACCCGGGCCCCATGCGCCACACCACCCGATTTTGGATCAGACGCCCCATAGTAGACCCGCCCGATCCGTGCGGCGGCGATGGCGGCGGCGCACATGGCACAGGGTTCCAGCGTGACGTAGAGATCATAGTCGGCCAGACGTTCAGATCCGGCAGCGGCACAGGCGGCGCGGATGGTCAGGATCTCGGCGTGGGCGGTGGGATCGTGATATTCGCGGGTCCGATTACCTTCAACGGCAACCACCTTTCCTTGCGGGTCGATCAGCACCGCGCCCACCGGGACTTCGCCCCGATCAGCCGCTGCGCGCGCCGCGCTAAGCGCCTGTTCCATATGAGATTTGAAAATCATGCCGCAAATTGCCTTGTATTGCGTCCTTTCGCAACCGCGCAGAATCGTCTAAGGGCGGGTTATGACCCAATCTCAGACCCCTCCGCCCGGCGACCGCATCGCCAAAGTTCTGGCCCGTGCCGGTATCGCCTCGCGTCGCGAGGCCGAACGCATGATCAATGCCGGTCTTGTCTCCGTCAATGGCACGGTGATCGATAGCCCGGCGCTGAACGTCACACCGCAGGACAGGATCATTGTCGACGGCAAACCCGTTGGCGACCCGGAACCGGCGCGTCTGTGGCTGTATCACAAGCCCAGCGGACTGGTGACCACCAACAGTGACGAAAAAGGTCGCACCACGATCTTTGACCGCCTGCCCGAGGATCTGCCCCGGGTGATGACTGTGGGTCGTTTGGACATCAACTCCGAAGGTCTGCTGCTGTTGACCAATGATGGCGGCATCAAGCGGCAACTGGAACTGCCATCAACCGGATGGCTGCGCAAATACCGGGTGCGGATCAATGGCCGCCCTCAGGAAAGCGACTTCGAGCCCCTGCGCAAGGGTCTGGTGATCGATGGTGAAAAGTTCCAGCCGATGCAGGTGACGCTGGACCGCCAGCAGGGCGCCAACGCCTGGCTGACCATTGGCATTCGCGAAGGCAAGAACCGCGAAATCCGTCGTGCCATCGAAGACATCGGCTTTACCGTGAACCGGCTGCTGCGGGTCTCGTATGGGCCATTCCAGCTGGGACAGTTGAAGCTGGGTGCGGTTGAAGAAATCCGCCGCAAGGTGATGCGCGATCAGCTGGGACTTGAGGCCGAGCCAGAGCCGGAAAAGCCCAAGAACACAAGACGCGTGGTGCGTAAGAAGCCCAGCACCATGGCAGGCAGACCAGGGCGACCTAAACCCCCCGAGGACGACGGCCGCCCATCGGGTCGCGGCTATTCCAGCAGAGGGCCAGATCGCTCCTCCGGCGATGGCCGACCCACAGGTCGCACAGGTGGCAAACCCGCAGGCCGTACCGGGGGAAAACCCTCGACTGGTAAGCCAGCGCGGCGTCCCGATGGGCGTTCAGGCGGCAAGCCCGTCGGCAAGAATCCCCGTCGTTGACCCGACTGCGCGTGAGTTCCCCCTAGTAAGAAGGCCCGCTATCGCCTAAATTCTAAGGCGGAACAGCGTCTTCGGGAGAACCCGCGTGCAGAAATTTGCCTTTGTGGCCCTCTTGATCCTGATGCTTGGTCTCAGCACCGGCTGGATTGTGGGAGGCTAAGCACATGGTCAAAAAATTTGGAGGGCAGTTCAGTCCCGATGGGAGCTCGGACGCCCCTGCTCCGGGCCAAAATCTGGGCCAAAATCTGGGCCAGAACCCATATAAGAACGCCCAAACTGACCCGGTTGGGCTGCGCGCAAACCTGATGTTTGTGCCGCCTGCGGTTTTGATGCTGTTTTCGCTGACAAGTGGCGCCACGGGCCTGGCGCTGGGGCTTCTCGGGGCTGGCGCCTGGAGTGCGTCCGCCTGGATGTTGCGCGAAGGTCTGCGCGCCGAAAGCGCTTATAATGCCCGTCGGGTGGCCCGCCGCCCTGCCCTGCCGCGCAAACTTGCAGCCTCGGTGCTGACCGGCATTGGCGGTGCGCTGGCCGCCTGGTCAGCCGAGCCCGGTCTGATCATCGCTGCAGTCTATGGCACGGCGGCACTGGCCTTGCATGTGGCGGCCTTTGGGCTGGACCCCATGTCCGACAAGGGCGTCGAAGGCATTGATGACTTTCAACAATCTCGCGTGGCCCGCGTCGTTGACGACGCCGAGGACTATCTGACCAAAATGAGTGACGCGGCCCGGCGGGCACAGGATCGTCAGATTGAGGCCCGCGTTGAACAGTTTCAATCCGTCGTCCGCGAATTGTTCCGCACCGTCGAGGAAGACCCGCGCGATCTGAGTGCTGCGCGCAAGTATCTGACGGTTTATTTGCAAGGTGCCCGGGATGCGACTGTCAAATTTGCTGATATCTATGGCCGCAGTGGCGATGCACAGGCTCGGGCCGACTATCTGTCGCTGCTCGACGATCTGGAGCAAGGTTTTGCCGCCCGAAACCGCAAGATGCTGCTGGAAGACCGCAGCGATCTAACCATTGAAATTGACGTGTTGCGCGACCGGTTGCAACGCGAAGGGATCCATCTGGATCTGACCTGATTGAACAAGGAAAGCCATTATGTCCCAAGTTGTGCAACAAAAAGCCGCCGAGGCCGAAGGTCTGGTCAAGGAAACCACCGCCATCGTGTTGGCAGAGCCTGTGGCCGAAATCCAGTCGCTAGAGCAGGCCGATGCGCCAAAAAGTGAGGCCATTCGCACCCGCATGAGCCAGATTGACATGGCTGACAGCAACTCGATCATCTCGTTTGGTTCAGCGGCACAGGCGGAACTGCAGGTGATCAGTCAGGCCATGCTGACGGATGTGCGCAACAAGGACGTCGGCCCGGCGGGGGACAGTCTGCGTGATATGGTCACCGCCATTCGCGGCTTTTCCGTCTCGGAGCTGGACGTGCGCCGCAAGCCCAGCTTTTGGGAGCGCATCCTCGGCAAGGCTGCACCCTTTGCCAAATTCACTGCCCGCTATGAAACCGTACAGGGCCAGATAGACAAGATCACGGACAACCTGCTGGGCCATGAGCATACCTTGCTGAAGGACATCAAATCGCTGGACCTGCTCTATGCCAAAACGCTGGAGTTCTATGACGAGCTGGGGTTGTATATTGCCGCTGGTCAGGAAAAACTGGCCGAGCTGGACAGCACCGCCATTCCCGCCAAAGAGGCCGAAGTGGCCGCTGCCGAAGAGGGCAAACAGGTAATGCAGGCGCAAGAGCTGCGTGATTTGCGCGCCGCGCGCGATGATCTGGAACGTCGGGTGCATGATTTGAAACTGACCCGTCAAGTCACCATGCAGTCGCTGCCCTCGATCCGGCTGGTGCAAGAGAATGACAAATCACTGGTCACCAAGATCAACTCGACGCTGGTGAACACCGTGCCGCTGTGGGAAACGCAGCTGGCGCAGGCGGTCACCATCCAGCGCAGCGCCGAGGCTGCCGCCGCCGTGCGTGATGCCAATGACCTGACCAACGAGCTGCTGACAGCCAATGCCGCCAACCTGCGCTCGAGCAACAAAATGGTGCGCGAAGAAATGGAGCGCGGTGTGTTCGACATCGAGGCCGTCAAACAGGCCAATGCCGATCTGATCGGCACCATTCAGGACAGCCTGGCCATCGCAGATCAAGGCAAGGCCCAGCGCGCCGCCGCCGAGGTCGAGCTGAAGAAGATGGAGGGGGAGCTGCGCGATACCCTGGCCGCAGCCAAGGCACGCAAAGATGGTGTTGGCGACACTGCTGCGACCTCGGTTCCTGGCTGAGAATGCACAGGCGGGGGCAGAATAATCGGCGCAGCACAGGGCGCATGTTCGCTGGTCTGATCGGACTGGCGGCTCTCTTTGCCTGCACCCCGCAACCGCAAACATCTCTGGTGCCCGTTCAGCGCCCGCAAAACCTGACACCACCGCCACGGTCCGCTGAAAGCGAGCAACTGGTCCATTATTATAGCGTGTTGCAGCAGGACCTGCTGACTCGTGGATTGTTGCGCACCGAAGGCGGTGGGCCAGATACGCCCTATAACGCGGACAAACTTGTCCGAAACTTCGAGGCTATCGCCTTTTTCGACGAATACGCGGGCAGCGGCAGCGGTACTGCCGGCGGGTTGAGCCGCTGGGCTGGACCAGTGCGCCTGAAGGCTGAATTCGGCCCCTCGGTCCCGCAACCACAGCGACAAGAGGACATCCGGTTCCTGGCCAACTATGCGGATCGATTGGCCCGCATCACCGGCCATCCTGTCAGCACCACCACGACGAAAGGCAACTTTCATGTGATCTATGCCGGCACTGATGACAAAGAGTTCATCCGTAAGCGCGTGCAACAGATCCTGCCCAATATCAGCGCTGAAAACCTGGAAATCTTTGCCAACCCGCCGCGCAGTTTTTACTGTCTGGTTTTGGCGGGTGGACCGCAACAGGATCCGCTGTCTTATACACAGGGCGTGGCGCTAATCCGCGCTGAACACCCGGATCTGGTGCGACAAAGCTGCGTCCACGAAGAAGTCGCGCAGGGGTTGGGGCTGCGCAATGACAGCCCCAGGGCCCGGCCCTCGATCTTCAACGATGACGATGAATTTGCGCTGTTGACCAGCCATGACGAAAAACTGCTGACCATGCTATACGATGTGCGATTGCATCCAGGGATGAGCGCCGAACAGGCCCGCCCGATTACCCGCATCATTGCCAATGAATTAATGGGGCTGCCTGCCGAAGACCTGCCCCGTGCCTATTAATAAAAGGACCTGAGCTATGGGAATTTTCGATTTTCTGACCGGTGAATTCATCGACGTCATTCACTGGGTCGACGACACCCGGGACACTATGGTCTGGCGCTTTGAGCGCGAAGACCATGAGATCAAATATGGTGCCAAGCTGACTGTGCGGACTGGCCAGGCCGCAGTGTTCGTCCACGAAGGCCAGCTGGCCGATGTCTTTACCCCCGGTCTTTATATGCTTGAGACCAACAACATGCCGGTGATGACAACACTGCAGCATTGGGACCACGGATTTCAGTCACCATTCAAATCCGAGATTTATTTCGTCAACACCACCCGATTCAATGATCTGAAATGGGGCACCAAGAACCCGATCATCTGCCGCGATCCAGAATTCGGCCCAATCCGTTTGCGGGCCTTTGGCACCTACTCTGTCAAAGTCGCCGATGCCGCCCGGTTCCTAACCGAGATCGTCGGCACCGACGGGGAATTCACCATGGACGAGATCTCGTTCCAGGTGCGCAATATCATCGTGCAAGAGTTCTCACGCGTGGTGGCCGGGTCCGGCCTGCCGGTGTTGGATATGGCGGCCAACACGGCTGATCTGGGTAAGCTGGTCGCTGCCGAGATTTCCAATACGATCAGCGAATACGGTCTGTCGATCCCGGAGCTGTACATTGAGAATATCTCGCTGCCGCCTGCGGTTGAGGCGGCAATGGATAAGCGCACTCAGATGGGTATTGTCGGCGATCTGGGGCGCTACACCCAGTTTTCAGCTGCCGAAGCGATGACAGCGGCGGCGCAAAACCCCGGCGGCGGTATGGGCGCCGGATTGGGCATGGGCATGGGTATGGGCATGGCGCAACAGATGGCAGCGGGTCAGGCCGCTGGCCCCTGGGGCGCCCGCCCCGCCCCCGCTGCGGCCGCACCAGCAGCGCAGGCAGCACCGGTGGCCGCCCCTGTTGCACCACCACCGCCCCCAGTGGAACATGTCTGGCATCTGGCCGACAACGGTGTGACCAGCGGACCGTTTTCCAAGGCCCGTTTGGGACGCATGGCCGTCGACGGCGGATTAACCCGGGAAACCCATGTCTGGACCCCCGGTCAGGATGGCTGGCAACGGGCCGGCGATGTGGCGGAACTGGCGCAGCTGTTCACCATTTTGCCGCCGCCCCCACCGCCGCCTGCCCCCGCGGGCTAAACCCATTTGCCCGCGCGCGATCCCTTGCGGCGGGCAATGTTCCACTTTCACCTGTTCCAGATGTGAGCCTTGCCGTGTCCTCAACGCCTCCACCACCTCCGCCACCGGCGCACTCTGCTGCCGCCACACCCGACACACCCGAAGAAAGCCACCGCTTTCCCTGTGATCAATGTGGCAGCGACTATCGCTATGACCCCGGCAATCGCACGCTGACCTGCGACCACTGTGGCAACACCGAGCAGGTCGGCACCGGCCCCTGGCAGGCGGCGGGTCTTCGTGAGTTGGATTTTGACACCGCAGTGGCACAGCACCTGCCCGAGGCAGAAATTGAAGTCACCCGCGTTTCTGCCTGCCCAAATTGCGCCGCACAGGTGGAATTTGATCCCACGACCCATGCCAAGGAATGCCCATTTTGCGCCACGCCGGTGGTGGTGGACACCGGCGAGAACCGCCATATCAAACCCAAAGGAGTACTGCCCTTTGGCGTGGATGAGCGTAGCGCCCATGCGGAGATGAGTGCCTGGCTCGGCAAGCTGTGGTTCGCGCCCAACGGGCTGAACGAATATGCCCGCAAGGGACGCAAGATGCAGGGGATCTATGTGCCCTACTGGACC
Source organism: Parasedimentitalea marina (assembly GCF_004006175.1). Taxonomy (GTDB): domain Bacteria; phylum Pseudomonadota; class Alphaproteobacteria; order Rhodobacterales; family Rhodobacteraceae; genus Parasedimentitalea; species Parasedimentitalea marina. The sequence continues at coordinate 2,881,460 of NZ_CP033219.1, forward strand.
TTTGATGCGGATACCAAATCCAGCTATTCGGGCCAGCGTGGTACCGTCTACTACGTCACTGAAACCTCGATGGTCGATGGCAAATCGCAAAGCCGGCAGGTCGCCAAGGTCCGCTGGCGGCCCGCCTCGGGTCGGGTTCAACGCTGGTTTGATGATGTGTTGGTGCTGGCCTCAACCAGTCTGCCCAAATCCTATACCGAAGCGCTGGAGCCCTGGGATCTGTCGGCGATGGAACGCTATCAGCCGCAATACCTGGCCGGGTTCCGGGCCGAGGTCTATGCGGTGGAACTGCAGGATGGATATGCGCAGGCGCGCGCCAAAATGGACCGGGTGATCGAACGCGATGTGCGCTTTGACATCGGCGGTGACCGCCAGCGCATCCACGATATCAACACCATGGTGTCCGATGTGACGTTCAAACATGTGCTGCTGCCGGTCTGGTTGGCGGCCTATAAATACCGCGGCAAAACCTATCGGTTTGTGGTCAATGGCCAGTCGGGCCGCGTTCAGGGGGAACGCCCCTATTCCGCATGGAAAATTGCCGCCGCCGTTGCACTGGGACTGGTTGTCGCCGCCGGTGTTGGGTACCTGATGGCCCAACAATAAGACTGACACTGCCGTATCTGGACAGACGTCACCAGCTCATTTGGGTCAGCTCATGCGGGCTGGCCCCCAGGACAGGATCACTCGACCAGTCGCTTTGCCCAAAGCACAGGCTCGTCCGAGGCATACATGACAAGTCGATTGTCCGCGTCAATGTCCAGGCGGTCAACAAACTCGATCTGTTGAAAGAAATCCCGTTCTGTATTCATCGTCTGCTCGTCACAGGTCCCGCCGCCGAGATCAAACGGGGAAAACAACAGGTTTTGCACATCCGGTCCAAATGTTGTTTTGAAACTTCGGCAGGGTCCGGAACCATATAATGTACCGCTGTCAAACTCAAACCGCAGGTCATCAAATCCCGTTAGATCAACCTCCGCGGCTTTTTCAACGATCCAAGCCCCATCAAATGTGCCGACCGATAATGATGTCATTGGGGTCTCTCCGATCTGTCCGCTACCTGTGCCTGATGCAAATGACCAACCGATAAGTCCACCGCCAATCCCAAGAAGCGCCACAAGTGTCGCAGCCCATGCTGTGCGTGGGATCTTCATTTGGCAAAACTCGGTGGTAGAAAAATCAAAATTATCCTCACATCGCTGCCCAAAGAATTAGGGCTGGTTCAACCCAAAGTGGGCCTACAAGAAAAATTCTTGCCGAAATCCCGGCTCCATGCGACGCTCAAAGGTGCAGCACCGCGTGTGGTTTAATTTTTACATTTTTTTATTTGCCGGGATAGCCCCAATGCTTCTTGATGGATCTGCCGCAAAAGAAATCAAACAACAGATGGCACTTGCGCGAAAGCGCGAACTTTCCTTTGGTCTGTGCTTTGGTAAGAAAATCGAAAATACGGTTTTCCTTCTTCACAAAACAAAAGCCGCTAAAATACTGGGAAAGCAGGCCAAATCAGACGGCGAGACGGCCCTTGTCACCTTTGGACGGCTGACACTTAAGGGAAAAGATCTGTCAGTTGCTCTCGATGGCAAAATTCTGCCCGGATTTGCCCGCAAGGCGAGAAAAATGTTCATGGTTGTTGGACTCAAGTTCAACATCATCGTGCTGGACCCCAGCGGACAGGTGATCGAGTCGGACGTCGATGAAGACGATACCGCTGAAGATTCAGCCCCCGATAAGCCCTCTGCCCCCTTTAGCCCGGACCTTGCACCGGAGGCACCGCAAAAAGGTGAGACCGTTGAAGACGAGCCAAGCTCGTCAGAACCACCGTCGGACCAACCCGATCCCCTTGCCGAGAAGTGGAAAACTGCAGCGGCAAAAGTTGAGGCCAATCTGGCAAAGCTGGGCAACCTCCCCGACATAAACTTGGATCAAGTGAACACCTTCTGGGCTGCGATCCAGAAAAAAGCAGATTCTGGCGCTTATAAGGATGCGCTGGATTACATTGCGAAACTCTCTGAAACGATGAAGACCGTGGCTAAGGATGCAGCTGTTCGGGCCAAGCGCCAAGCAATGCTCGAAGCAAAATGGCAGCAGGCCTCGACAAAACTGGCGCCTCTGGTTGACGAAGTATTGGCCCAAAAGTCGGCACAGTCGAAAAAAATCCAAGCTGTTTGGGCCCTTATACAGTCCAAGGTCTCGGCCAGTCCGCCTGACTACGAAACCGCCCTTAAGGCCGTCGGCCCCTTGGCACGGTCGATCTCGGAAGCCCGTGAAGCGGCGGTTGAGGACAGCGAGTCCGAAACGGTGGCCCAGGAGGCCGTCGAAGATGGTGAAACCCTGACCGCCCCGCAGCAAAAAGCACCCGAGGCAAGCCCATCTGAGGCGGTTCCACCGCCCCCCGACGTCGAAGCAGGCGATTCCGAAGTTGACCTGACCGAACAAATCGGACGAATTGAAGCAACCATTAAGGCCCTCACCGATGGCCCAATTGCCGCCTACAACAGCCTGATTAGCGAAGCGGTTAGTCAAACGCCAAATGCCTGGACTGCGGCACTGCAAAAAATCACCAAAATAGTATCGGATGCCAAGGCCACACCCACGCCGCAAACCGCGGCAAAACTGGATGTCGGCGAAAAGGCACTGGTCGGACTAAAGCAAGCTATCGCGACAGAAACACAGGCCAAAGAGACATTCCAAAAAGCCCTGACTATATTCGACCTGCGGATGGTTCCTCTGACCAGTCATCCTAAATCCGGCGCGCCGGAAATTGCGCCCGAGATTGCCAAGATCACCGATATTCGCACCGACGCTCTTGATAAATCCAAGGCCCACGAGTTGAAGACTGCAACCGACGCCCTGACCGCTGCAGAAACTGTGATTGCCGCCACTGAGATTCTGGCTGATGAATTTGCCCATTTTGTTGCAATCGATGCAGACCGAAAAACGATGGCCGACACGGACCGTGGCAAAGTAACTGGCGCCGCAGCGGTGGATGATCCAGCCCGCCAGATGGAAGGTTTGTATGATGCGGCGCAGGTGGATCGCGCGGCCAAGAAATTCAAAGATGGCATCGTAAAACTTGATAAGATTGCCGAGGTGTTTGCATCGACTGCGAAGGTCAAAAAATACAAGGCCAAATATGAAAATGATCGGCCAAATGCAAAATCTTGGATTGATCATTGGGCAGGTTTACCGGCTGCCACAAAATTGTTGATCGCCACTAAGCTGGCAGAAATGGACACCTGCTACAGCGACTCTGATATTGCAACAACCTCTGATTATTTGGTGTCTTTGCAAAAACTTGGACCCATATGGACCGTTATTGAGCACCTGAAAGCTGAAATACCCACGGTTCAACTGTATCCACCAAAGCTGGCGGCATTTGAGACCAAGTTGACTGCGTTCAAGGCCCATGACGGCGCCTCGGGCATTCAGGTCATGATCTTGAAAATGGACGCCGATCTGGCCGCCGCCAAAGCCGAGGCTGCGTTGTTTAAGTTCTCGACTGCGACATCCGTTCTAGCCGGGACCGAGGCCCAGTGGCCGGCTACATTGACACAGGCAGACAGCTGCAAAGCCTACAAAGAGAAACGTGTCGTCGTTCAGGGCAAAATCGACCCGCTCAAGAACGTGCCACAGGCGGCAAACCTGATCGAGGCCGCGAAGGCATTGATGGCTGAGGCCGCAATTCAGGCTCTGAAACTGGATTTTGACGATGCCACGACCATTCTTGGCGACGCCGAAAAACGGGCGGCCAATGCCAAGGCAGCGGCTGAATCCAGCGTTGAAGTTGACGCCTTGCATGATGAGGCCGCGCTGGACAATCTGAAAAAGAAATGGGACCCCGCGTTCAAGGTCTTTACCGACATTCGCGACAAGGTGGTGGCAGCAGACACCGCAAGCAACTTCTCTGCGCTGATCGCCAAGTCACAGATCCCCGCTGTCGAAGCCCAAAAAGCCCACAAAGCAAAGAAACACGATGACGCGCGGGCGCATTTGGACAGTGCGATTGCCAATCTGAAACAGGCGCTGGTCCTGATCCATGAGCACGCGGCCTATGGCGATATCAAAACCTCTCTGGGCACCCAGGTCGCTGCATTGACGCCCCTGAACGTAGACGCCTGCCTGCAGCCTCACATTGACAAGATAAACGTGCTGATTGGCGAGGCGGACAACCTGATCAAGCCCGAAGCTTATGATTACAAAGGCGGCGAGGCCAAGCTGACCGAGGCGCGCAAGCTCGTCGATCAGGCGCAGGTTGACGGCGCGCTCTATACTGACATCAAGAGTAACCGCACCAAAGCAACAGCGGTCATTGCTGCGATCAACACAAAAGGCGGCGCAGTTGCCACTCAGCTGGCCCACCGGATAACAGACATTCAAAAACTATTGGATGACGGTGCGGCCCTGCAGGTTGCCGAAGATTTCAAAGGCGCGGCGGCCAAGGCACTGGCGGCGGCCAATTGGGAGCTTCCCACCAACGAAGACATTAAAACACTAGACCTCGCAGTGCGCCGGGAGAACCTGTATTTTAACGTCAAACGACCCACACTTGTCGGCCCCGGAAACGAGGCCGCCATCCATCAGATTGCCCGGGCAGATGCCGATCGCGTACAGTTTAATGCGATGAAGGCGGCCCATACCTATTCCGCAGCAGGCGCGATGCTGGTGAAGGCAGCAAGGAAAATAATCGCCTGCGAAGCTCTGATGGTTCAGGTGCGCCTGTATACTCCGGCCTTGGCCGATGCAAAGGCGGCAGTAGAGCTGCTAGACGGTGAACGCAATGCCGCTACGGCCGCCATGATCAAAGAGGTCGAAGACAAATTTGCTGCGGCCAAAGTCGATGACACCAAGACCGACCTGACCGAGAACAGCTATTCTCAGGCGACCAAAGTCCTGCTGGAGGTCACAACACTCGCCAAGGCCTTACTGGTGAAACTCAAAGGCTCATCCGACTATGAAGTGGCCCGGAAAGCCGCCAGAGAAAAGCTGGACGAGGCGCTGGGGCACAAACATGCTGACGCCATTGACGCACAATTGATCCGGCTCACGACCAAGTATGACAATTTGGTCAAACTGGCCCCCAGTGACTATCCAACTGCCAAAAAAATGGCTGAAGAAGTCACTTCATCTGCCGAAGAGGCGATCAAGACAGCCGGAAATCACGCCATTCTCGAGGCCGTGAATGCGACCATTGGTGGCGACGAAGACAGCGCGCCCTGGTGGCCGCAGGTGCAGGCCGCAAAACTGTCCATCAAATACGTTGGCAGTAAAGAACACGCCGATGTCGCAAAAACATATCTGGATGCGGCCAATACAGAAATTGAGAGTTGTCAAAAGGATGGGTTAAGCCCGAAAGACGCCAAGTCCCATCTTCTGGCCGCGCTCGAGGCCTGTAACACTGCGGATGAGATCATGTCGCAATATGCGTTCTTTGTGCAGGAAATTGCACGCGCGCGCAGCGCCTTGCTCCCGGTTTCAAATCACGGCGAAAAGGCCTATGTGACGACAGATATTGCCGAAATTGAAAAACTACTGGTGCGTGCAGAGACCACTGCAAAGACCGGGCAGAATTTCGATAAAGTCAGCGCCGACATCGAAGCGGCTATCGCAAGAATTAAGGCGGCAATGATCCTGGCTGATCTGCACAAGGACTATACCGACCTGCGGGCCAAACCCGAAGTCGAGCCCCGGCTCGCCGAGCTGGAAGGCCATGAGCACAGATACGCCATCAAAGCCAGCATCGACACCCTGCGCAAGAAACTGGCGGATGCGGCGGCGCAGGTGGTCGCGCGTGATCCAGCTGCCGCCATCAAACTGCTGGAAGAGGCGCGCGCCATCGGCACCAGCGCCTTTGTCATGGCGCAGATGCGGGCTGACACGCCACCCGACGAAAAGGATATTGCCGAAATACTGTCCCGTCCCAATGGCGCTGATGAGCTGGACGCAATGATCGACAATCTGGAACCCGAGGCCCAGCGCGCGGTGGTAAAAGTCGCGTTCAAGGCCCGGTTCGGCTGTGACATCGAAAACTTTAATAACAAGGCTATGGCGCCTGCCAATCTTGTGGGTGACCTCAATCTGGAAGGGCCAAACATTGTTGCGTTTTACAAGGCCATGCAGGATTTGCCCAAGGATCACACGTTGGACAATGACTCCATGAGCAAATTCTCGGTGATTGATTCACCGGACGGGGCATCCTTTTATCGCGGCCGCGAAAAACGCGTGGTCATGCAAGAGGGCGATGCATCAACATCGTCTAACTATCCCTTTGGCAGCGAAGACGCGGTGGGCAGTCTGGATGATGCGGCCACCCCGGAAGAGCGGGCCGAGCTGGAAAAATGCAAACCCGCCAATGAAGACCCCGTCACGTTTTTCAACTGGAACACCCTGCATGAAGTTGGACATGCGGTTGATGACAAGAACGGGTTCATGAGCAGCAAGGGCAGCGGCAAAGATTTTGGCGGCTGGACGGAATACGGTGGTGACGTCTCTGTCATTGCCGAAAAACTGGCCACAAAATTCCAATATGACAAGGCCTATATCTCGGAATACATGGCCCATAAGAAAAACCCGTATACCCCGGCCAAACCCGGTGACGAGACCTGCACGGATGAAGAATGGGAAAGCCGCCGCATTAATGTGCGGGCGCATATCGACAAGGCGTCTGAGGGAGCAAACCCCTGGTCCAGCATGACCATTGCCAAGGCCCTGGCCATTGGTGGGGTGGTCTATCAGGAAAGTTACCCAAACACCTGGACGTCCTACCTGTTGGCCAGCCGTTCAAAAGGCATCACCGGCTACCAGTTCCGCGCCCCGGGCGAGTGGTTCTCGGAAATGTACGCCGCCTATTATTCTGGAAAACTAAAGCCAAACCACCCGGCTGTCAGCTGGTTAGCCAAACTTTAGTCCTTTGAAAGGTCATTGATAAATGTCTCTTTTTCATCCCGTAAATCTGGTGTGCCCGAAATGCGAGGCCCCTGTCGTCACGATGGCTGTGGGCAGCGTCAATGCCGACCGCCGCCCCGATCTGAGAGAGGATATTCTGTCAGATCGCTTTCAGGACATAGAATGCGAGGCCTGTCAGGAAGGGTTTCGGTTGCAGCCGCAATTCAACTACCTGGATGTGGGTCGCGGGCAATGGATCGCCGCAATGCAGGCTGATCGCATGCGCACGCATCTGCAAGTCGAAGACGAAGCGGCGCTCTTGTTTTCCGAAAGCTATGGAGACAATGCCCCGGCAGCGGCGCAGCAGGTCGGCAAGGACCTGAAAATGCGCGTGACTTTTGGCTGGCCCGCCGTCCGCGAAAAACTGCTGCTTCGAGAACACGACCTGGACGATGTCGTGGTTGAGATGATGAAGCTGCACATCCTGCGCAGTGTGCCCTCGGTGCCCATGGCCGAAGGGATCGAGCTGCGCCTGGTTGATATCAACGAAGACAATGACGCTTTTGTTTTCACCTGGCTGGAAACAGCCACCGAAAAAGCCATTGAGGGTCTGAGCGTGCCGAGGGACCTTTATGCGGCTATAGCGGCCAACACCACGGCATGGGAGCCCATGCGGACACGCCTGGAAAACGGTGCTTTTGTAGATATGCAAAAGCTTTATATGGGCGAAGGTCGCCCATCAGACTGACACTGCCACTCAGGGCCGCTCTGCTTGGATATTTCGGCAGTGGTCGCCGACAGAAAAACCTGTGTCTCTGCATTTCTGCGGGCATCCCGGTAGCTGACTGCGCATTTTTTGCAGACGATGTTGAGTGCCTCTGCCGCGGCAGAGGCGGGAGCGCTAGTCGTAGACAGAAATTTCGACAAGGTTCTGATCTGGATCACGCACATAGACCGACTTGATCGGTCCGGTCGCGCCAGTGCGGGGTACAATGCCGTCTATGATTTCAATGTCACATGCCAAAAGATGCGCGACAACATCATCTATGGGGACAGATGAAATCAGGCAAAAATCGCCGCTACCTGGTACTGGTGACTGCGCTCTAGGTTCGAACTCTTTACCCTGTTGGTGCAAATTGATTTTCTGAGAGCCGAAAGTAAGAGCTTTGCGGCCACCGGCAAACTCGGCAACGTTCATTCCCAGAACTCTGGAATAGAAATCGCAGGTTGCTTCGATGGAGGTGACGGTGAGAACAAAGTGATCCACTCTGTCAATTTTCATGTGATAGGCTCCTGAATTTTTGACAGGATAGAGGATAGATCATTTGAGGAACAAATGATGACTGGCGACGGGGCCCATCGCGGTTATCGATGTCTGGTTATGTGGCGTCCGAGAATTCACCGGCGAGGTGCGCCAATAGCGTTTTTATGGGCTTTGCCAGTCCGGCCACATCTCGAACAGCGACCTTCAATGTTCTCTCTGACCAGGAATCTGATACAGGGATCATGCGTAGGTTGGCGGAGGAAAGATAGGGTTCAACCGCTCCCAACGGAAGGATGGCTATGCCCAGTCTAGCTTCGACCATGCGTCGCACCCCATCAAAACTCAGCACCTCCACTCTGGTTTTTAACTCTAGCCCCTGTTCCGCCGCACGTTTCTCGAGGAAGGCTTGCAACGAACTGCCTTTTTGAAGGCCAACAAGATCGTGATTTGAAAATTCACTAAATGCGACTGGACCATCGCGTCCCAATGCATGGTCCTGGGGAGTCACAACAACAAGTGTATCCCGACGATAAACGAAGACATCAAGCTCAGGGTCAGGGATCAATCCAGAAAATATCCCCACATCGGCAATGCCATCGCGAACAGCGGCAACGATATCGTCGGATGTTTGTTCTGTCAGATCGATACGCATATCCGGGTGTTCTCTGACGAATAAAGCAAGGTCTTCAGGTAAGAACTGGGTAATTGCCGATGTGTTTGCCGCGATGCGGACCGTGCCACGAAGACCCGCAGCGAAATCGCCCATATGATTGTCTATGCGGTCTAACAGGCGTTGCAAATCCTTTGCGTGCCGCAACATTTCCTCACCTGCAGGCGTAAGCTCAACTCCCTTTTGTTGACGATAAAAGAGAGCTGTGCCGACTTGCGTTTCAAAATCAGATATCCGCTTGCTGATCGCCGAGGCTGCTATGTTTTCTGAAGCTGCTGCTTGTGCAATACTTTTGAATGTGGCGACGGCCACAAACAATTCTAAAGTCACGAGGTCAAACTTTTTCCGCATCAATCCGATACTCACTTATCTCTATGAGATTGTCATCCGGATCGTATAAATACAAAGAAGTGATGGCCCCCAACGCACCGCGCCGTTCTACCGGTCCATCTTCTATACGAAGACCTCTCACTTTTAATTGCTGTTCTACATCAGAAATACTCTGATTTACTAGAAAACAAATATTGGCAGACCATCTACGGCCTGCATTTTTAGGTGGTCCATACTGCTCGCCTTCGGGCTGGAGGTTAAGTTTGCATGCCCCAAACAAGACTTCCACACGTCCATCTTCAAGGCGAACAATTCCCATGCCCAATCCGCCGCCATAAAAGGCGACGGATTGTTCGATGTCTTCGCAGGTTACGACGACATGATCGATTGCGGTCCACCGAATTTTGCGTGCTAGATCCACATAGTTCAACATCAGAAGAGGCTCGGTAAAATCAACACGATCTGTGGGAAGAACAGGACCAACAGGATCGTCATTAAGATTGGGATCAGGAATGGCAACACAGCCATCACCACCTGCTCGAACCGCATTCCTGTGATCGGGACAAGTATGTAGAGAACGGTTCCAAACGGCGGAGTGATGACCCCGACCGACAGGGTTATCACCATGAATACACCAAAGAACAATGGATCAACCCCGGATGCCGCGACTGCAGGGACAAGAATTGGTGTCAGGATCAAAACGCTCTCAATCACCGACATGAAGCACCCCACGAGGATAAAGAACACCATCAGGATCAGCAGCAATACAGTTGTATTCAAATTCATCTCGATCAACCCTGCGGCCAAGGATTGGGGAACCTGAAGACGGACCAACAGCCAGCCATAGAAGCCCGAAATAGCGATGATCAACAGGATTACCGCGCTAAACTCCATGCTTTTTACAAAGACCTGGAAAAGCTCTTTGAGCTTCACGTCGCGGTATACCAGGACGCCAAGAGCAATCGCATAGGCGCAGGCAACAGCGCCTGCTTCGGTTGGTGAAAATACGCCGCTCCAGATGCCACCAACGATTATTAGGGGTGTCAGCATCGGAAGGACCGCGCGGTGACCGGTCTCGACCACCTCCCGAGGTGTGGGCAGAGAACGGGTGGGCATATCGATGCGATAGGATATGATGATTGTTGTCGCCATAAGCAACGCAGCCATCAAAATCCCGGGGGCGAAGCCGGCCAGGAACAAATCCCCAACACTGACATCGGCTTGCCACCCGTAAACCAGCATTGCGACGCTCGGCGGGATGATCGGGCCGATGACACTGGATGCAGCGGTTATCCCAGTGCTGTATTTAAGATCGTAACCTTTCTCTCGCATGGCCCGGATTTCCAATGCGCCAAGACCAGCCGCATCAGCAGAAGCGGTGCCTGACATGCCAGCGAAAATCATGCTCGCCACCACATTCACGTGGCCCAAACCACCCCGCACAAAACCCACCAGCACATTCGCAAAATCGAAAATGCGGGTTGTTGCGCTGCCGCGGTTAAGCAGGTTAGCAGCCAGGATGAACAAAGGGATCGCAAGCAAAGGAAAGCTGTTGAGTGTCTGCGTGATTTTCAGCGACATCAACTCAACCGGAAGCCCACCCGATGATGATGTCATCGCCAGGGCCAACAAGCATGTTGAACCAAGTGCTATAAAGACTGGCAAGCCCAAAGCCATAAAGAAAATCAGGCCCCCAACAAACGGTAAAAAGATATCCATCTTACTCTTCCTGCTCTTTAGAGCCTGTAAATTCGCCTGCCAAACGCAGGCACGACGCCAGCACCATGCCACCAAAGGCAAGGAGCAAACCGCCGTAGTAGATTGAGAAACTCAGAGAGAGCGCCGTGGTTCGATTGTTTGCGCTGCGCTGCATCATCTCTGCGGCGCCCCATGCGGCTAGGATCAGAAAAATGATCGACAGAACCTGCAGCAAAATTGCGTAACGGCCGTGCCATGGACCCTTGATCGCCATAGGCAAAAGCTCAACTGCGATATGAGCCCCGCGTGACCAGGCGCCGATGGATGCAAATGCAACGGCGTAGATCGTCGTCAGTGTCGCAATCTCTTCGAGCCAGGGGATCGGAACCTGCAATACATCCCGCGACAAAATCGATAAGACAAGCAGTCCGACAAGACCCATCAGCATGGTACCAGAAAAAACGTCCGTAACTGCTACCATTGCTTTTTCGATGGTCCCAAATTTTCTTGTCGGCAGTTGGGTTTCAGCCTCATCATAAAATTCTACTTCCATATCGTCCTCCCTAAGTGACAGCAAAAAGGAAAAGCCGCCCGCTGTTTGCCAGCGGGCGGAAAAACTGCTCAGTTAGGAGTTGGCAAAGATCGCCCTTTGAATATCCGCGACGACGCCGTCAGCCAAAGAGGACATCGCACTATCAATTGCCGGCTTTGCCTTCGCGATAAAGGCCGCGGTATCAGGTTCAACGACTGTCATACCCGCCTTGCGAAGCTCTGCGAGATAGAATTTATCCTTCTCAACCTCGACTTTGCTGCCTTCGATCCGGGCAATCTGTACCGCGGCCCGAACCGCCGATTGATCAGCATCCGAAAGTCCCGACAACCACGTTTCCGACGCAACCCAATGCCAGGGGAAGTGCACGTGACCAGTCTTGATCAGATGCGACTGAACCTCATACAGCTTGCGCGAATACGGCGAAACAAGAGAGTTCTCGTGGCCATCAACCTGACCAGTCTGCATCGCAAGATAGATTTCGGTTGCTGGGACAACAACTGTCTGGGCCCCTAGCGCGCTCCAGATGTCTACCCATACAGGGATGCCAGGCAGGCGCAGACGGAACCCGGCAAGATCGTCCGGAGTTGTGATCGATTTATTGGCTGTCATGTGGCGAGGGGCACGCATCTGTGCACCCATCTCGACGATCCCACCTTGTTGTTTACCGCGCTCCTGCAGTTTCTTGCCAGAATCTGTGGCCATAAAGTCTTCCACTGCAGCGCCATTTGGGAACAGGAAGGGAATTGAGATCGGATCGTATTCGGGGGCGTATTGTGCCCGCCAGTTGCCGCCTGTTAGTGAAATTTGGGTTTCACCAATGTTCAGCAATTCAAGCACGGCATTTTCGCCGCCAAGCTGACCACTAAGGAACGGCACAACGTCAAACCGTCCTGGAGCTAGCTCATCCAGAGCTGTTTTAAATCGCGCGATGCCGGCTTCTTCTGAACCACCAGGTTTCATCGTTGTGTTGACCTGGATTGTGATCTTGCCTGCTGCCAAACCTGGCGTTGCCAAGGCTGCGGTAGCTGATGCGGCGCCAAGTACCTTAAGCGCGGAACGTCGTGTGAATGTCATGGTGTCCTCCCAACAATTCTATTGCCTGGACAGCATCATCCGCTTTCTTGAATTGGCCCAGAATTGCTTGGATACTGGACCCATCGCCGTTCGAGATGCTGACTTTAACCATTCCAATCAGATACTTACACACGCAGTCAAAAGCAGAATGTGAATGTGGTTTTTGCGTTTCAGCAAAGTCGGCCTAAGCGATCACGGACGGCCGCAAATTAAGTGCCGTCCGTCAAGTTTTTGTGAATATCTTACTGTGATGTCGAATGACCCGCCTTCAAACCTGGCGCTCGCCCCACTTTGGAACGTTAACGCCCCAATGAGCTGGTTTTTGCCCCGGGTGCGGCGCATCCAGCACAGGCAGGGATTGACCCAACAGGTTGCCACAGACAATTTTGTCCTGGTTTTCGCCCAGAAATGCGACGCTGGAGATGTTGGGCAGCACTGTTGCCGGAGAGCTGTCGAAGTGTTGCCTTCCCATTGTGTTTGCAGTCAGAGCCGCTTCGACTTCATCTATCCAGGAAGCGTTGCGTTCACCGACAATCAGAGTTGGAGAACCCCCTGCATCAATATGATACAACTCACTGGATACGATACAGGCGGCATATAATCCGCCGTTTGTATCCAGCTCGATACCATCAACAAATGTCCCCGGGGGAAACTGAACGAATATCTTTGGCTCGCCGTGAACGCCATTTTCGTCCAAACGGACACGAGAGATTTTTTGACCAAATGTCTCGGCTATATACAGCCAGCCATTTTCATAATCCGGTCTGACTTCATTGGTGTAGTGAAGGTCTTTCAAAACAACGGAGAACGTATCATCCGGATTGATCAGGCCGACATATCCATTCTTTACGTCACGCCGATAGGCCCGCGATCTTGGTTGCATTTTGGATGAAACAGTCACCCAGATCTTGCCAACCTGATCAACCAGGACAAAGTTTACCGGCGGCAGGACATTGCCTCGTTGGGACACCGGATGGGGCCGGATACCATCGCCGTCCAGTTCAAGCACGCCTCCAGCATCAGCAATATTCGCAATAAGAAAACTGCCATCAGGTCTAAGTGATATTCCATTCGGGACCACAGGCATCCCTCCGAATTCGGAGGGGCCTTGTAAGAGGTATTGGCTTCCGTCTGAGCAAATTCGCATGACCCCATGGCCCTTGTGAGACACAAAGATGTCGCCACTTCGGGTCGTCAGTACGGATTCAGGACGGCTTAGCCCCTCTCCTATAAATGCGATATCATCCAAATGTATCATACTGCCACATTCGCGATCAGTTTGACTTCCATCTCGCGACGCAATCGGTAGGCATCCGTGTTGGTGTCTGCTTCGACATCGCTCCATTTGACCGGCTCTCCTGCGGCGACGTCTTTGACCAAGGTGACATTGTGCGCCAGCCCAAGGGGAACATACCCTTCAGCAACGGATTTCGCTGCCGGGCGAAGGCCGCCGGAAACGGTATAGCCGCCCTCGCCATCAAGGATTTCACCCTTGGCAAGATCACGCTTTGCAACCGCTGCAACATCGGCACGGAATTCACGGGCGACACCTGTAGGCTCTTGGCGAATGCCAACGGAGGCGACAGACACCCCAAGTTCCAGCCCAATAAGGTGCCAGCGTTTATAGTTACACATATAGCGGCCACTGTCGTCGGTGACGACTTTGTACTCTTCGAAACAATTGCGCAGATACTCTGTGTCGCCTTCAAAACAGACCCAGACACCCTTTCGAATATCATGCGGAATTTGGGCACCGTCAGCCGTCAGACATGACACGACATCAACCATGCCCTTACGGTCCAGCACCCCGCCCTCAGAACGCGGGCGCATTAAGTTTGGAACATCGTCAATACCCCCCGGCGGAAAGACCAATCCGTTATCGGGCGCATCGAGGCCAGCGGCGTTTGCAATTGCCGCGCTTTCAATGGCGGGTTTCGACCCGTCCAGAAAGGCGTTGAACATTTTGGGGTTCAGGCGGCCGCGTTTGGCTTGTTTGGCCGTCAGCCCCCAATGATCCCAGACGGTGTCTGGTGTCGACTGCCGGTAATGGGGCAACCACTTATGCCCCCGCCCCGCTGACACAACGCTAAAGCCGCAGGTGCGGGCCCAGTCTACAAGATCACAGGCCAAAGCAGGCTGATCACCATAAGCCATGCTGTAGATGACACCTGCGTCTCTGGCTTTGTCAGCCAACCCGGAGCCGCAGAATGCATCGGCTTCCACTGTCACGTTGATGATATGCTTCTTGTGGTTAAACGCGGCTAGACAATGGGTGACAGCTGCCAATGGGTTGCCCGTGCATTCGATAATGATCTCAATGTCTGGATGGGTAACAAGCGCTTCCCAGTTGTCCCCCACAAAGGTGGCGCCAGACTGGGCGGCATCGTTCAGGCTTTGGGCCGCATAGGCCGCTTCGTCCCAGCCCACGAGCTTCATATTGGATTTCGCCACATCAGGGTGCAGGTCAACAACCCCAACAATGTGAATCCCCTTAAGGCGAAGAGCCTGAGCCAGGAACATGGTGCCAAACTTGCCAGCACCGATCATCCCGATACGCACCGGATTGCCATCCTCGGCGCGCTTTTGCATTTGTGTAAAAAGATTCATTTTGTGCTCTCTTTTGACCAGCCTTCGTGCGTCAGAAAATCGAAATCGCAGCCTTCGTCGGCCTGTAAAACCGTTCGACTGTACAGTCCGCGATAGCCCCGGCTGGCCAACTCCGGTTTGCTGTGCCCCTCCAAGCGGCGCGCAATCTCGGCGTCATCAACCAATAGATCTATGCGTTTTTCAGACACCGAAAGACGCAGGCGATCGCCGTTTTGAACCGCAGCCAGAGGCCCGCCAACCCCAGCTTCTGGGGACATGTGCAGTACAATCGTTCCAAAGGCGGTACCAGACATCCGCGCGTCAGAAATTCGTACGATGTCTTTCACACCTTTCTTGGCGAGCTTTTTGGGGATCGGCAGATAGCCAGCTTCGGGCATTCCAGCCGACACAGGGCCTGCATTCTTCAAAACCATGATGTCGTTGGCTTCGATATCAAGATCGGGATCGTCAACGCGCTGCGCGAGATCTTCAAGGCTCTCAAACACAACCGCCCTGCCCTCAACTTCAAAAAGCTCTGGCGTTGCGGCTGCACGTTTAAAGATCGCACCTTGCGGCGCAATGTTGCCAAACAGGCTGATCAAACCACCTTCGTCGGACACAGGGGCGTCAAAGGGAAGGATAACACGGCGATCGACCCAGTCAGGCTCATCATCCAGACGTTCGGCCAGCGTTTGGCCGGTCACATCCACTGTATCTAGGTGCAGCAAATGGCGGATCTCGCGAAGCACTGCTCCGACGCCGCCAGCTGCATAAAAGTCCTCCATGTAGCCTTTACCCACGGGTTTGAGATCTACAAGAACAGGGGTTTCGTCAGAAATCTGGTTCAGACGCTCTGGCGAAATGCGAATACCCAAACGTCCAGCGACCGCAGTCAGGTGCACAATAGCGTTTGTCGATCCGCTGACCGCCATTAGCACACGAAAGGCATTCTCCACCGATTTCTCAGTGATGACTTCGCTTGGCAAACGGGGATTTTGAATAAGACTGACCGCAAGTCTGCCGCTTTCCTCTGCTGCCACCAAGCGATCAGAATGAACTGCCGGAATGGCCGCGCTCCCAGGCAATGACATGCCAAGCGTCTCGGCAATACAGGCCATAGTGCTTGCGGTTCCCATAACCGCACAGGTTCCTGCGGTTGTGGCCAGACGACCCTCGATCTCGGCGATTTCTTCGCCGGGGACTTCACCAGCGCGGAACTTGCCCCAGAAACGCCGGCAATCCGTACAGGCACCAAGGCGCTCGCCTTTGTGGCGACCGGTCATCATCGGCCCTGTAACCAGTTGGACGCTGGGAATATCCGCCGACGCGGCCCCCATCAGTTGAGCAGGAACGGTCTTGTCACATCCTCCGATTAACACAACAGCATCCATTGGCTGCGCCCGTACCATCTCCTCGGTGTCCATAGACATCAGGTTTCGGTACACCATGCTTGTGGGGTTCAGAAAAACCTCGCCCAAGGAAACCGTTGGAAACGGACGCGGCAATGCGCCAGCGGCAAGAACACCACGAGACACGGCCTCTACCAATTCCGGCATGGAACGGTGACAATTGTTGAACCCTGACGGGGTCATCGCGATCCCGACGATGGGCTTGTCCAACATGTCGCGCGATAGCCCCATGGACCGTGCAAACGAGCGGCGCAAATAGGATGCGAAATCCTTGTCACCATAGTTGGTCAACCCGCCCTGTATTCCTTTTCCCTCAGTCATTGGTCGTGTCCTCCACGCTAGATTTGCGACAATTCACCCCCAGTAGACGCTCGTAAACAAGCACCATGGCGCCCTTGTCTTTGGCGCCATGACCCTCAAGCAATGCCTGTTGATATGTGCTGGTGGCCGCTGCCAAAACGGGCGCCGGAATTTGGTATCGTGCCGAAATTTCTGCACCACTGATCAAATCCTTGTAGGCGGATTGCAGGGGATAGCCGGTGTCAAAGGTGCCTTCGAGAATCTGAGGAATAAAATACTCTGATGCATAGCTTCGGCCGGTGCCGGAATTGACCACCTCTGCTGTATTTTCCGGATCAAGCCCCAGTTTCTTGGCCATGGGCAGAATTTCCGCCAATGCGGCGACGTTAATGTCAAAGAGCAACTGGTTGATCAATTTGGTCAACTGACCGCTTCCGACAGCGCCGGTGTGCAAGATACGGTCTGCCATTGTGGAAAGTGCGGGTCTCAGATCCTCGACGATATCTGTTTCACCACCGATCATCATCGTGAGCGTACCATCTTGTGCGCGCTTCCACATTCCGGACACTGGCGCATCTAAGAACCTTAGGCCAAGCGCATCAAGACGGTCACCAATACTCAGAGTAAGCGAATACTCGATCGTCGATGTATCCACCACGATGGTGTTCGGCGACAGGAACTTTGCAATGCCGTTCGTCTTATCAAAAAGGGATTTTTCGACAATACCGCCGTTTGGCAAGCAAAGGAACAGAACGCCGATATCAGCAAAATCTTTGAGCGAGGACACCGCAGATGCTCCGGCACGAACTGCAGCCTTGATTGCATCTTCGCTAAGGTCCAGAACTTTTACGTCCTGTGCTGCCGCCAGGTTCGCTGCCATCGGCGCCCCCATCTGACCCAGACCAACAAATCCATATCTCATGGCCATCTCCTTCTTGTGTTTCACAAGGGGATAACATCGCAATTCGAAACTCTGGCATTCTCTATCGAGATTGGCCCATTCGGGGTTCACGCTTCCTGAAATATTCTCAAGGCTGTCAACAGATCTTACTTTCAGATGTAGGCCTAAACGTCACTGAGTGAAATCAAGCTGAACATTGCCGTTGGTCTCCCAGAAAGAGGCCAGCACAGATAACGGCCGTGCTCCGACGCGGGTTCGACAACGTAATCATTTTGCGGTGAAAGGCCTCTAAACCTCCCAAAGTCTATGAAATAGGTCCTGAAACTGTAGAGTGGGCGTTGTGTAATGGTAAGACCTCAGCCTTCCAAACAAAGATCCTGAGTTTCGTAGAGTATAACCGATCTGCTTAGCCTTTCTTTTTATTGACTTTTTTCTCGCATCTGATTGCATAGAGTAGCACCCAGTTGCGTACCCTTGCCTACAAAATGCCGACAAAGATACGTCTAAGCTCACAGAGACATTTGCCAAGAAATTACCTCACGCCAATTCCAGTACGGACAAATACTGGGATACCGAAGTTAAAGGCTTGGTACGTCGACACCAGGACATGGCAAAGACGCCATCTGGTGCCAATCGTGTTCTGCGCAGTTTCCGGACAATCTACAACCATGCACGCCGGACGTACGATCTGGCTGAGTGCCCTACGATGGCTATCGAGTGGTTTGAAGAAACACCGGATGGCCGGATCATTGGCGACTTGAAAGAGTGGCGGCAAACAATCGACGATCTGAGCAACCCAATTCATCGCGTATTCTTTGAACTTCTCCTGTTTAATGGTTTTAGAAAAACCGAGGCACTTACTCTTCAATGGAAACAAGTCCAGGAAGATCGGATCCACTTGCCGATGACGAAGAACGGCAGGAGTTTTGATCTCCCTATCCTGCAGGTACACCATGAGATTCTGGCACCGCTGCGCCCTCTCGGCCGTCGATGGGTGTTTCCGTCTCCAAAGTCGGTGGCAGGGCACATCACGAAGCCGGAAAGGATCAAATTCAACCCGCACATGCATCGCAGGACATTTGCAACAGTCGCGATGGAGGCTGGGGTTCTGGAAGAGATCGTTGGTCGGCTGCTAAACTATACGCCCCTGTCGATAACCGGGCAGAGATATACCCGGCCATCTTTGGATGCGCTTCGGCCTGCCATGGAAATCGCATGCAAGGAAATCTCGGATCGTATCGAAAACTAACGCCGTCAGCTGAACTGAACTTCAGACTGTGCGGTTATTGGCTAAGTTTGAGGTCGACCCGAGCTCAATGTGGACCGCCCTCCCCCGCCCGTGATAGAAAGCTGTGTCAATGTCGAGTTGTCGACGCAGATGGGCTTTCTTGTTAGTGAAGTGACCTTCGTTGCTCACGGAGTCTGCAGCGGCTTAGCGGGCCTTCCAGACCGCCACAGGGGTCAGTGAAACTGGTGCTCCCAGCCCTTCTACGACATTCGTGCTGTGTGCAGCATGACGCGGCATATCGAGCACAAAAGGCAGTAAGGAGCCGTTCGCTGCGTCGAGCACCAACGTGCGCTGTGCGGACAAAGTGAGCTTTCGCTGCAAACTCTCCATGGCTGCAATCTACAAATTGCGAGACCAACCAATACAGCACAGTCGGTCTGCGAACGCACGCCGTAAGTGCGAGACTTTCATTCCGTTATCAAAAGCGGACGTCAGGTGAGCGGCAAAATTTCTGGCTCTTATAGGATACTGGAGTATGGACTTAGCCCGCGTCAATTATCGCTAAAGACGGGTCCTCTTGATACGATTATTGGGTGCTAGGTCGCGACACACCGAAGGTATGAAGTGATCACTAAGATACGCGAACCGTTAGATGCGGCCCAACCGCCAATCTGCAAAAAGGTTGGCTTGGGTAGAAAAGTCATTGGTGTCATATCCTGCAAACAAACCGTCTTGAGTTACCAGAACAGTCTGCCACCCACGGGCGGCAGCACCCAGAATGTCAGTGTGAAGTGTATCTCCGCACATTGCGATGCGCTGGGACGGTACCGCTGGCAACGAGGCCTCGATCAAATCATAGACTTCGCCAAAAGGCTTTCCAAAGAACCGAACGTGTTCTGGAAAGACATCCGCGATGAGATGTCCAAAATACCCGGGCTCCACCGAAAAACCATCGTCGCGCGGTGCGGCTAAATCGGCGTTTCCAATAAGCAGACAGCGCGGGTTGTGCTGCATGGCAGACATCAAAAGCGCCTGACGATGTGTGGACCATTCAGCCGACGAAAGAAACAAAAACTGATCAACGTGATCATAAGCTTCAGGCAGGTCCTCAAGCCGCGTCGTAGTTGCGGGAAGATCATCCAAAGGGTCCGCATCCGCGGCAATTACTCCCCAATGACCATCTGGAAGATGCTGTAGAGCCGCCTCACGGCTGGTGATGATCTCGTCATCAGCGAGGGTCAGCCCCAGACGCTTGAACTTGGCGATGGCTCCGTCGCGGTCATAGCTTGCGGCATTGGTCAGAATGCGGATGGCACACCCACATTCTCTAAGCTGATCAAGCCTTCGATCCGCTCCGGGAATCAAGGTTTCACCGACATTCAGGACACCAAAAGCATCAAAAACGAAGGCGTCCACTTCATCGATAATATCCATCAGCGACTGAATATCCACAGTTGCCGTAAGGGCGGTTGTCTTAGGAAGTCGGGAGCGAACCTCTTCATAGCGATCAAATATTGATTGGGTCGTGAGCATCTTTTCCCCGCTGCTATAACTGGCCACAAAATCCATGGTTCATCCTAAGGGTAAAATCGCTCAAGGAAAGGATAAAACAACAAAGCAACAATATTTGCCGCCTTTTTGGTCAAAAGAGGCAATATTTCTCACAGTAATCCAAAGACTTATCCGACCTGCCGCGCAAAGTGCTCTTATTTTTGTTGCTTTGTTGCTTTTTGAACCCTAACATCATCAAGCAGAGCAACAAGGGGCTGGGATGTCATCTAAGAAGCAAATTCGAAGAGACGCGATTGCGGCTCTTGCTCTTGAGCAAGGAGCTGTGACTGTGGGTTCGCTTGCCGAGCGGTTCGATGTCTCCATGCAAACAATTCGCCGCGATGTGGACGCGTTGTGTGAAGGTGAGATGTTGCATCGCGTCCATGGCCGGATCGAACTGAGCGAAGAGTTCTTAAATACGCCATTTGATCAGCGTGCTGGCACCAACCCTTTAGGGAAACGTTCGATTGGCGAAGCAGCGGCGCGACTTATCCCCGATGGATCGACCCTGTTTATCTCCATTGGATCTACCCCTCTAAGCGTCGCACAAGCCTTGCGCAGCCGAAAAAACCTGACCGTGATTACTAACAATCTGAATGCAGCAATGGCGTTGAGCGACGAACTTTCAAACCGTATTATCCTGCCTGCGGGAGAGTTGCGTTTGCCAGACCGCGATATTCTGGGCGATGACGTTCTGGAGTTCTTTGGGCAGTACAGAGTCGAATTTGCGGTCTTTGGCGTGGCGGGTGTGGCGTTGGATGGCGGCCTTTTAGATTTCCACTCCACCGAGGTTAGAGCGCGGCAAGCAATTCGCGCGAATGCGCAGAAATCACTCTTAGTTGTCGACCAGTCCAAGTTCGGGCGTCATGCGCCGGCCTTGGGCGACAATATTTCTGATATCGACACAATCATCATGGATAGGCGTCCAGGGCCTGCGTTTGCCCCGCTGTTGGACCCGCTTGAAAACAGGCTTGTGATAGCCGAAGGAGATGCGAAATGACGACCTCCCCTTTTGTGGTACTGAAAGACGTCGCCAAACGCTGGGCTGGCCAACTTGGTGTCGAGGGCATATCGCTCGACATTCCCGAAGGTAGTTTTACTGCGCTTTTGGGCCCTTCGGGTTGCGGAAAGTCTACGACATTGCGCCTGTTAGCAGGGCTTGAGCTTCCTGATGAGGGAGCAATTATTATTGACGGCAAGGACGTCACGACCAGTGCGGCGTCAGACCGAAACCTGTCAATGGTTTTTCAGTCCTACGCTCTGTTTCCCCATTTGTCGGTCGCGGAAAACGTGGTGTTTGGCCTTAAAGTTCGACGCGTCCCCAAGAAGGAACGTCAGCAAAAGCTGCACCGCGCTTTGGAAATTACCGGATTGTTGGGTTACGAAGACCGCAAGCCCGGTGAATTGTCCGGCGGGCAACGCCAGCGCGTCGCCTTGGCCCGTGCGATCGTTGCAGGTCAGCGTTTGTGTCTAATGGACGAGCCGCTGTCGAATTTAGACGCGAAACTGCGTAATTCGGTTCGCAAAGACATCAAGAAGTTACAACGCGATCTGGGTATCACGGTGGTCTATGTGACCCATGATCAAACCGAAGCGATGAGCATGGCGGACACCGTTGTCTTAATGAAAGACGGCCGCATTCAACAAGTCGGGTCTCCAGAGGAATTGTACAGCAAGCCCAGCAACACCTTTGTGGCCGAATTTGTCGGTGCGCCGCCGATGGCCCTTATTGAATCATCCGCAATCAATGGCTTTGGCGATGGCCGCACGATCGGGATCCGGGCCGAGCATGTTGATGTGGTGCCAAAAGGCGAAGGCCGGATGAGCTGTATCGTCAATGAGTGCGAATTTTTGGGATCAGAGACACTGATTGGGTTGGAGCATGCGGGCGCGGCAGGCCTGTGCGTCATGAAGCCTGGAATGTCGATGATGCCCGACGGCCAAGAGGTTGACATAAATTTCCACGACGAAAACCTGCACGTCTTTGACGCTGCGGGGAAAAGAATGGCAGCGCCGTAACCTATAGGTGCCTGCTGAATTTCAATGAACATCTAGGGAGGATGACATGAAACTATTTTCAACAACTGGACTGGGACTTGCCACCGCGATGGCGGCAGGTCTTGCGGGATCAGCCAGCGCTGAAACCGAACTGACGATGTATTACCCAATCGCCGTAGGTGGATCGCTCACTGAAGTGGTTGACGGTATCGTTGCAGATTTTGAGGCGGCGAACCCTGACATCTCCGTGAATGCGATCTATTCGGGCAACTATGACGACACGCGCGTCCGTGCGCTATCGGCGCTTGCATCAGGTGAGCCTGCACAGCTGGCGGTTATGTTCTCGATTGATGCCTATGACTTGATCGAACAAGAGCTAATCATCCCGTTGGAAGACGTCGCAACCACTGATGCTGACAAAGAATGGCTGGGCAGTTTTTACCCGGCTCTGATGGCCAACGGTCTGATTGAAGGTCAGACATGGGGTATCCCGTTCCAGCGTTCAACCATCGTGGCCTACTACAACAAGGACTTGTTCCGTGCAGCGGGTCTTGATCCAGAATCGCCACCAACCACGTGGGACGAAATGGTCGAGATGGGCAAAGCCCTGACCAAAGACGACACCTATGGCCTGATGATCCCATCCACGGGCTATCCATACTGGATGTTCCAAGCGCTGGCGATCCAGAACGGCAAAGAAGTCATGTCAGGTGACGGTCTAACAACCTATTTCGACGATCCGAAAGTCGTTGAGACACTGGAATTTTGGCAGTCCTTGTCAGCCGAGCATGGCATTATGCCAACGGGCACTGTTGAATGGGGCACACTGCGCCAAGCCTTCCTTGAAGGTCAGACCGCGATGATGTGGCATTCCACAGGCAACCTGACGGCTGTAAAAAAGGGCGCTAGCTTTGATTTTGGTGTCGCTGAATTGCCCGGCAATGAGCGTCTTGGTTCTCCAACAGGTGGTGGTAACTTCTATCTGTTCAAAGACACATCAGACGAAGAACGCGCCGCTGCGTTGAAGCTGATGCAGTTTATGACGTCGCCTGAACAGGCTGCCGCATGGTCCATCGCCACGGGCTACATGGGAGTGTCTCCTGCCGCCTATGAGACCGAAGCGTTGAAGGACTATACGGCGGAATTTCCGCCCGCACTCGTAGCCCGCAATCAGCTTGAAAACGCCGTTGCAGAATTCTCGACGTTTGAGACGGCGCGTGTGCGTGACGGACTGAATAACGCGATCCAATCGGCATTGACCGGGGCAAAATCCCCAACCGACGCGCTGTCCGATGCGCAGGCCGCCGCAGTGCGCCTGCTCTCTGACTACCAATAAACCTTTCGATTGGGCCGGTGCAGATTGCATTGGCCCAACCATTCCCCGAAACCGGAGATACGCCAATGTCGGCTCATGTTAATCTAGAACGCCGCAGGCAGGCCATCTATGGCTGGCTTTTGCTCTCACCGGCCGCAGTGCTGTTAACGGTCTTCGCTTTTTATCCATCCATCGCTACCCTTTGGTCGTCATTGTTTTCGCGTAACACCCGTCGCAACCCGACCGAATTCATTGGCACTGAAAACTATGCCGATCTATTCGCAGACCCGACCTTTTGGCTCGTGGTTAAAAACAACCTTTTCTACGCAGGTGTGACCATCCCAATGTCAATTGGCATCGCGCTTGCAATGGCGCTTTGGGCAAATTCCAAGATTTCCGCTCGCGGCTTTGTGCGCACCGCCTATTTCACTCCCACCGTGCTGCCCATGATCGCCGCCGCGAACCTGTGGCTGTTCTTCTACACGCCCGGATTAGGCGTGCTGGACCAAATCGGCAGCGTTTTCGGTCTGCCGTCAGTCAACTGGTTGGGCCAGCCCGAAACCGCGCTCTGGGCCATCATCATTGTGACGATCTGGAAAGAGGCAGGGTTCTTTATGATCTTCTATCTCGCCGCGTTGCAGACGATCCCCGAAGACCTGAAAGAAGCCGCCGACATCGAAGGCACCAGCCGCTGGACGTATACCCGCCGCATTGTGCTGCCATTGTTGATGCCCACGACGCTTTTCATTGCGGTCAATGCAATGATCAACTCGGTCAAGCTGATCGACCACCTGTTCATCCTTACCAAAGGTGGGCCGTCTGACGCATCCAAGCTGATCCTCTACTACATTTGGGAAATGGCATTTGCCTTCTTCGACGCACCCCATGCCGCTGCAATAACGATCCTAGTGATAGCAGTGCTGGGGATCGTGGCAGCGGTGCAGTTCTTGTACCTTGATAAAAGGACACACTACCAATGAAGAGCCTCACAAAATTCATGGACAGCTTCGGCGCGATTATTTTGGCCGTCATCTGGATTGCCCCGTTGCTGTTCGCCTTTTGGGCCGCGACCCATTCCACATCGGATGCAGTTAACCTCAACCTGTTCTCGCCTTGGACGCTTGATAACTTCCGTGTCGCATGGAATGGCGCGCCCTGGCTCAAGTATTTCATGAACACCTTCACGCTGGTGACGGTGATCCTGATCGGGCAGTTCATCTTGACCACGCTGGCAGGCTTTGCCTTTGCGCAATTGCAGTTTCCCGGCAAAGACTACGTATTCATTCTGGTCTTGATGCAGCTATTCATCCTGCCCGAAGTGCTGATCGTGGAAAACTACGCGATGGTGTCACGGTTAGGCCTGTTCGATACGATCCTTGGTGTAGGCATGCCCTACATGGCCAGTGCGTTTGGTATCTTCTTGATGCGCCAGGCCTTTAAAGGCGTGCCTATTGAGCTGCACGAAGCCGCGCGCATCGAAGGCTGCGGCCTTTTGGGAATCCTGTGGCGCGTCTACGTGCCATTGGCAAAACCCACCTATTTAGCCTATGCGTTGGTGTCAGTGTCGACCCACTGGAACAACTTTCTGTGGCCATTGATTGTGACTAACTCTCCTGAAACACGACCCCTGACTGTTGGTTTGTCGATTTTTGGCGCTCCTGAAAACGGAGTTGATATTAGCGTTATATCGGCCGCTACATTGATGTCAGTCGCGCCATTGTTGATCGCCTTCCTGATCTTCCAACGCCAGTTCGTGCAAGCCTTCTTGCGTGCAGGTATCAAATGACCACGATCCTGCAAATCTCGGACACGCATATCATGAAAGAAGGCGCGCTCGTGTCGCGGCGGCTCGACACTTTTGATGCTTTGTCACGGCTCGTCGGACATATTGGTGATATCCGCGATCAAGTGGGTCCCATCGATGCAGTTTTGCTGAGTGGCGACGTCAGCGATGATGGCAGTAATGACTCCTACGTGAGGGCCAAGGCACTGCTGGCCCCTCTTGATCTGCCCACATATGTGATTCCAGGCAATCACGACGCCCGAGATCCAATGCGCGCCGCGTTTGCGGATCATCTTCCGCACAACGGCCGGCTAAATTGGGCTCATAAAGTTGGAGATGTCTATCTCATCGGTCTCGACACACTCGTAGAAGGGCAAGGGGGGGGCACGTTGACACCCGAAACGTTAGCGTTCCTAAGCAATGCGTTGTCAGAGGCTGACGGGGCCGCCGTTCTGTTGGCTTTGCATCATCCACCTTTTGCCAGTGGCATTGATTTTATGGACACAATCGGTCTGTCCAATGCGCATGATCTTAGTGACACTGTGACCGGCTACAATGGTGAATTGCGGATCGTATGTGGCCATATCCACAACCTGATGGTGGCCAACATCGCGGGTCACACTGCCATGTCTGCGCCATCGCCAAGCAGTACATTTCCCTATGACCTGCGCTCCAACGCCCCAGTTGGGTTTATGACTTTAGAAGGTGGGTGTTTGTTGCATCGCTGGAATTCGGGCTTTCGATCCGTACGCATCGGGCCGGTTTCTGGGGCTGGACCATATCCCTTCTAATCCCGCACTCTGACAGAAAGAAGACGTTGTGGACGAACCGCACCTGATCCAATTCTCACTTAATATCACGGGGCTGCGGCCTATTGATCTGCGACATTTGGCAAAGAACCGGCTGTTGTCCGCGGGAACCGGTGTCCGGTACTCCCCAAGCCCGGAGACCTGTTGAAAAGTCGGCTGACTTAAATGTTTCAGCCGAGTAATTTTTCATTTGCGAATGGCCGCTTAGATGTTTCAGTTATTCAGAGAAACTAAGCCGCGAGTAGTTTGTCTTTGGGCCGGTTCTTCGTCAACGTCAGGTAAGTCTGTATTGTATACCTTGGAGCATTTTGCAGCATCGGCCACAGTGGCTCCTGACCAGCCATTCGCTGCAATGATCACGAATGGCCTGTAAGGGCCCTTCGCGACATGTCGGCGCGTCATGGGCGGGCAACTTTTTGCAAAGGTGGTCAATAACTGCGCATTGCTGCCCTTCGGTCTCGACGCAGCGAACTCCCACTTTCAGCCCAAAGCGTCATGTTTCTCGCGTCCCATTCAGTGCTACAGAGCAGAAATAAGGGTGAGAAGAGGCTCTTCGCGTCAGGTGCAAGATGGTGGATAGCCAAACGTGCAAGCGGCCTTTCAAGCACAGGTCTTTATCGGATCCTCAGCACTTTACACTGTTCAACGTTTGGACAGTGACGACCGAATTTTCAGGGATGTTTCAATTAAAGTGTTCTTTTGGTCCTTTGTGGCGTTGACCAAATTGATAAGCATCCTGGCGGCCTCCTTGCCCATGCGCCGGTGCGGCACGTGGACGGTTGTGAGTGGCGGTGACGAGATCTTTGCGATCTCGATGTCATCAAACCCAGTCACGGAAATGTCCTCAGGAACTCTCAGGCCCAGCTCTTTTGCCCTGGCGATTGCCCCGACGGCCAGAACATCGTTGCCACACATTACCACAGAAGGTCGAACCGGCTGAGCTAGGATCTGCTCCAGCGCCTTGCCCCCTTCGTCAATCCCATATGCAGACTCGACTATAGACAGGTCAGTTGCAGAAATTCCCGCTTCCGACATGGCCGCTCGAATGCCCCTCAGGCGTTCACTAGCTCTGTCATTGTATTCGGGATTGGCCGTGATCGTAGCAATTCGGCGATGCCCCATGCTGATAACCTTATCCGCCAATGCCTTCATTGCCGTGAAATTATCGAAGCCAACCGTTAGGACATCCGCTTGCGGATCGAAAACCCAGGCAACAACAATAGGGACGCCCTGACGTTGAAGGAATTCGTAAATCTTTGGGTCTCGGTGATAACCGATCAATAGAATTCCGTCTGCTCCACGCGATACCAGAGTGCGGATCTGTTCTTCTTCAAGATCGGCCCGGTACGAAGAGGACGCGACCAGCAAGGTAACTCCACTACCACCCAACTCCTCCTGAAACGCCTGCAAGGCACGTGCGAAGATTGCATTCTCCATGGTTGGAATAATTGCACCAATTGTATTGGTGTGCTTCGCTGCCAGGGCGCGGGCGTTAAAATTTGGGGCGTAACCCAAGTCACGCACTGCTGCCAAAACCTTGGTCCGGGTTTTTTCGATTACCCGATCAGGCGAATTCAAGCAACGCGACACTGTTGCAGTCGACACTTTTGCAAGGCGCGCTACGTCAGCCAGCGTTGGAGTTCGGTCGTTGTTTGGGTCGTCTGTTGTCATTGCAGGAGTGCTTATCCTGTTTCCACGATTGTTGCACTTCATTTCCGAGATGAACGGTCTATTTTCAAGAGATAGATGTAAACGCTTGCATGAAGTCAATGTAAGCGCTTACATTGATCGAGCGAATCGGACTTCTAACCGTCAAACTGGAGAAACAAATGCTTCTGGCTCTTGCTTTACTGCTGTTTGCCGTCTTCGGATCCAATGTGATCCTTGGATCAATGGGCATGGGAGTTTTCCTAGGGGATGTATCCGAAATGCTAATTCTGCTTGCCGCCTCGATCATATTCGTGGCGGCCATTTTGAAAAAAGAGACCGCTGAAAAACAATCCAACAAACAGCAGCGTTAAACTGTCCAACCGGAGGAAAACATGGATCGGAACCACAAAGAACTTGCCTCGACGGAGCGTCGAAACTTTCTAAAGCTGGCCGGAACTGGCAGCTTTACCGCCGCCTTAGTTGCCGGAGCCGCTGGTACTCTCTGGTCCACCGAAGCCGTTGCTCAGACCAACAAAGAAGAGCGCGAGCGTGAGAAGGCCGCGGACCACATCATGACCTTGGCCACAGCTTATGTGCTGGGCGCATCGCGCAGCTATCCAATCATGCAGCTGGACCTCAAGGAAAACATCCAGAACGCTACCAATGGCAAAGTCTATGTCAAAATGGCGCCAGGTGGGCAGCTAGGCGCTGGTGGAGCGTTGGTACAAAAAGTGCAAGGTGGCACCATTCAGGCCGCACAGCATTCACTGTCCAATTTTGCCCCATTTGCATCAACCGTTGACCTGATCAACATGCCGTATCTGTGTGGCTCCAATCAGCGTTTCACTAACCTTGTAAACTCTGATCACTGGAAGTCTGAGGTCCACCCCAAAGTAGAGGCTGCAGGCTTTAAGGCGCTGTTTTATGTCAACATCGATCCGCGCGTCGTAGCAGTTCGAAAAGGCGGTGCTGGCGCAGTGATGAGCCCATCTGATTTGTCAGGTGTGAAGTTCCGGGTTCCGGGATCAAAAATGCTGCAACAATACTATCGTTTGGTTGGTGCAAACCCAACACCGGTAGCATGGGGTGAAACACCTTCCGCTATTAAGCAAGGTGTCGCCGACGCGCTCGACCCATCTGTTGGCGCGCTATACGTGTTTGGCTTCAAGGATATTCTGAGCCATGTGACCTTTACGCAGGCGGTGCCAGACAGCCAAGTTTATTCCTGTAATCTGGAATGGTTCAACAGCCTGCCCGCTGATGTGCAAGATGGTGTTATGTGGGGCTCGGAAATGACCGCGCACCAGAACCTGTCCAAAGTTCCATCTGCCCGTTCTTATGCAATGTCCGAACTTGCAAAGTCGGGTGTTCAATTCCACTCGCTTAGCGAAGACCAACTGGCAGAATGGCAAGCCGCCGGTGGCTATCAGCGCCCCGAATGGGATGAGTTCAAGAAGGAACTTGCCGGGTCCATGGACGCATTCGCCAAGTTGGAAGAAGCCGCTGGCACACAGGGCAAATACTTCGTTCACGACGCATAATTTTCCCCTGGGTGCCCTTCGGGGCACCCCTTTTTGAACATGAGTATGCGGCGATGCATTGCGACGCCGCTCCAACAATTATTCCACATCGGGACGCGTGATGAATATCCTAAGACAATTGGATCGAAATGCTGAACGCTGGCTGCTTTTGGTCTTTTACGTGATGCTAGTCGTTACAATGGCCGTCGAAGTTCTCCGCCGCGAGCTGTTCTCTTATTCGTCGATTTGGGGCGAAGAAATCGTCAGATATTCTTTCATCTACCTTGCCTGGGTCGGCGCTGCAGCTGCGGTAAAGGAACGTGCTCATATACGCATCGACGTTTTACTGCACTACCTCGGCCCCAGACCCAAGGCAGTTTTTTACATTTTTGGTGATCTGGTGATGTTTGTCGTCGCTCTGGTCGCGCTTTACTGGTCATTTGAAACGGTGCTGGTTTCAGCCAAGTACGGTTCAGTGACCGATGGTCTGCGTATCTCAAAAGTCTGGTTTCTTGCGGCTGTTCCCGTTGGCTTTACGTTGATGATTTTCCGTCTCGTGCAGTCCTTCCTCCGTGACTTTCGATCCCTTCGTGACGGCACCCCCGTCTACGAAGGCGACAAACTGTTTGATTGAGGGACACCAAAAATGCTCTGGAATAATCTTCAACAAACGGTCGAACTCGGCTGGGATTTCTATCTTCCTGTAATCGTCTTTGTCGGTCTCATCGCTATGGCTGTGCCGGTTTGGGCTTCCATCGGCTCTGCTGCTATCCTCATGCTGATCATGTCTGGCGACCTGCCGCTCAGCCTGATTGGCGAGAGTCTGTTTTCGGGTATCGATGCCTTTGCGCTGACCGCCGTGCCCCTTTTCATTTTGACTGGTGATGTGCTTGTACGAACGGGGCTTAGCCGCAAGTTTCTAAACGTGGCCGAGGCCCTGACATGCTGGGCCAAAGGCGGCTTTGGGTCGGCAACGGTTCTAGTTTGTGGAATGTTTGCCGCAATCTCTGGCTCTGATGCAGCCGGTGCTGCAGCGGTTGGCCGGATGACCATCGATCGACTGGTCGAAAGTGGCTACCCCCGTCCCTATGCCTGCGCACTGGTCGCCGCAGGAGCCTGTACAGGCATCTTAATTCCACCTTCCATCGCCTATATCATCATTGGCCTCGTGCTCGGTATTTCCGCATCGACACTGTTTTTGGCAGCCTTGATCCCAGGCCTGGCCATTCTGATCTCAATCCTGATTACCAATATCGTGATGAACCGGATCTACGCCTATGAGGGCGGTGGATTGATGACCATGGGGGAATGGTTCACCAACCTGCGCCGGGCTTTGGCATCGGACTGGTATGCCTTTATCGTCCCCGGCATCATCTTCTATGGTATCTTCTCAGGCCGATTGACCCCAACCGAGGCGGGTGCAACAGCCGTGGTCGTCACCATCATCATGGGTTTCATCTTGGGCACTCTGAAGCTGTCTGACTTTCCAGCGATGCTGGTGAGTTCAGCGAAGGTAAACGGGATCATTCTGCCGATCATCGCTTTCTCTGCACCGCTCGCCGAAGCACTGGCCATCATGGGCGTACCACAGGGTTTTGTCACCGCAGTAACCTCGCTGACGGATGATCCCTACGTGTTGATCCTTTTGATGATCGGCATCTTGATTGCAGCCGGCTGCGTCATGGAGACCACACCCAACATCGTGATCCTGGCTCCAATTCTAAAGCCTTTGGCTGATAACATCGGCATGAACGAAATTCAGTTCTGCATCATGATGATCACCGCGCTGGGTGTTGGGTTCATCACACCACCGCTTGGACTGAACCTGTTCGTTGTCTCCGGCATCACCGGTGAGTCGATCCTCAAGATCGCGGCCCGTGCGGTTCCCTTCGTTTTCTTCATGCTTTTGGTTGTTCTGCTGATCGCCTATGTGCCGGCAATTTCAACAACCTTGCTCCCCGATATCTACAAATAGGACCAACAAACATGGCTCGTGAGTACTTAAAGAAGGCCACATTGACTTCAAAATCGGATGCGTCCGATGTGCATGACACCGTGGTCAAAATCTTGGCGGATATCGAAGCCGGTGG
The DNA here is from genome assembly GCF_004006175.1 of Parasedimentitalea marina. Taxonomy (GTDB): domain Bacteria; phylum Pseudomonadota; class Alphaproteobacteria; order Rhodobacterales; family Rhodobacteraceae; genus Parasedimentitalea; species Parasedimentitalea marina. The sequence continues at coordinate 2,913,074 of NZ_CP033219.1, forward strand.
CGATGAAGCTGCTCTGAAATATGCAGCGAAATTTGACCAATATGAAGGCAATGTTTTGCTGACTCCGGCTGAGATCGAGGCAGCCTGTGCCCTAGTTCCAGACAAGCTGAAGGAGGATATTCAGTTTGCGCATGACAACGTAAAGCGTTTTGCTGAAATGCAAAAATCAACCGTGGCAGATGTCGAATACGAAGTCGTCCCTGGTTTAACCGCAGGACAAAAAGCGATTCCGGTCGATGCCGCTGGCTGTTATGCACCGGGTGGACGCTATAGCCATGTCGCCAGCGCCATCATGACTGTGACGACAGCCAAAGTCGCAGGTTGCAAGCACATCACAGCCTGCTCTCCACCGCGGCCGGGTATCGGAATCGCTCCTGCAATTGTCTACGCCGCACACATTTGTGGCGCTGACAAAATCATGGCGATGGGTGGCGTTCAGGGCGTTGCGGCAATGACATTTGGTCTGTTTGGTTTGCCCAAGGCCAATATCCTTGTCGGTCCCGGCAACCAGTTTGTCGCCGAAGCCAAGCGTATTCTATTTGGTCGCGTCGGCATAGATATGATCGCGGGGCCGACCGACAGCCTTGTCTTGGCTGACCATACTGCTGATCCCCATATCGTCGCCACAGACCTCGTTAGCCAGGCTGAGCATGGCTACAACTCTCCAGTTTGGCTGGTCACGGACGACCGCGAGCTGGCCCAAGATGTCATGGCCCGCATCCCTGCGCTGATCGATGATCTGCCAGATGTGAACAGGGAAAACGCCGCCGCCGCATGGCGCGATTATGCCGAGGTAATCGTCTGCGCCAACCGAGAAGAGATGGCTGCGACTTCGGATGAATATGCGCCAGAGCACCTGACTGTGCAGGCCGAGGATCTGACTTGGTGGCTGGACCGCCTGACCTGTTATGGTTCACTGTTTTTGGGTGAAGAAACAACCGTGTCTTATGGCGACAAAGCAGCGGGCACCAACCATGTACTGCCGACCTCTGGCGCGGCCAACTACACCGGCGGTCTGTCCGTACACAAATACATGAAAATCGTCACTTGGCAGCAGGCAACCCGCGAAGGCTCTAAGCCTGTTGCCGAGGCCACGGCCCGTATCTCACGTCTAGAAGGTATGGAAGGCCACGCACGCGCTGCAGATGTGCGTTTGGCTAAGTATTTCCCGGACGAAGCATTTGATCTTACCGCCAATGGCTGAGCAAAGCGATCTATTCTCTGTCCGCGGAAAGGTAGCCTGTGTGACCGGGGCCAGTTCGGGCCTTGGTCGCCGGGCGGCCACGGTGCTGGCTCAGGCCGGGGCGCAGGTTGTCGGCGTTGCCCGCCGGGCAGACGCATTGGCCGATTGGCACGCGGAAGCAGGTGAAAACACTCACGCTGTGGCCTTTGATGTCTCAGATCGCGACGCTCTTGGGGATCTGGTGCAGGAAGTATCCAAGCCTTTTGGCGCTCCGGATATTTTGATCCATGCGGCTGGTATCAACACACGGCAAACTGCGGATGACGTCACCCCCGAAGGATGGGATGTTACGCTCAGCCTGAACCTGTCAGCCCCCTTCTTCTTAAGTCAGCAAATGGTTCCCAGCATGAAGGCCAAGGGCTGGGGGCGGATCATCAATTTCGCGTCGCTGCAAACCACGAGGGCCTTTCCCGGCGGCATTGCCTATGGCGCGACAAAAGCGGGTGTTGCCCAGCTGACCCGCGCGATGGCCGAGGCCTGGTCACCACATGGCATCAATGCCAACGCAGTTGGGCCGGGTTTTTTCCACACTGAATTGACCGCAGCAGTTTTTGACGATCCGGAACGCGCTGCAGGTAATGCCGCTCAGACATGCGTTGGGCGCAATGGCGAACCGCAGGATCTGGACGGTCCACTGTTGTTTTTATGCTCTGATGCCTCGGCCTATGTGACCGGTCAGGTACTGATGGTTGATGGAGGTTTTACCGCTAAATGAAGGCATTAGTTTATACCGGCCCCGAAAGTTTGGAATACCTAGATGTGCCCGAACCGGATGTTGCATCTGGTGAGCAGCTTATCAGGATTACCTATGTGGGAATCTGCGGCTCGGACATGCACGCCTATCTAGGTCACGATGACCGGCGGCCCGCACCACTCATCCTGGGTCACGAGGTAGCAGGCGAGATCGTAGGCGGCACTCGCCATGGCGAGAGAGTGACCGTAAATCCACTGGTGACCTGTGGCACTTGTCCGGCCTGTCGTGATGGTCGCGACAATCTTTGCCCCGAACGGCAAATCATCTCGATGCCTCCGCGTGAGGGTGGATTTGCAGAGCTGGTTGCAATGCCAGACAGCAATTTAGTCACGGTGCCGGATGGCGTCCCTCTGACCAAGGCGGCACTGGCCGAACCTATCGCCTGCGGCTGGCACGCTGCGCGGCTTTCACTGGCAGCTTTAAGAGGCGCTGGTGACAAGGCATTGGTATTGGGCGGTGGCGCAATAGGCCTGGGTGCAGCACTTAGTCTAAGGGCACAGGGCGTAGGTAACGTCACGATTGTCGAACCCAACCCAACCCGCCGCGCCTATTTGATCAATCACTGCGGCCAAACAGTGACTGACCACCCAACCAACGAGACCATGTTTGATCTGGTCATTGATGGGGTCGGTTATGCCGCCACTCGCGCCACTGCCTCTGCTTGTGTTCGCCCCGGCGGAGTGATCGGTCATATTGGATTAGGCGAAGACACCGGCGGGCTCGATATCCGGCGGATGACCCTTCAAGAAATCACATTCATCGGCACCTATACCTATACAGCCGAAGATTTTGTTCAGACGGCTCAAGCAATTTTTGATGGGCGTCTTGGCAGGCTTGATTGGGCAGAGATCCGTCCTCTCTCGGCAGGGGCAGAGGCGTTTTCCGACATTCGCCGAGGTGTTGTCGCCGCCCCTAAAATCTTACTGCGGCCTGAAATTACACCGGAAAGAAACTAGCTGATGTACGACAAAATTATACTCGCCCTTTCACTGGAACATGGCATTGCAGAACAGGCACTGGAAACCGCGCGTCGCCTTGGCGGGAAAGACGCCGAGATCATAGCTGTGCATGTCTATGAACCCCCTAGCGGATCTGTCAGCACCTACCTTGACGAGGACCTGGTTCGCAAAGCCTATGATGATGCCAAACGCGCGCTCAAAGCTCGGTTTGACAACGCCCCAGAGGTCACTCCTGTGATCCTCAAAGGGCATTCCAGCCGCACCATCACCGAATATGCCGCCGAGATTAATGCAAACGCGATCATCGTCGGTTCCCACATGCCGGGTTTGCGTGACTATTTCCTGGGCACCACCGCCGCTCGGATTGTTCGCCATGCGCCCTGCGCCGTCATCGTCTTACGTTAGAATTCCCCCCAAAGGAGACAGTTTTGTCTATCAACACAAAAATCGTTGATGATCTGGTTGCTACTGACATCAGTTTCATCACCACTGTACCGTGCAAGCAACTGGCCGGTGTCATCGACGAGATCGACGCCCGCCCTGATGTACTTCACGTTCCTTCGAACAAGGAAGACGAGGGGATGGGGCTCTGCGCCGGAGCCTGGATGGGCGGCAAACGGCCTGCCATAATCATGCAAAACACGGCGATCGGCGTGACAATCAACACACTGGCAACGTTGATCCAATACTACCGAATGCCGCTGCCAATGCTGATCTCCTTCAGGGGAGAACTGCGCGAGCCGGTGGCATGCCAGGTTGAGATGGCCGTTCACACCAAGGCTCTGCTCGCGCAGATGAACATTCCAACCTATCATTTTCACAATCAGTCCGACGCTGACGAGCTGGATGCGATCCTGAAATACACTTTCATGTGCAACAAACCGGTCGCTATCCTGACCGATGCCAGTTTTTGGGGAGGCTACGGCGACCAATGATCCGTTCTGATATTCTGAAAGAAATCGCGCCTATCCTGAAAGACCAACTGGTGGTCTGCAACATCGGCCTGCCCAGCCAAGAACTGCATATGATCGATGATCAACCAACCAACTTCTATATGCTTGGCACAATGGGCCTGTCTTCCTCGATTGGCTTTGGCCTGGCGTTGGCACAAGATAAAAAAGTCATCTCCATTGATGGCGACGGGTCAGTTCTGACCAACTTTGGGACCTTGCCTACCATAGCCAATAACGTGGCTAACAACTACATTCTGCTGATTATCGATAATGGCAGCTATGGCTCTACCGGTGACCAACCAACCTATGCCGGAAAAAAGACCTCTCTGGCTGCGGTGGCACGAGCTTGTGGCTGCGAGAACGTTGTTGAGGTGGCTGCAAAAGACACCGGCAAAGCCCTACAAGAAGCTATTAATGGTGATCAGATGACCATCATCGTGGCCAAATGCGAAAGCGGTAATATCAAAGTTCCTGTGATCACCATGGATCCCGTCGTAATACGTGACCGGTTCATGACGTCGGTACAAGCGTAAGGCCTGGGCATGCTGTTTGATACTGGCATCCATTGCTACACCGATGCGCGCCGACTGGCGCGCAAGCGACTTCCCTGGATGGTTTTTGACTATATCGATGGCGCGGCTGGGCAAGAGCATGGAGCTGCCCTCAGCAACAGGGCCCTACAAGATATCCGGCTGACACCGCGCGTTCTGCGCGATGTCAGAAACCGGGACCTGTCGGTGACTTTGTTTGACAAGCTGATGACACGGCCCTTCGGCATCAGTCCAATGGGGATGTGTAATCTCGCGGCGCCCGGCGCCGATCTACAATTGGCAAAAATAGCGCGAGAGCACCGTGTGCCGCATGGCGTGTCAACTGTGGCTTCCACTGATATGGAGACCCTACACAAAGCCTCGGGCGGCACGGCTTGGTTCCAGCTCTATTTCAGTGGCGATGGCAGTGGCACTTTCAAGCTTGTGGAACGCGCTAAGGCAGCTGGCTATAGCACGTTAGTATTGACTTTGGATGTTCCGGAGGTTGGTCGTCGCCCACGAGAGCTCCGTCATGGTTTCAAAATGCCATTCCGTATTGGCCCTCGGCAATTCGTGGATTTCGCATTGCACCCGCGTTGGTCGCTAACCTCCCTGGCCAAGGGCAGCCCAAAAATGGCAAATTTCGATGGGAAGACCTACAAATTTGACCGCACCGAAAGCCGCGCAGCAGCAGACTGGAGCTACTTTGACAAGTTACGTGCGGTTTGGCCTGGCAAACTGGTGGTAAAAGGTGTCCTGCACCCCGATGACGCGTTGCGTCTGGTTGATGCTGGTGCGGACGCTATTCAGGTCTCCAGTCACGGATGCCGCCAACTGGACAGTGCCCCACCTGCCATTCTGGCCTTACGTGACATTCGCACGATTGTTGGGCCCGATTACCCACTCTTCTACGATACAGGAATTCGCTCGGGTGAAGACATCGTCAAAGCCTATTTCATGGGGGCAGACTTTGTTTTCATAGGCCGAATTTTATTGTTCGCAATCGCGGCTGGCGGCATCGAAGGTCTGCGGGTGCTTTGGGATATTCTAAGCCAGGAAGTTAGCTTGGCCATGGCCCAGTTAGGAGTGACAACAATCGGAGAGTTGAAAAACATAAAGGAACTGCGGGCTACTACGAGCTTTACAGATACCGGCTCTTAGCGGAAGTCGTTTCGAGACTTACCCCGAAACGATTGGCTTCCCTGAAGCAAACAGCCAGGGTTCGAAAGCAAACAGCAGCCATGTCCACAAAGTAATCGTTCAGTCATGTGACTCCATGCGGTATGGCAATGACCGCTTTAGGGAAGCTGAAACGCAGCAACCAATTCGGGGTTGAATGGTTGCTCTAGGCCGTATGTAAGCTGTCGGTGCTTTCTGCGGACCTAACTTTGCAAAGTAAGTTTTCTGCGTAATGCTGCCGTTGGAACTGACCGCAGCGAAGGTCAGGACCTCCCCCTTAATAGCGAAATGAGCGTGGTGCAGCATTCGGAGCACTCACCTCTTCCATCACGGTCAAGAACGGCAATCACGTCCTGCATCCGATCGCGCCAGACATCTTCTCGGCCAATGGAACCAAGTAAATCCGATTTGTCGTTCCGCACGCCCACCCTCCCCTACCACGCCCACACTTGATCTGGTTTTCTGTATCGCAGAACCCGGGTGACGGATGAAGTTTGAGAAATTGCTACGATGGAAACCTAACTGGTAGGTCACTTCATTGAGGCAGTTTCCGGAGTTTTCTGAGCCAAACTTGGCCTGCCAACATCGAAAGTTGTGTCCCGAATGATCGAGCCCCTATTGCCAATAATTTTGCAACTTTGTTTGTTGATCGCAGGTTCTCGTCATTGCAGAACGTTTGGGCGCAGAATAACCGCAGATTGAAAAGGATAGTCTTCATGGCCGAGAAACCTCACAGGTGACCAAGCCAATACCGTCGTAATGCTGAACGATGTCTACCCATGCCCCCCAAATCCAATGGTGCCTCCCCTGCCTATTCCCAAGAGGTGTTCTCCACGAGCGTTGGTGACCGTCAAAGCAGCACGAGGTGGCACCATGAAGCAGTATGAAAAAGACAGGCTCCTATCCCGGGAAGATGTAGAAGAAATCTTTGGGATCTCAAAGAGATATTTGGAGATTGCAGCGCAGCGTAAAGATGGCCCGTGCATGATCAAGATTGGTCGGTCTGTACGCTACCGGGTTGGTGACATTCGCCAATGGATCGAACAATGTGCGGTGGCGGCCACTGCAGGTCAAGGTGCAGGATCATGACCAAGCTCCAGCCATTGGACCTGTGCAGAAATGGCTAACCCATCAGTATTGGGCACGCCAGAAGCCAGCTTTGACGCGCTCAGCTATTATTGTGCTTTCAAGACTGCTGGATCGCCAGAACACGAAAACAGGTCGTTGCGACCCGTCGGTCATTCGCATCGTTGAAGAAACCGGTATGTGCGAACGTAGTGTGCGGGGCGCCTTCAAAGAACTGGAAACCCGCGGGGCATTGAAGCGGTACCGAGCCAATCGGCGGTCTCGAAATCAGTTCATGATCTTCTCTGTGGCCGAGTTGGACTTGCATCGCAACTTCGTGAAGCAAAAAGTACGGCGCGGCGCGCCTGCAAGCCTGCAGTCTGTTGCCGCTCCAACCTGCAACCGGCTGCACCCGAAACTATAAAGAAAAAGGGAAATGCCCAGAAATTGTGTTTGGATAAGTCGGCATCTTTCTGCAACACTGATCGCCGGGTGACAATCGAGTTAAGCCTTGGGGAGTTTGAACAAAGGATAGCGAAAGTGTTCGAGCGGGAAGGCTATGGCTACGAAGGGTTGTTGACACTTCCTGCAGCTGAGATGGAAACGGTCTTTGGGAAATTGCGTAGTGGCAGCATCTCATTCAACCAGGCCGCTGGGAAGATGCTTGATCGATACCGGGTAGCGCAGGATCGACTGTGAGCAGGCAGTCAAAAAGCGGCTTGGGCCCTTCCCGGCCCCCTCCCGCACGCGGGTAATTCACACCCTATGCCCGCCAAGTGTTTTGAGTTCGATGAGAGGTGAGGTTAGGGTTGTTGTTGTTACATCGCTGCGCGCCAGCGGAGAATTGATTGTGCCAAAGCGCTCGCCAAGCGGTTGTCGTTGGGCGTAGTTAAGCAAACCGATGAGATTTAGGGAGGCGGCGGATGCTGCAAGATAGCCACGGAGAGGCACATTCCTCTTGCTAATCGCACGGATCAGCGCCCCCTATATCGTGGAACCGGGCCGGAAAGCAGCGATGTTGCACCGACCAGTGAGTGATTGCCACAGCATGTGACCTACCTCAACAAACTTGATCCGTAGTCTGTCGTGGCTAGGAGTATCCGAGGCTCTGTGTATGACCATCAGCCCATACCGTTGAGACGGGTCATCTGTTGAAATTTTCCGGGTAAAGAATAGCGAACTGATTGCGGGCAGCACCTCAATCCCTGATGCATCGTCCCGTCTTTTCGAAATTGCGGATGGCCACCTGCCCCATCGAGCATCCCGACGCCTACTAGGCAATGCACTGGTTCAATGGATGTGGCGAGCCTGTTGACCGTCACTAACATCCTCTCCTGCTTCGTTGTCGTATGTGCTAATCAGGGGAATATAATCGAGGACACAATTGATGAGCGACAAAGAATTGACGATGGATCCCAGCCTAAATGTTTTGGGCGAAGACCTTAAACCCTGCTCCACATCTCCGGTAACAGGGTTTTTTCGCGATGGCTGCTGCAATACTGGGGCTGCTGATACGGGAAAGCACACTGTTTGTTGCATCATGACCAAAGAGTTCTTGGCCTTTTCAAAGTATATTGGAAACGACCTTTCGACGCCCCGACCAGAATTCCATTTTGCCGGATTGAAAGAGGGAGATCGATGGTGTCTGTGCGTGGATCGCTGGCTGCAAGCACATCAAGAAGATCCAGCGCCGCATATCGTTCTTGAAAGCACCCATAAGAACGCCCTTGAGACTGTTCCGCTGGAAGTCCTCAAAAGGAAAGCCGTGGATATCAACTGAGGTTGGCGGCTTACCTCTGGCCCATATTCAAAAAACTATCCACCCCGCGCAACCCGCCGTTCCTGTCGCTTGCATGAGGAACACCAATCACGCTCGGGGCGGCCATCATACATCTGCATATATTCATCTTCGCTCCTGTTGTGGAATGGACTGCTCATACAAGCCTGTCTGTTTTTGCTCCATTGCTAAAAACTCAATCTTCCCCAACGGTACCGCAAAAGAGAGGTTCGACCACCATGATGCGCCCCAAACCAATGCAGGAGTTCCTCGATGCAATCATTTCGGCCGCCGACTATTACGTGACCGACCCCAACGGAAAGGAATCGCTGGCAAAGATTAGAGCGGCCCTTCAAACGCCGTCTAAGATGTCTGATGGAGCGGGGGCACAATTGCCGATCCGCGATAGTTTAGAAGAGGTGGCCATTCCATCGCATTTTCATGCGCCTGAGCTTCGCCATTTGGTGGAAACCTTCCTCAGGCTTGAGCCTATGCTCAATTGGCGTCGACGGTCAGGTGATATGTCTTGCGCGAGCGCAAACTTTGCAGAGGGCCATGCAAACGCAAACATAGTCGGTCCAGGTGGCATCGAATGGCGGACCGACGTCTGGCTTGGTGTCACACTACTTTCGCCGAATGTTAGGTATCCTGACCATAGCCATCCACCGGAAGAAACTTACCTGGTATTGAGCAATGGCTCCTTTTGTCATGGTGACAGCGAGTGGTTCGAGCCCGGTATCGGCGGCACGTTTTACAATTCGCCTGGTATTGTGCATGCAATGCGTTCTGATAGCACTCCACTTCTTGCATTCTGGTTGCTGTGGGCTGGTGCGGAGTAAGCGAGCTAACGAACTCGCATGGAAACACAATGTGGTCGCGAACGGCCCCGCCCCAACCTTGGCACTTGTGGCCAACTCTCCGACGCCGCTTCACCAGAACGGACATTCGTGTTCAGCGCAGCTTTCAAAGTCCAAGGAGACCCGCAGCGCGGACATTCCTGCCTTTCGTTGTGCCAGTTCAGCTCTAATCAAACTGGACAATAACCGCCTCAAAATCCTCGTCACTTGTCACGCGCGTATGATGGCCTTTGCCGTGTCGGTCTTCCATATGCCAGACGTCACCACGAACGATGTCTCGCGCTGAGCCGTCACTTGCTGTGACACGCACGGCACCAGAAAGGCAGATCAACTTCTGCCTAACGGGAGTTGGGTGGACCGGTTCATCCCAGCCCGCGCGTAGCCTGAGAAACATCATCTGCTTTGCTGGTTCCGGCTCAGAGATTTCGACGTTTTGAGCTGGAGGAGCAAAAACATGCTCTTCAAGGTTAACTTCAACCTCCAACCAGTGGCTTTCCCCCAATTCGTCGGCAAACAACTTCTGAAATCTCATCGGTAAGTCCCTAAAGCAATCTATTTCTCGAAACGATACAACCGGTCCCGAGACGCGTCCAAGATAATCTACCGCCCCCAAACCGTTTCCGCCGTAGGCTCGGAGCAGACTTCTGCGGCGCGGCAACTTTCTAAAGAGCTAGGAAAGACAAGCTGACAAGAACGGCCCTAATCGGTCCTTCGAACGGTTTGCAGCGAAGGGCAGATAAGAGCCCAAACTGTGAATTTGATTTTCTCGCTGCGCGCGTTCGCAGCGCAAAAATTGCGGCAAGCGCGAAGCTATATGTGCCGCCATAGATCAGAAGAACCGGACATTCGAGCTTTCGAGAGCAAGCTTTGATCGGCGATTTCACACATCACGGGATAATGCTGCCATTTGCGGTCTTTCGCTTCAGACCGCGTAGGTCTTAAGAATTTCAACCTCACGGCGGTACGGAGTCGCCCCGAATGGCAAATCTTGCACGATAACGGCCTCCTTATATTGAAGCTGTTTGACCAGAACGGGCACCAATCGCAAATAGGCGCCAAAAATCGAACGTTCTGGCGGCGGCAGTTCATGTTTGATCAACTCATGCAGCTTGGGAAGATTGTAGTAAGGCACCTTGGTGAACATGTGGTGTTCCAAATGATAGTTCATATTCAAATAGATGAAGCGGCTGATCGGATTCATCAAAACGGTGCGGGTATTTAGGCGGTGATCCGATACGTTTTCAGCGAGTCCTAGGTGCTGCAAAAGACCTGTCATGACGTGATGCCAAGCCCCGTAGAGGCGGGGAAGTCCAACTAACATCAATGGCAAAATGGAAGCGGTCAGGATCGACAACACTATGGTGAAGGCATAAATCGTCAACCAAATACGAGTGACCATGAAAACTTTTGGGTGGTCTTTTAGTGCGACAAACATCGCTTCTTCGGGATCTATGCGACCGCGCGCGTGCGAAAACATTCGCTTGAAGGCATTGTAAACATCAACGACCCCAACAAACATCAAAGCGATGCGCAACAAATCGGGCGGGCGCATTGCAACAATTTCAGGATCACGCCCCACGACGATGGTATCTGTGTGGTGCCTGACGTGGCTGGCCCTCCAAACAGCAGGATTTCTCATCATCATAAAGCTGGCGATTTGATAAACAGCATTGTTCATCCATGCCGTCTTAAACGCCGTATTGTGCCCGCATTCGTGCCACCGCGAGTCAGCGCCCGACCCATAAAGAACGCCGTAGATGAGCCAGAACGGAAGAGACCACCACGATGGCCAGAGGGCAATTGCACATCCAGCCGCGACACACATCGCCCCGAGCCAAAGCGCGGTGTCGCGCATCGCACGCGCATCGGATTTTTGCATTAAGTCCCGAATTTTCTGGGGATCAACAGCTGGGCGAAACCACTTGGGGTTCGCCCAGCCTTTTTCGGTGGCAAGGCGGCTCGCTTCGGCAGAAAGGAGGTAATGTGCGCTCATTAAATTTTTGTAACCTCGCGATTTTTGCAAGTCAATTTGGGCTCGATTGGCCCATATCTTTTGCAGAAAATATCGAGTTCTGGGCAGACGGTTTTGGTCAATCGTCCAAGTGTAGCGACCTGTGCAAACGGTGAACATGCCTGCGCTCGCTCAAAGACAGATCGTGCTCAATTAAAACGTTTTCGAATGCCAGAGATAGCGTCTGCCAAGACCACCAAATCCACCGAAACGGCCACAAAGGTTGCGCCTATGCTGAGGTATCGGTCTGCGACATCAGGGTCGAGCGCCATAACGCCGGCCGGCACACCCATTTCAACCAAGCGTTTGATAGCATCGCTGACGGCCGCATCTACGTCGGGATGGGTCATCTGCCCGCGCAGCCCCATGCTTGCACTGAGGTCGGCGGGACCAATGAAGACAGCATCCACGCCGTCAGTTTTGGCAATCGCGTCGAGGTTTTGCAGCCCCGTCAGAGTTTCGATCTGCACGATAAGACACAGTTCATCTTCGGCCACGTTGTAATAATCATCGACCTTGCCGTAGCGTGTGGCGCGGGTCATGCCCGCCATACCGCGCATGCCTTGCGGGCCATAACGCATCGCATGCACGGCGGCGGCGGCCTCGTCTGCTGTCTGCACGTAAGGGACCATGACCGTCTGCGCGCCCAAATCCAGAACCCGTTTGAACAGGGTTGTATCGTTTGACGCGACGCGCACCACAGCCGAGGTGTCGGGGTTTTGCCCAATGGCCTGAAGCGCGGGCAAAACCTCGATCGTTTCAATCGCCGCGTGTTCGCAATCCACTAAAACCCAGTCAAAGCCGGCGCCGCCCAAGAGTTCTGGCACCGTATTGCCGCCGATGGTGTTCCAGACCCCCAATTGCCGCTTTTGATTTGCGATGGCGGATTTGAAGCGGTTCTTGGGATTCTGCATAGCGCGGCTTTCTTTAGGTCGACACGTGGCTGACGTCTTTGTCAGGTGAATAGATGTCGAGGATATTCCAATGCCCAGTTGTGGGAGTTGGGTTGTTGATCATGGGGACATCCAACACCGTGGGCTTGCCGCTGGCAATGGCGGCCTGCAAAGCGGGGAGTAGTTCATCCGCAGACGAAATGCGGATACCTTCCGCCCCGTAGGCGCGCGCAATCTCGGCGTAGCCTGGCCCGTTGGTCGGTGCCTCAGCGCTGCCCGGGAAAGTCGTGCCGTAGGTCAGCCCATAGTGCGCCTTTTGCAGACCAGCAATGGTGCCGAAGGCGTTATTGTTCATTACCAGCCAGATGATCCCTAGGTTCAACTCGACCGCCGTCGCCAGCATGGACGGGTTTTGGCCAAATCCGCCATCCCCCACAAGCGACAGGACCACACGCTCGGGCGCTGCCAGTTTTGCGCCAATGGCGGCGGGCGGACCAAAGCCCATCGTCGCAAAGCCACCCGGTGTGAGGATCGACCCCGGCGTCAGGATGTCGAACTGTTGACCCACGCCGTTTTTATTCCAACCGACATCCGTTGTGATAATCGCATCATCGGGCAAGGCAATGCGCGTGTCGGCCAAGATGCGTTCAGGCATCATCGGGAACGCCGCGGATGTTTGCATGTCGGCGTTTGACGCTTTGAACGATGTGCGGAAATCTGCGATCTCGGCCTTTTTGTCTGCGCGATCAAACCCGTCGGGGTACATATCGCGTGCAACACGGTTGAGCACGCGCAGGGCGGCCTTGGCGTCGGCGACGACACCGATTTCTGTCGGATAATTTCGGCCGATCTCTTGCGGTTCGATGTCGATGTGAATGACCTTCGTGTCATTGCCCTCGGCCCCGATGTTGAAGGTATAGCCGGGATACCAGCTGGAGCAATCGGCCTCTTTGAACCGCGTGCCGACAGCTAAGACCACGTCAGCATTCAGGCAGGTCTGATTGACCAATTCGGTGCCCCAGAACCCCGTCATACCCATGACCAGCGGATGATCGTCGCGCACAGCACCTTTGCCCATCAGGGAATGCGCAATCGGCAGGCCCATGTGGGTGGCGAAATCATCCATTTCCTGGCTCGCCTGCGCCAGTAGAATTCCGCCGCCGACATAGGCGACGGGCTTGTCTGCAGTTGCGATCTTTTCGATGATCGCGCGGGCGGTTTCATCATCAATGCTCGGTTTGATCAGCGATTTGGTGTTGCCCGTGATGCGATCAAAGGTATCGGACGGGATGACTTCGCTGAAGATATCCATTGGAACGTTGACCAACACGGGGCCGGGTTGGCCACTTTCGGCCAGATGAAACGCCTTTTCAAGAATTTCCGCCATAAGGTCCGCACGATCCACCCGCCACGCGCGCTTCACGAAGGGGCGATAGATTTCCCATTGGGCCGCATCCGCGTGCAGGTTCACCTCTTGATGCGGATGCTTGCCGTAGTAATGTGTCGGAATATCACCCGCGATCACCACCATCGGGATGCAATCAAGTGCGGCGTTGGCGACACCTGTGGCGCAGTTTGTCAGACCCGGCGAGAGGTGCGACAGCACCACCGAAGCCCGACCTGTGACACGCGCATAGGCATCCGCCGCGTGGCTGGCGATCTGTTCATGGCGCACAGTGATGAAATCAATCGGGCTTTCGGCCAGCGCCGCCAAAACGGCGATGTTGGTGTGGCCACATAGGCCAAACACGTGCTCAACGCCGCGACGACCCAGAAAATCAACGATATGCTCTGCGACGGTTTTACCGCCTGCTTTTGTGCCATCCATTATGCTACCTCCTGTCCGTAAAATTCACCGAAAAGCTCTTTCTCGCTGGGGCGATCTTCGGCGATGGGTCGGGCGACCCACGTGTAATTCATCATGTGTTTCATGGTGACGTTTTCGTTGGTGATGTTGCCGCCCCAGATGCCGCAGCCCAATGAGGAGGTCATCGGCATCCCGTTGGTCCACGACCCAGCGTTGGCCTTGGATTGCGGCTGGCGGACCATCATGCGGCTGACGGGGGCAACCCGCGCCAAAGTGTCGATGTTGTCGTCGTTGTGGCTGTAAATCCCGCAGGAATGGCCAATACCGCCCGTCGCGTAAATCTGGCGCACCGTGTCGAGCGCGTCTTCGAACGTATCAAAATGATACAGCGCCATTACCGTGGTGAGTTTTTCCTTGCTGAACTTGTGATCGGGCCCGATCTGTCCCTGATTTTCGACCATCAGGAACTTGCAATCCTCGGGCACCTTGAACCCTGCGACCTCCGCCGTTTGCTGTGGCTTGCACGCAATCGTCGGGAAGGTGCGGTTGCCCTTTTCATCCCACATCGCCGCCTCGAGAAGAGCCTTTTCTTCTGCGCTGCACAGATACCCGCCTTCGGCCTGCAATGCTGCGACCATTTTATCATAAATTGACTTCTGGATGATAATGTTGCCATCCGCCGAACAGCCGGATCCGAAATCAGATGTCTTGGAAATGCGCGTATTGGCGGCAGAGATGTCGATGTCCGCTGTCTCGTCGATCACGATGGATGAATTGCCCGCGCCAACGCCGTAAGCAGGCCGACCCGAAGAATATGCCGCCTTCACCATGGGTTTGCCGCCCGTTGCCAGCGTTAGGTCACATTCTTCCATCAAGTGCTGCGTCAACGGAATAGACGGATACCGCACCGCCTGAAACAGATCGGCAGGCGCACCCACAGCCACACAGGCCTTGCGCATCATTTCTGTCATTTCGTAGGTGGTGCCCGCCGTGCGCGGATGCGGTGAGAAGATCACGGCGTTGCGGGCATTGGCGGATGACACCCCTGTTACGGGGGGCGTCATCGCGGGGTTCGTCATCGGGATGAGTGAGGCGATCACACCGGCAGGTTTGGCGTATTTAACCAGCCCCTTGGCTTCATCCACTTCCACCACGCCAGTGGAGGGCGTGCGCAACACATCGCGCAGCACCATTTGGATCTTGAAACGTTTGGCAGGGCGGCCGGTGCGATCCCCGATCCCGCTTTCGTCAACACCTTGTTCGGCCAAACGCGCGAAAGTATCTTCGTTGCCCGCATACCAAGCAATCGCTTGGCTAAGCCGATCCAGATCGGCCTGCGACCAGTCCTGAATCTCTGCCATCGCTGCGCGGGCACGCAAAATCATGTCTGCCGTCAGTTGGCGGTCTTCGTCAGTAAGCTCTTTGGCCATCTGTCTGAGTGCTTTCTTGTAGGGGGATCGGATGGGTGCGCCGCTCGGACCGGACATGGCCGAAGGTGCGTTTGGCGTGCTGCAAACAGCGCCGTGCATGTTCTTCAAAGCCCAGCTCTGTGACGCGGGATTGGTTCGGAAGTTCGATGGAATAATCCACGGGCGGCATACGTTCGATGATGCCTGCGAAATCAATGCAACCTTCACCTGGATAAAGCCGCGCATCACGGGCCAGTTGGATCATGCCCTCACGGGTATCCGCGATGCCGGGCAAGGCGTCCGAGATATGAAGGAAATTCAAGAGATCGGCGGGCACATGCAACAGTTCAGCGAGGTCGACGCGGCTCAGATGCAGATAGAGCGTATCCACAAGGATGCCGCCGTTGGGCTGGTCCGCCGCACGCACAATATCAAGCGCCTCGTCCAACGTGCGCAGGCGGCTGAAGCTCGGGAATTCAAGATCAACAGACAATCCGAATGGGGCCGCAATTTCACAGGTTTCGGCATAGCAATCGACGATAAAATTGCGATCATCCCGCGTGGGCGTCCACGCGGACATGATCATGCGGGTTGCGCCCAACTCGCCGCCCAGCTCGCAGGCCGCTTCAAATGACCGCGGATCGCAATCTTCTGTGATGCGGGCCAGCTCGACGTCGAGAACCTTCAGACCCGTTGTTTGAAGCGCCGTCTTAGTGGCCGATACCATCTGCATGTCGATCGGGCTTTCACGAAATTCACCAGGCACGTTCATCTGGATAAAGCGCGGCGAAACAGCATCATAGCCCGCACGCGCAGCGATATAGATCAGCTCGGGCGCGGTCGCATTGATAAGGGTCAGGTGCGCAAGAGAATAAAGTGGGCCGCCAGTCTCGTTTGGCATATTGGAATCACCTCATGATGTCTGCAAAAATGCATATCATAATAAGTAATCTAAAATCTATGATATTTTATACTTTATCGTATTTTGGTAAGTAAGCCGGCGGCATCGGACCCTTGTTGCGCCCGCCCTGCTGCATTTGCTCCCAAGCGTGGGACAGAATCCCGACTGAGCGGGACAGGCAAAACAGGCCCCGCGACAAGGGTGCGGGGAAGCCAAGTTCGCAGAAAATTACGGCCGTGGCCCCGTCGATGTTCATCGCCAGTGGCTTGCGCAGGCTGAGGTTGGCCTGAACCGCTTCGCCGATATCCGCATAACGGCCCGACACGGTGCCCGCATGTGCCGCGTCCCGTACCAGTGCCATCAGACGGGGCGCTCGGGGGTCGACAGGTTTGTGGAACCGATGCCCGAACCCGGAGACGATCTTGCCGTTTTCGGCCCGCCACGCATCAAGGCCTGATTGCACCGCGTCTTGCAGCGCCGCGCCGCCCTCGATCCGGTCGTTGATATCGTAATAGAGGTCCGCGCATTGCTCGCCCGCACCGCCATGCACATCGCCGAGCATATTCACCCCATTGGCCATGGCATTGTTCAGGCCGACACCGCATGTCGCTGTCATTCGGGCAGCGGCAATTGAGGGCGCTTGCGGCCCGTGATCAACACCTGCGACCAAGGCGGCCTCCAGCAATGCGGCCTCTTCGGATGTGGCCAGCCGCCCGACTGTCATTAGCCAGATCATCTGCGGAAAAGATACGTTGCCGATCAGCTCTTCAATCGGATGCCCGCGAAAGGTAATCTTGCCCGGCTCCATCTCGATGATGGATGTGCGCCACCATGCGCGGATGGCGTCTGCGTCTTCGCTCATGCGAGTACCTCTTGGGTCATGGTGTGAAAATCCTGCGCCATGCGGGCGCGATCGGGTTCGCGGCCCGTGAACAGCTTGAACGTCTCCGCCGCCTGACCGACCGCCATGCCCCCGCCCGTCATCACATGCAGCCCACGCACCGTGGCATCACGCAAAAGGGCGGTTTGCAGCGGAAAGTAAACGATATCGCCAACCCAGCAGCGCACCACAACGTCACTCAGCGAGATTGCTTGGCCAGGGTGACTGGCCATTCCCATGGGTGTCGCGTTGAGAATGCCGTCCACCGCGCCCTGGAATTTCCAGACGGCGCATCGTACCTGCGGACGTAAAGCCATCAAGCGATCGGCCAGCGCCAATGCAGCTTTTTGGCTTTGGTCATGAATCCAAAGTGTCGTGGTGCCAAGATCAATCAGCGCCAGCCCGACCGCGCAGCCAGCGCCGCCAGCCCCCAAAAGCAAAACCGCGTCGCGTGGCAGTGCCTTCATGTCCCGTGCGAAGCTTGCGCGAAATCCAAGGTAGTCGGAGTTATGGCCAGTGCGTTTCTGACCTTCAAAGACCACCGTGTTTACCGCCCCGATATCGCGGGCCTGCGGCGACATATCATCGAGCAGCGCCATGACGTCCTGCTTGAATGGATACGTCACATTCACCCCGCGACAACCCGCAACCTGTGCCGCATCTACGGCCTGATCCAAAGACCAATTGGCGTAATCAGCTGTGGCCAAGTCATAGCGACCATATGCGTAGTCTATCCCCAACGCTGCTCCAGCCGCCTCATGCATGGCAGGCGTAAGGGATGCGGCAATCCCTTTTCCAATCAAAGCAGCAATCATGAGGCAGTCTTCAGTCGGGACCTTGATTGCGATGCAAGCCTGACAGACGCATTCCGCGCACCATAGCCCAGATACCGACCCTTCCGCTGGACGATCTCAAAGAAGAACCCATCGAAGATGGACTGGCCGTAAAGCTGGTAATAGGCACCGCCCGCGTCTTCGTCATATAGCAGGTCGTGGGCACGCAAGGCCTGCGTTGTCGCTTCAATCAGTCCGAATTCGGCCTGCGTATCCGCATAATAGTTTTGCGGGATTGGGAGACGCTGGAATCCCGAAGATTTCAACAAGGTCGAGGTCTCGAATATGTCGTCCGTCTGAAGGGCGATATGCTGCACACCGGCACCCGGACGACCCGACACAAACGACCCCGCAAGCGTATCCGCATCCGCAGCGCCATTGAGGTTCAACCGCACCTCGCCTTCGGGCGTTTCTATCGCCTGACTGCGCACAATCCCTGACGGATCTGCGACATTGACGATGGCTGACTTGGTCATCTCGAATGTGGTCAAGTAATATAACAGCCAGCTTTGCATTTCGTCATACCGCATCGTCTGCGCCACATGATCGATGCGCCGCAAACCCGCAGGCGGCGTGGCCTTTGTGCTGCGAACAGGTTCAAATTCAATATCCCAGACGTGGTGCAAATCGGACCTCTCGTCGATGAAGTGAATGACACTGCCGCCAACCCCACGCACCGCTGGAATATCAAGCTCTCCCAATCCCACCATTTGCGTGAAATCCTGCGTGCCCAGCGATTTGGCCCGCGCAACGGTTTCCGCCGCGTCTCGGACACGAAGCCCCATGTCGCAAACGCAGGGACCATGATCCGTCAGTGCCTGTGCGGCGTGACCCGCACCTTCACGGTTGATGACAATGTTCACTGCACCCTGCCGCCACAGTGCCACTCGTTTGGAGCGATGATCACGTTCACGCCGAAATGCCATGGCGGCCAACACACCCTCAAGCTCAACTGCACCTGCGTCATCGACCGCAAACTCGATGAACTCAAATCCCTTCGCGGGAACTTTGGGGGGCAAATCAGGCACAGCGCCCTGCAATAAGGGTTCTGTTTGTGCGGCGTCTGACAGGACAGTCACCAAAGACCGATAGGCATTGCGCAGCGTCCCGGGTCCATCAGGCGTCGCCCCCACAGACCAAGTCCCCGCGTATCCACTCCGCGCCAGCACACGTGCCAGACCGCCCAAATTCAGGGTGCCCTGTCCGGGCAACATCGGCGTGTTTGGCCCGTCCAGCAGAGCAACATGGAACACCGATGCGCCGTTCAGATCGCGCAGACGGGCGGGGCGTGATCCATCACCAAGGACTTCAAATGCGTTGAGTGCGAGGCCGATGTTGTGATCGTTTTGTTCGGTGACATATTCGATAACCGCCGACTCGGCATCACGCGTGGGCCGTAGCGCCAGCCGAATGCCGTCAAATTTCGGCAGGTCGTGCGGCACCTTGTCAATAACATCCAGGACAAGCGCCTCTGCGCCCAATGACTTGGCCATCTCCATCTTGGCCTTGATCAAGGTCACGCTGGCATCGGGCTGCACCGCGCCGAGTGAGGCGATGGTCAATCCGGCCTGGGCGACAATATCCGCCAGGACCACAAGATCGTCGTCGAATTGGGTAACATCTGACAGGCTCAGATCAATGGCCGTGAACCCCACTGCAGCAATGGTGTTCAGTTTTTCCGCCAGCTCACCTGGTACGATATGAGTGGGAATGCTGAGCATTAGCCCTGATACCCAAGAAGGCGCGGCAGCCAAAGCACCAGATCAGGCGACAGCATCATCACGATCAGCGCGCCGACCAATACGGCCAAAAACGCCCAAATCTCTGAGATAATCTCGCGCAATGGAATGTCGGTGACCGCATTGATCACAAACAACAAGATACCATAGGGCGGCGTGATCAGGCCGATCATCGAGTTCACCACAACCAGCACGCCGAAGTGGACCAGATCAATGCCGAGCGCTTTGCAGGTCGGGATGAACAGCGGCACAATGACAAGGATGATGGTCGTGGCATCTAGCACGCAGCCCAGCAGCAGGATCAGCACGTTGACCATAATCAGGAACATCAGCGGGCTGATCTCGGCCCCTTCCAACATCGCCGAAATCGCCTGCGGGATTTGTTCGGTGATGACGACGTAATTGAGGATGAACGCCCCCCCGATCACAATACCAACGGCAGCCGAGGAACGCGCAGAATCGACGAAGACGCTATAGAGCGCCTTGAACGATAAGGATCGATAGAACACCGCGGCTAACAACAGGGCGTAAAACGCGGCGACGGCGGCGGCTTCTGTGGGGGTCGTGACGCCGCCGTAAATGCCATACAAAAGGATCACGGGCATCAGCAGGGCAGGAAACGCGCTGGCTGTCACTTTGGGTAACGCTTTCAGCGGCACCGCCTCTTCCACCTCGAACCCGCGTTTGTGGGCAAGGTATCCGTTCATGCCCATCAATACGGCTCCCATAATCAGGCCCGGCAGGATGCCCGCCAGAAATAGCGCACCGATTGAGGCGTTGGAGACCAGAGCATAGAGGACCATTGGGATGGACGGAGGAATGATCGGGCCGATGGTGGCCGAGGCCGCGGTGATAGCCGCCGCATAACCGCGGCTGTATTTGCCGCTGCGGGTCATCATGGAAATAATGATTTTGCCGATGCCGGCCGCGTCAGCCACCGCCGATCCCGACATGCCTGAAAAGATCAAAGAGGCAACGACATTCACATGCCCCATGCCGCCTTTGAACCGTCCCACGACGGCCACGCAGAAATTCAGCAAACGATCAGTGATGGACCCTGCGTTCATGATGTTGGCCGCAACGATGAACAGCGGCACCGCCAGCAGGATCGCACTGCCATAAAACCCTTGCAGGATCTTTTCACCGGCAAGCGCAACATCAAGCCCGGCAATGCCAAGGTAAACGACCGAGGCCAGCAAGATCGAATAGCCAATCGGCGTGCCGATACCTGCGAGCACGAAGAGCGTTACGAGGAGCGAGACAAGTTCAAAGCTCATGATTGGGTCTCCGCAGTTTTGGCATCGGCGGCGACTTCGGCCTCAAGCACGATTTCCAACTCAGTCTTGGGCGGGCCTTTGCGCAGCGTATCAATCGCCAGCCACGCATAGCGCGCAGCCACGACGATCATGAAGGCACCATAGACGCTGAAGATCGTGCGCATGGGGATTTTGCTGCCCGTAAACGGATTGCGGACCGTCGATGTTTTGCGGATTTTCATCCAGTCGATGTAATCCAGCGTGGGCAGCAGCGCATAGAGCATTCCCGCCACAATGGCGACGGCAGATATGACGGCGAAGATCGTCCGCATCCGCCGCGATACCGCGAGATAAATGATATCGAATTTCACATGATCCCATTCGCGCACCACAAAGGCGCAGCTGAAAAAGATCACCCAGACCCACAGGATAGCGATCAGCTCAAGCGTCCAGCCAAGCGGTTGCACTGCTGCGAGTGTGGGTAACGTCTCTTCAAGACCAAGGCTGCGAATGATGCGCGGCGTATAGCGCGTCCCGATCTGCAACAAGAAAGTAAAGAAAATCACGGCCAGCAATGTGGCCGCGATTGCGTCAGATAGTCGGGAGCCCCACCGTAAAAGCGTTTTCATTGTGGATCCCCCTATCTAACTTTTCAGTTTTAGTTTCCGAGCGCGTTGATCGCATCCAACACACCGTCAGGCCAGCTCGCTGCGAACTCGGAGCCAATATATTGGCCCTGAACGTGCTCGCGGAATGCTGCCAGATCAGGTGTGTAGACTTCCACGCCATTCTCTTCGAGGAAAGCGGTCAGGCTGCCTTCGAGTTCCAGTTGACGTAGACGGCCAACCGAAGCTGCAGCATCCGCAGCCTTCTGAACGGCCAACTGCTGCTCAGGCGCCATGGAATTAAACGTCTCGGCAGAAATCGCGATGTAGTTCAAATCCACAAGGTGGGACGTCAGAGCGATCTGGTTTGTGACCTCGTAGAATTTGCGATCCACAACTGTTGGCAGTGGGTTGTCCTGACCGTCAATCGCACCCGTGGACAGGCCAGTGTAAACTTCGGTGAACGCCATTGGTGTTGGAGCGGCACCCAAAGCGGCCCCCAGGAACTGCCAAGCATCTGTACCCGGCATCCGCAGGTTCACGCCTGCAAGATCAGCAGGTGTTTGCACGTCCAACTCGTCGCGGGTTTGGCGCAGGTTC
Source organism: Parasedimentitalea marina (assembly GCF_004006175.1). Classification (GTDB taxonomy): domain Bacteria; phylum Pseudomonadota; class Alphaproteobacteria; order Rhodobacterales; family Rhodobacteraceae; genus Parasedimentitalea; species Parasedimentitalea marina. Next base: position 2,935,325 of record NZ_CP033219.1, read on the forward strand.
ACGTGGCGCTGGCCTAGATACATCACGGACAGTAGTTTCACGCCCAGTTCTTCTTCGACGGTCACCAAGAAAGGTGCCATCAGCGGATCGTTGAACACGCGCACCTGGTGTGCTGCATCTTGGTGAACGTAGCCTGTTGCAAAGATCGAGAACTCAGGGAAGAACTGTGCCAGTTCCTGTGCGGATGTGATCGACATCTCGAGGTTACCGCGGCTGATCGCGTCGAGTTCAGTACCTTGGTCAAACAGCGTTGCGTTGTAGGACGGCTCGTAAGACGCAAAGCCTGCAACGGCCGGACCGAAAACTTCGGCCAGGGCGACAGAACGCGCGTCTGTTTCAGAACCGGATGTAGACATGCGCAGCTGGATCGCGTGACCATCAGCGAATGCAGGCGCGGAAGCAGCAAACGTGCCTACCGCAATCATGGAAGCCATCGCAAGACGGCGTGTCAGTTTAAGTGTCATGTTGTCCTCCCAGACATTGGTATGGCCCGCGTGGAGCCGTTTGTGAGGCAGATTAATGCCTCATTTTTCCAATTTCGCAATACATTTTGCAAAATATCAGATATTCATTCAGCTGTGGCCGGATTTCCGTGCCGCCCTTTGTTCAGCTGAACCAGTGATTGTGTGTGCGCAGCTGTTTGAATCGCTTCAACTACGCGCAGTGTTTTCAAACCTTCTTCGCCAGTTACGAGCGGCGTCGCTGTTCCCGAAATGACATCTCTGAAGTGGGCAATTTGATTGATCAGAGGGTCGGACGAACTGACGGGCATGGCCGTGGCTTGTATCGGATTCCACCAGCTTGTGCCGCCTTCGTGCTGCCAAAGCCGCATGTCGGGAATCGACAATGAGCCCTCTGACCCGCCGATTTGGTAGCAGGATTCGTTTGTGGCCGGATAAATCGGGTACTCGCGCGAGGTCAGCTCCCAACTCCATGGGGAAACGATGCTGTCGGACACTGTGATCGTGCAAACTGCTCCGCTTTCAAATCGCAGAACCGCCGCCGCAAGGTCTTCATTTTCAAATCCGCGCAGGGACGGCGCCGTTTGCGCCTGGACTGTCACGACCTCGCCTAGAAAGTGACGCATAAGATCAACATCGTGGACCAGGTTGACCGATATCGGGCCCGCGCCCGCCTTCTTGCGCCACGGGGCGACCTCAAAATAATCGTCAGGTTTATAAAACCAGCAGGTCACTTGAGCCGCACGCACTTGCCCGATTGCACCATCCTTGATGAGCTTTGCGGTCTTTTGAATGATCGGATTATGTCGGCGATGATGGCCAACCAAGATCGGCACATCCTTTTCTCGGGCGCGATCTATAAGACCTTGCGCATCATTCGCAGAGGCAGCCAAGGGTTTTTCAATCAACACAGGCACGCCACGATCGACGCAGGCCAAGCCACCATCGACATGCATTAACGTGGGCGTCGAAAGGATCACACCATCGACGTCGACTGCCGTGAACATATCGTCCAACGACCCAAAAACAGGCGCCGTTTGATCTGTCGGACTGGGTTCGACCACGGCGGCCAGTTCAACACCATCCACTTGGCCGATCGCAGCAATATGGCGTTGACCCACAAGACCCGCCCCGACAACTGCTAGTTTCTTTGGTAGACCCATCCCGCCCTCTCGTATCGCATTTTCGCCACACTAGCAGAGTTCACGAGATTCGCAATAATATATGATATTTCTTCTTATAGCCTATTTTATCCACTGTTGAGGAATATCGGATGATCGTGTTATGAACCGTCAAACTATATGAAACATAAGGCCCGGCATGTCTCAAACCGCCCCCACTGTAGGTTCCAGCACATACGAGCGGATCAAGCATGACATTATCTTTGGTGAACTTGCACCCGGTGTGAAACTCAAGCTGGACGGATTGCGCGATCGTTACGCGGCGAGCGTGTCGACGTTGCGCGAAACGCTAAACCGTCTAGCCAGCGAAGGGTTCGTACAGGCGGCCGAGCAGCGCGGTTTTTTTGTTCGGCCTGTGTCGGCCACCGATCTGACGGAAATTGCTGAGCTTCGTATCCTGCTGGAATGTTCAGCGCTCGAGACCTCTATCGCCTGTGGCGACGCCGATTGGGAAGGCAACCTTGTCGCGGCCCATCACAAACTGCATTTGATCGAACAAAAAATGCTCGACGGCGACAAAAGCCAGAAAGAACTGTGGAAACGCTATGACTGGGAGTTCCATCAGGCTCTCATTCAAGCCTGCAATTCTGAAAACCTGCTGACGTTGCACGGCACGATTTTTGACAAGTATCTGCGCTATCAGATGCTGGTGCTGACTCACCGCGGCGCGCCCGCGATCGAAGAACATAAATCAATGTTTGATGCGGCTCTTGCACGGGACGTGGCAACAGCTAAGAGGGTCTTGGAAGGTCACATCCGATCTGGGTTGAAACATACGTTGTCAGCGATGAAAGACTTGCCAAGTTAAGGACCCGTGTAAAAGCAACGTTGTGCGGAACCTGATTTATCATAAACCTGTAAGGAGAGACAGGCGACAGGCTGCTCGTGAGTGTCTGACATTGACTACCGTAATCCACTCAAGCGATGGAAAAAAAGACGGACTTTGGCCCTTCGTGTTATCATCCCCCTCAATGACCGCTTCCGCGCCTAAGCTTACAACACGCTCAAGCACATTTTACTAGTTCACAGAAATGCTGCGTCAGCAATAGCCGCGCCTGTACAAGTCCGGTTTGTCCGCATCTAAGACATCCAAACAAGCCGCAGCGAATGACCGCAATCCGCCCTTTGTGCCGAATGCTGAGGAAGGTTCAGGTATCTTAAAGCAGCCAAAAGCAGTCATCTAAAATTTTGAATGAATTCATATAAGACTTAGTTGTGGCCATTGGAGGGGGAGGCAGTAATGAGAGTGACTTTAACCCCATGAACCGTGTCGATTTGATGGGCGCGGGCCCTAGATGCACAGCAACGTCCAAGCGAATTGGGAATCCTTGTGGCGCACCTGCCGTCAAAGGATGGCGTGCTTTCCGGTTTCACCGTGCCAAACACGGAGCGCCATCTGCAGAACACCACGGTATGTAAAGGAGCGGTGCTAGGACGAATGTAGTCCAAGTAGCTCGATGGCTGGAGGCCCTGCCCCAACTTCTAGCGCGTCAATACTGAGGGCACGGCACAGCCGCATGAACGGGAGGATTGGGGGGGCTAAATTTCAAATCTGCAGTTTGAATGTCAGCAATTAAAATTGTGGGAAGGTCGTTCATCGATCTCAGCGAATGACATGGTGCAACTTACTAGCCACGCCAAACATTGATATTCAGGCACTTGCACAATACCCGACAGATGCCATGCTTTCGCAGCCGTTCTACACTGCAATCATTTTGCAGTGAAAGGCCTCTTGACCTCCTAAAGTCTATGAAATAGATCCTGAAACTGTAGAGCGGGCGTTGTGTAATGGTAAGACCTCAGCCTTCCAAGCTGATGACACGGGTTCGATTCCCGTCGCCCGCTCCAGAACGTTACCTCCCCTTCATTTCTGCCTGATTTCTTAGTAAGGATGGGCTTAGGCGCGTCACTTGACCGCTTGACGTGGCGCCTTTGCAGGCTCATGAACTTTGGCCATATGCAGCGCGTTGACCGCCTGCTTGGACTGACAGATCAAAGGATCCGAAATGGCGCGATCACAAGCAGCACCACATGCAAACGAAGAGCGCGACAGCTCGAAGAAAATCGGCGTCCTTGGGGCCCTCTGGCCATTCATGAAACCCTATTGGGTGCAAATGTTACTGGCGCTTTTTGCCCTGGTGCTGACCGCCAGCCTGTCGCTGACACTGCCTTTGGCCGTGCGTCGTGTGATCGATAACTTTCGGATCAGCGATAGTGAGCTGCTCAGCCAGTATTTTCTGGCCGCACTTGGTATTGCCGCCCTGCTGGCTGTGGGCACCGGGCTGCGCTATGCGCTGGTGACCCGGTTGGGGGAACGGGTGGTTGCCGATATCCGCGTGTCGGTGTTTGACCGTGTGCTGGGTATGAGCCCCGAGTTTTTTGAGAAAATCATGACCGGCGAAGTGCTCAGCCGGATAACCACCGACACCACCTTGATCCAATCGGTGCTGGGCTCTTCGGTATCGATTGCCCTGCGCAATATCCTGTTGTTCGTAGGCGGCCTGGTCTTGATGCTGCTGACCTCGGCCAAATTGGCAGGCCTGGTGCTGTTGATCGTGCCCGCAGTGATCATTCCTATTCTTGTTTTGGGCCGCAGACTGCGGGTCATCAGCCGTGAAAACCAGGACTGGATCGCCGCCTCGTCCGGCAATGCAGGCGAGGCCTTGTCTGCGGTGCAAACTGTGCAGTCCTTTACGCACGAAAGCGCCAGCCGGGCGCAGTTCGCAGAGATGACCGAGACCTCATATAACGTTTCGCAGCTGCGCATTCGGACCCGCGCCTATTTGACCGTCATCGTGATCTTTCTGGTGTTCTCAGGCATAGTCGGGGTGCTGTGGATGGGCGCCATCGACGTGCGCGCCGGCGTGATGAGCGAAGGCACTCTGGTTCAGTTCGTAATCTATTCGGTTCTGGTTGCCGGATCCGTTGCGGCGCTGTCGGAAATCTGGAGCGAGCTGCAACGCGCAGCCGGTGCAACCGAGCGTTTGATCGAGCTGCTGAACGCGCAGGATAACGTGACCGACCCGGTCGCGCCCATCACATTGGCCAGCCCGGTGCGAGGCGAGATTTTCTTTGACAATGTCTCCTTCCGTTACCCTTCCCGGCCCGAAACTTCGGCGTTGCGGGATGTGACACTGACCGTGAAACCGGGTGAAACTGTGGCCTTTGTCGGCCCGTCCGGCGCGGGTAAGACTACCATTATCCAGATGATTCAGCGGTTCTATGACCCCAGCGCAGGGGCTGTGAAACTGGACGGCATAGCCCTGCCCGACTTGCAGCGTGATCAGTTCCGCCAGTCGATCTCTATGGTGCCGCAGGATCCGGTGATCTTTGCCACCACGGCGCGCGACAACATTCGCTTTGGCCGGTTGGATGCGACCGATGCCGAGGTCGAGGCCGCCGCCAAAGCCGCTGCAGCGCATGATTTTATCTCGGCGCTGCCAGATGGCTACGATAGTTTTGTCGGCGAACGCGGCGTGATGCTGTCAGGCGGACAAAAACAGCGCATTGCAATTGCCCGCGCCATCCTGCGTGACGCACCCGTGCTGCTGCTGGACGAGGCCACCTCGGCGCTGGACGCCGAAAGCGAACGGCTGGTGCAAGCGGCCGTGGATGAGCTGAGCGAGGGGCGGACAACGCTCATCGTGGCGCACCGCCTGGCGACGGTGAAAAAAGCGGACAGGATTGTGGTGCTGGAGGACGGCGGCATTGTCGCCACCGGTACCCATGACCAGCTGGTGGCCGAAGGTGGGCTCTATGCCCGTCTGGCCCGGCTGCAATTCACCGAAGGTCTGGCCGCCGAATAACCCACAAACCTGAAAACGCGTTTCAAAGCCTCGGATGAATGTCCGGGGCTTTGACTTTTTTGTGCAGTTGACAGTGAACCACCTCGGCATGGGGCCATGCCACCCGAAACATCCATCAAGCCCATTTGATGACGGAATAATTTCGATGAGTTTTACAAATATCCAGTGGCTGCCCGGGCTGGATTTATGCCGTTTCCCTGTCTAGAAAAGGATAGTATTCGACAAAAGGATTCATTTGATGAGATTTCGCAACGCACACAGTTCTGGGTTTCGCTCATTCTTGAGGCCGGCAACATGTATGGGGCTGGCACTTCTGGCAGGCTGTAGCGGAGCACCGGGACCCTCTGTGCCGTATCAGCAGGGCCACAGTATGGCAGCGGCCAAAGCAGCAGTGGCTGAATGCTCCCCGCATGCACAAAAAGGCGGTAACACTGCAGTGATCGGCAGCTATGCCGCTGGCGTCGTGTTAGGCGGGATTATAGTTGGCCCGCTTGTCGTCTATTCGGATCAGGATGATATCCGCGACAGCGGCGAAGCGGCCGCAGTGGACAGATGCTTGGCGGATCTTGGCTATACCCGGCGAAATCTGACTGCCGAAGAAATCCGTGTCCTGAACTTGACCCACGGCGCACGGCGCAAAGTGCTATTGGACCATCTTGTGGCTGGCGGCACACTTGAAACATATGGTGGCACCGGCGTTTGACGAACCGACACCTGTCAATACCTGGCTGTCAGTTCTAAGGGATGAACACCAGTACTTACCTGCCCGTTTGCGAAGAATTGCGTAGCGTCATTTCTTAGTTGCCTTTGGGTGACCCAATGCCTGCGCTTGCGTCACTCAGATTTTCCTCGCATCTTGGAGCAAAGCATAAAACAGGCCCACAGCAAGTGGGTACCAAGGGAGGGACGTCATGCCGTTTGCCGGGATTGAGGATCGTAATGCGCTGGAAAATGAAATGCCGTATGATCAACGGGATTTACCCGCGACATTATATGGTCTTTTGTCGCGAACCGCAGGCAAACACCCAAACAGCAAGGCGGTCAGTTATCAAATCCTGTCCGGACCGGCTGACAAGGCTGAGACCCTCACCTGGAGTCAGCTGAAAGACAAGACAACGCAGGCTGCCAATTTGTTTCGCTCGCTTGGTGTCGGCGAGAAAGATGTGGTTGCCTATGTACTCCCCAACTGCAGCGAGGCGATCTTCTCGTTTCTGGGCGGCGCGGTTGCGGGTATCGTCAACCCGATCAATCCTCTGCTCGAACCAGAGCAGATTGCGTCCATCCTGCGCGAGACCAATGCCACGGTTGTGGTCACCCTCATGCCCTTCCCCAAAACCGATGTCGCCCAGAAAGTGGCCGAGGCAGTGCGCCATGCCCCCAATGTAAACACCGTTCTTGAGGTGGATCTGAACCGCTATCTGACACCGCCCAAATCCTGGATTGTGCCTTTGATCCGGCCCAAACTGGAGGGCAAGGAAAAGATCGCCCATGCGACTTACAAAAACTTTGGCAAAGAGCTGGCCAAGCAGTCCACCTCTCTGGATTTTGCCGACAGCACCGGCGACCGGGTGGCCTGTTATTTCCACACCGGTGGCACCACCGGCATGCCCAAAGTGGCGCAACACAAATACTCTGGCATGATCTATAATGGCTGGTTGGGTCATACCCTGTTGTTCACTGAAGAAGACAACATCATGTGCCCGCTGCCGCTGTTCCATGTCTTTGCCTGCCACGTCATTTTAATGCCTGCCATTTCCTCGGGCGCGCATGTGGTGTTTCCGACCCCGCAGGGCTATCGCGGTGAAGGGGTGTTCGACAATTTCTGGAAACTGATCGAACGCTGGAAGATCACATTTATTATCACAGTGCCAACGGCCATTTCGGCGATGATGCAGCGCCCGATTGATGCAGATGTTTCAACCGTAAAGACCGCCTTTTCCGGCTCGGCCCCCCTGCCCGTTGAACTGTTCAATCGCTTTGAAAAAGCCACTGGCATGTCCATTATCGAGGGCTATGGCCTGACCGAAGCCACCTGCCTGGTATCGTGCAACCCTGTAAACGGCACCAAAAAAATCGGATCAACTGGCATTCTGTTCCCCTATACGGACGTGAAGATCGTCAAGGGCTCAGCGGATGGCCCGGTAGAAAGCGCCGAGGACGAGATCGGCGAGATCTGTGTCTCCAATCCTGGTGTTTACGCAGGCAACACCTATACCGAAGCGGCCAAGAATGCTGACCTGTATTATTTCGACACATACCTGCGCACCGGGGATCTGGGCCGGATCGACGAAGACGGCTATCTGTGGATCACCGGGCGCGCCAAGGACCTGATCATCCGGGGCGGCCACAATATTGACCCGGCCGAGATCGAGGAGGCGCTGCTGGGCCATGAGGCTGTGGCCTTTGCCGGAGCCATCGGTCAACCGGACGCCCATGCGGGCGAGCTGCCCTGTGCCTTTGTCGAACTGGTCAACGGGGCCTCGGTCACACCCGAGGAATTGCTGGACTTCTGCAAGTTGCACGTCCACGAACGCGCCGCCATTCCCAAACATATGACCATTCTGGACGAGTTGCCAAAGACCGCCGTTGGCAAGGTGTTCAAACCGGACCTGCGCCGCAGTGCCATCACCCGGGTCTACAACCAGGCCCTGACCAAGGCGGACCTGGCGGCACGGGTTGAAAACGTGATCGATGACAAAAAGCGCGGTTTGGTTGCTCAAGTTGCGACCAATGGCATTTCAGAAGATCAAATCGGCAAGGTGCTCGGTGGCTTTACCCGCCCCTGGGAGCCGATGCCAAACCCGTAAATCGGTTCTGATGACGTCAAGAAAGCGCCCCTGGGGCGCTTTCTTTGTTTGGGAGATTGACCAAATCTGGTCTAGTCTCGCAAAAACTCGGCGAGGGATCTGGGATGGACTATGAAAAACAAATCGATGCCGAGACCTGGGATTTCATCCGCAAAACCGGCGAAAGCTATGCCGATGGCGCAGTCGCGCTGAGCATTGACGAGCAACGCGACAACTATGATGCCATGTGTCGTGATTTCCACGTCGCCCGCCCCGCCATTGTCCAGACCGAGGACCTCTCGGCCAATGGGGTACCAGTACGGCATTACTGGGCAGGCGATCCGACGCGTACCGTGATGTATTTCCACGGCGGCGGTTTTGTTGTCGGAGGGCTGGACAGCCATGATGACATCTGCGCCGAAATCTGCGCCCAGACCGGGTACCGGGTAATCGCGGTTGATTACCGTCTGGCCCCCGAGCACAAACACCCCGCCAGTTTTGAGGACGCCTGGACCGCCAGCCAATGGGCATTTGAGCGGTTCAGCAGCGGATTGGTTCTGGTCGGCGACAGCGCTGGTGGAAATCTGGCGGCCTCGGTGGCGCATCATGCGCGCGGGCAGCAAACCTCTGTGCTGGGCCAGGTTCTGATCTACCCCGTGTTGGGCGGCGATATGACCACAGGATCCTATATTGAACACGCCCAGGCACCAATGCTGACACGCGATGAATGTCTCTATTACCATCAAATTCGCAGCGCAGGCCCACCGCCGCAAAACGATCCGACCTATGCGCCGTTGCAAGACAGCGATTTCACAGACCTGCCGCCAACGCTGGTGGTCTCAGCGGACTGTGACCCGCTGCGCGATGACTCGCGGGACTACCGCGACCAGCTGCAGGCTGCGGGCGGTCAAGTGCAGCTGATCAATGAGCCGGGATTGGTACATGGTTATTTGCGCGCCCGTCACTCGGTCGGACGGGCCAGAAATAGTTTTGAGCGGATTTCCGTAACAATTGAAGCCCTGGGTCAGAACATCTGGCCATTTGACTGACCCCAAAACGCCACCCATCCTTGTCGAGACTTCATCTTTTTAAAAATACTCCGGGGTCCGGGGCAGCGCCCCGGCCTGTTTTGTCACCAAAGAAAAGGCTTGGCCTGCATCGTCTCCGCGACCGGTGCGCCCATCCGAGACAGGATCGTTGGGGCGAGTTGCAACTGGTCGATGACGGTATCGCTGCTGGGCCCCTGCGCCTCACCAAAGTAATAAAGAGCGGTTTCCTGTTGTAGCGGGTCGCGGCCACCATGATGTCCACGCGCGTCCTGACCGTGATCTGCCGTCACGATCACTTCATACCCCATCTGCCGCCAGCGGGTGATGAAGGGCGCCAGCATTTCGTCCATGGTAAAACAGGCGTGATCCATTTCCTGACAGTCGTGAAAATACCGGTGCCCCATGCTGTCCAGTGTGCAGGTATGCAGCATGCCGTAGTCCAGCCCATGGCGCAGGCAAAGGTTGGTCAAAGTGCCAAACAGATCCACGTCTGACGGTGTCATCTGGTTGTGGTGCCCATAGCCACTCATCGTATGAAAGCGGCCGTGGTTGATGGTCTGGCTGTCCGGCTCGTCATACTCAATATCAAGCACTGGATCAAAGGGATGCCGGTTGAAGAACTCGGACCAGAAACTATGCGCCACGCCGCCGGTCACACCGCCCCCCTTGCGCACCTGACTGAACACGTCGTCATGGCTCAGCCGGAACACATTTCGATTGCCGGTGCAGCCGTGCTGTTGCGGGGTCACGCCGGTATGGATCGAGGCATAGCAACTGGCAGAAATTGACGGCAGCACGGCACGATGCTTCCACACGCGCGCCTCGCCACTGTCAACCCAGCCTTCCAGATTGCCAAACAAGCGCCGGAAATTTCGCCAAGGCACCCCATCAAGAATGATCAAAAGCAGTTTGGTATCCATGGGGCGCTCCTTAGGCCTGAAACCGGTTGCCGGTCCATGCGCCATATCAGCAATTAACGGACAGGATTTCTATGCACAATTGAGACAATTACGGCCTGAAAGCGACGCCAAATCGGTTTCTTGCGCACCACTGTTGCACCGCCCAAAGAAGTGCAGTTCTTAATCTACTGTGCTGCCGTTTTCAGACTGGACATCAGCATGTGAAACTTCTCACCCTGAATGGCCACATGGCCGCGCAGCGCTTCGGCTGCGATGTCCGGGTCGCCATTTTTCAGTGCCAAGACAATCGCAACATGTTCTGCCATCGATTGCGCCATCCTGCCGCGAAATTTCAACTGATGTCTGCGAAATGGCTTTAGGCGCCGATGCAGCCGCAGCGCTTCTTGCTCCAGAAAGGAATTGCCGGACTGCTGATAGATGTAATGGTGGAAAAATTCGTTCTCACGGTAATACTCATCGATATCTGTATTCTCGATCGCCTGCTGACACCGCTTATTGGCCTCGGTCAGGACCTCAATCGCCTGATCCGAAATGCGCAGCGCCGCCAATCGGCCGCACACGCCTTCTATTTCGGCCATGGTTTCGAACATTTCCATCAGCTCCACTGGGCCCGGCTGACGCACAAATACACCGCGACGCGGGATTTGTTCGGCCAAACCCGAGGCAATCAGGCGCTGAAACGCCTCGCGCAGCGGTGTGCGTGACACCCCGAACTGTGCCGCCAACTTAACCTCGTCCAGCCGGTCACCATCGCCAAATTCTCCAGCGAAAACCAGCTCTTCCAGCTCATCTGCAATCATGTCAGCGCGTCGAATGTCCATGCCAAATTGATACCAGAACGCGCATATGTGCGCAATGTTCATTTTCTTGTATACAAGAATCTTGACTTTGAATTCAATTCAGCAAACACTCCCCACATTCACCCGGTTCAAAAACCCGGGTACCTAGGGAGGATACTATGAAAACGAATTTTCTAACGGCAGTCGCAACTGCCGCCGTGCTGGCCCAGTCAGGCGCAGCAAATGCAACCGAACTGCGGTTGTCGCATCAGTGGTCCAACAAGGATATCCGCCACCAAGTCGCGCAGATCGTTGCCGACGAGGTCGCCGCCGCGAATGTGGATCTGGACATTAAGATCTTTGGCTCCAAATCCCTGTTCAAACCACGCGAACAGTACAAACCGCTCAGCCGTGGCCAGCTCGACATGACCGTTCTGCCGCTCAGCTATGCCGGCGGCCAACAGCCTGCGTATAACCTGACCCTGATGCCGGGCCTGGTGAAAAACCACGACCACGCTGCCCGTCTGTCCAGCTCTCCGTTCATGGAAGCCTTAGAGGCCAAGATGGCCGACGACGACGTGATGGTGCTGGTGCATGGCTATCTGGCTGGTGGTTTTGCTGGCAAAGACAAATGCATCACCAGCCCCGACGACGTGAAGGGCCTGCAAACCCGCGCCGCGGGTAAGTCGTTTGAACAGATGCTGGCCGGTGCCGGCGCCTCCATCGCCTCAATGGCCTCGTCCGAGATTTACAACGCCATGCAAACTGGCGTTCTCAGCGCTGCCAATACCTCATCCTCGTCGTTTGTGTCCTATCGCATCTACGAGCAGGTCAGCTGCTATACCCCGGCTGGCGATGTTGCCTTGTGGTTCATGTATCAGCCGCTACTGATGAACAAATCCACCTTTGACGGGCTGAGTGCAGACCAGCAGGCGGCCCTTCTGGCAGGCGCGGCCAAAGCCGAGGCGTTCTATCTCGAAGAAGCTAAGAAACAGGATGCTGCTTCGGTAACAGCTTACGAAGAGGCCGGTGTCGAGATCGCCGAAATGACCGCCGAAGATTTCGCCGCATGGCGCGCGATTGCGCAGGAAACCTCGTATAAGAAATTTGTCGAAGAGGTTCCGGACGGACAGGCTCTGCTGGACCTGGCGCTCGCTGTCGAGTGATGAAAACCGGGCGTTGCAGATCTTGCAGCGCCCCCATTAAATACCACCCCAATATCAAAGGAAGACGCAATGGCTGGCCATAGCTCAGCCGCCGCAGCGCATGCAGGAAACAACCCATTCCTGCGCGCTGTGGCTGCTATCTCAACACTTGCCGGCTGGGTCTCAGCTGCGATGATTGTCACCGCAGTGGCCATCACCTGCCAAATGATCTTTGTCCGCTTTGTCCTGAATGGGTCCACCATCTGGCAAACCGAGGCGGTGATCTATCTGGTCATATCGGCCACCCTGATCGGCCTGCCCTATGTGCAGCGGTTGCGGGGTCATGTGAACGTCGATCTCATTCCCCTGGCACTGCCGAAACCTGCTCGCATGGCCCTGGCCATATTGACCCTGTCGGCGTCCATTGTGATCGTCACGATCATGCTCTGGTACGGCTTTGAGTACTGGCACTTTGCCTGGGCCCGCAACTGGCACTCGGACACCATTTGGGGCGTGCGCCTTTGGATCCCCTATCTGTCCCTGCCCGTTGGCTTTGCCCTGTTCCTGCTCCAACTGATCGCCGACCTGGTCGCCGTCATCCTGAAAATCGATCAACCCTTTGGTTTGGAGGATACCTGATGGATCCGCTGTTTTTAGGCGCAATTGTCGCCGTTGCCACCATCCTTGTGCTGTTCTCGGGCGTCTCTGTTGCGCTGGGGCTGTTGATCGTCTCGGCCGGATTTCTGATGATCTTTGACGGTATGCGCTCGCTGGAACTGATGCCGGAAATCCTGTTTGGCAAATTGGACAACTTTGCCCTGCTCTCGATCCCGATGTTCATCATCATGGGGTCCAGCATCGCCTCGACCCGGGCAGGCGCTGACCTCTATGAGGCACTAGAGCGCTGGCTGACCCGGGTTCCCGGTGGGCTGGTGATTTCCAACCTGGGTGCCTGCGCGCTGTTTGCTGCGATGTCCGGCTCCAGCCCCGCCACCTGCGCCGCGATCGGCAAGATGGGCATCCCCGAGATGCGCAAACGTGGCTATCCAGACGGCGTTGCGGCCGGGTCGATCGCTGCCGGCGGCACACTTGGCATCCTGATCCCGCCTTCGGTCACCATGATTGTCTATGGCATCGCCACTGAGAGCTCGATTGGCCGCCTGTTCCTGGCCGGTGTCCTCCCCGGATTGATGCTGGTGGGCCTGTTCATGGTCTGGTCGCTCTACTCCACCTGGAGATCCGGCAATACCGCCCTGCTGTCAGCCCGCAGCTATAGCTGGCGCGAGCGGTTTGAGATCCTGCCCCGCGTGCTGCCGTTTCTGTTCATCATACTGGGCGTGCTTTACGCCATGTATGGTGGCATCGCCACACCATCGGAAACCGCCGCCGTGGGTGCCCTGCTCTGCCTGCTGATCGCTGTGGTGATCTACAAGCTGTGGCATCCGCGTGATCTGTGGGTGGTGCTGCGCGACAGCACCAAGGAAAGCGTGATGATCCTGTTCATCATCGCCGCTGCGGGTGTGTTCTCCTACATGCTGTCCAGCCTCTATATCACCCAGTCTATTGCGGAATGGATCGGCACGCTGGATGTGAACCGCTGGGTTTTGATGGGTGCTGTGAACCTGTTCCTGCTGATCGCCGGGTTCTTTTTGCCCCCAGTGGCGGTGATCCTTATGGCCGCGCCGATCCTGCTGCCCATCATCACCACTGCTGGCTTTGACCCGATCTGGTTTGCCGTGGTGCTGACCATCAACATGGAGATCGGTCTGATTTCACCGCCGGTGGGTCTGAACCTCTATGTGATCAGCGGCATTGCGCCTGACATCTCACTGCGCACCATTCTGACCGGGTCCCTGCCCTATGTGGCCTGCATGGTGCTGGCGATCCTGTTGCTGTGCATTTTCCCCGGTCTGGCAACCTGGTTGCCGGATGCCGTAATGGGGGCTGGCTTATGAGCTTTCTCGCCGACCTTTTGACCACCGTCTTTGAACGCCGCTATCGCCGCGCCTCAGAACCCGACAACCAGGGGCGATCCATCGAAGCACTGTGCACTGACTTGCTAAGCAGTTCTGGTGAGGTCTCGGGCATGGTGCTTGCCCGCCATATCCTGGACGGCTACGGGGCTATGGAAGACGGTGAAAAACGCGATTTCTTTGGCTTTCTGACGGAACACTTGGGGATCAATACGGACGCGGTGGGCCGTGCGCTCAACGCCTATAGCGCCGAAGCCTCCAAATCCAATTACCAAGACTTCATGGGGGCCTCGGAACCCAAGCGGCAAGAGCTGGCCCGGCGGTTGAACCATGTCCCCGGCGCCACCAAACAGCTGGTTGAGATGCGCAAGGACCTGCTGCGCCTGGCCCGCAAACATCCCGAACTGGCTGTGGTTGATCTGGATTTCCGCCACCTGTTCGCCTCGTGGTTCAACCGTGGCTTTCTGGTGCTGCGCCCGATCAGCTGGGAAAGCCCGGCTGACATTCTGGACAAGATCATCGCCTATGAGGCGGTGCACGCCATTCACAGCTGGGACGATTTGCGCAACCGCCTGCAGCCTGCCGACCGGCGCTGTTTTGGCTTTTTCCACCCGGCCATGCCGGATGAACCGCTGATTTTTGTCGAGGTCGCCCTGACCCAGGGCATCCCCGGATCGGTGCAGGGTGTCCTGACAGAGGACCGCGACAACATCGCCGCCGAAGAGGCCGACACGGCAGTGTTCTACTCGATCTCGAATTGTCAGGCCGGGTTGGCCGGGATCTCGTTTGGCAACTCGCTGATCAAACAAGTGGTTGCCGACCTGTCGCGCGAATTGCCTAACCTGACAAGTTTTGTCACCCTGTCGCCCATTCCCGGCTTAAATCGCTGGCTGGCGGAGACAGATCGCCAGATTGATGACCCGGATGACCAACAGCAGCGCGAGATTGCCGCCAACTACCTGTTGACCGCCAAACGCCCCAACGGCGCGCCCTATGATCCGGTGGCCCGTTTCCACCTGGGCAATGGTGCCCTTATCCACGCTGTACATGCCGGGGCTGACCTGTCGGAAAATGGTCTTGCACAATCCGGTGGCGCAATGGTGAATTATCTCTATGACCTGCCCCTGATCACCCAAAACCACGAGCGATATGCCTCGGCTCAGACTGTTGTCGCATCGCCCGAAGTTTCCGCCCTAAGCGCCGCTGCCAAACCGCAAGACACATGAGGACACCCATGATGACCAACCCTCTCTACGATTCTCTCTTTGGTCGCTACGCCGGCAAGACCACGCCCTTTTTGCATCTGCCGGACGGCAGCACCGTGACCCATGATGGGTTTTTATGCATGGCGGCACGGTTTGCGCATGTGTTCCGTGACGCCGGGGTCGCACCCGGTGACCGGCTGGCAGTACAGATTGAAAAATCCCCGCAGGCGCTGGCAATCTACGCTGCCTGCGTGCAGGCCGGCATCGTGTTCCTGCCCTTGAACACAGCCTATACCGCGGCCGAAGTCTCGTATTTTGTGGATAACAGCGGCGCCAAACTGCTGGTCTGCGACAGCAGTTCTCAGGCTGCTCTGACCCCCGTCGCCCAGGCGGCCAAAGCCCGGCTTGAAACACTGGATGCTGATGGCACCGGATCGCTGAGCACCTTGGCAGAAATGCAATCCCACAGCTTCCCCACTGTGGCCAGACAGTTGGATGACCTTGCGGCCTTTCTTTATACATCCGGCACCACGGGACGCTCCAAAGGGGCGATGCTCAGCCAGGAAAACCTGTTGTCCAATGCTGAAACCCTTGTGGATTACTGGCAGTTTACCGATCAAGATGTATTGCTGCACGCCCTGCCGATCTTTCACACTCACGGGCTGTTTGTCGCCTCAAACGTCTCTCTGCTGACCGGTGGATCGATGATCTTTCTGCCCCGGTTCAATCTGGATCAGGTGATCGAAACCTTGCCCCGTGCCACCTGCATGATGGGCGTGCCGACCTTTTACACCCGGTTGCTGGACGATGCCCGGTTCACCACCGAACTGACCGGGCACATGCGCCTGTTCATCTCGGGCAGTGCGCCCCTGTTGGCAGATACCCACGTCCAGTTCGAGACCCGCACCGGCCATCGCATTCTGGAACGCTATGGCATGACTGAAACCAACATGAACACCTCAAACCCCTATGACGACGAGCGCCGCGCCGGGACCGTTGGCAAGCCGCTGCCCGGGGTCGAGCTGAAGATCACCGATGCCGGCACCGGGGAACCCCTGCCCGACGGCGAAATCGGCCAGATTGAGGTGCGCGGACCCAATGTGTTTCAGGGCTATTGGCAGATGCCGGAAAAAACTGCGCAAGAGCTGCGCGAGGATGGGTTTTTCATCACTGGCGATCTGGGGGTGATTGACCCGCAGGGCTATGTGCAGATCGTGGGGCGCAACAAAGATCTAATCATATCGGGCGGCTACAACATCTACCCCAAAGAGATTGAACTGGTTCTGGATGACCAGCCCGGCGTGTTGGAAAGCGCGGTCGTCGGTGTACCGCACCCGGATTTTGGGGAAACCGTTGTTGGTTTTCTGGTTGCCGGGGATGACGCCGACCCGGATCTTGAGGCAATCAGCACCACCGTGGGTGAGTCGCTGGCGCGTTTCAAGCACCCCAAAAAGTTGATCGTGTTGCCCGAGTTGCCGCGAAATACCATGGGTAAAGTGCAAAAAAATCTGTTACGCGATGAATATCGCCTGTTGTTCACTACACAATAAGCAGTCATATAAACAACAGTATTACGACTGCATTTCGGATCGTTCCCTCGGGCGAAACCGGTCGTCGTCCAGGGCATGCAGGCGTCAACCGCTTGCATGCTCTCATTGTATCTCCTAAGACACTCACAATCCGTCGGGGGGCCCTTAAGGGCTGAGAGATGCTTGCATCGACCCGTCGAACCTGATCCGGGCAATACCGGCGTAGGGAACGGATCGATGCGCCACCACTGCGCTCGGATACTCGTTTTCCATGTCGTCATGCCCTTGTTTGTACGAAGGGCGCAGAATGAAAACGACCCCCATTGCACTGACAATCGCTGGCTCGGACAGTGGTGGCGGCGCCGGTATTCAGGCCGATCTCAAAGCCTTTTCAGCCAATCACGCCTATGGTGCCAGCGTTATCACCGCAGTGACCGCGCAGAACACCTGTGCCGTCACCGCCGTGCACGAGGTGCCTGCGGATGTGGTACAGGCCCAAATAGACGCCGTGCTGCGGGACCTGAAACCACAGGCGATAAAACTTGGCATGTTGTTCTCGCCGGCGATCATCCGCGCCGTCGCCAAGGCGCTGTCTGACTATGACGGCACCGTCATTCTGGACCCGGTGATGATCGCCAAATCCGGCGATGCGTTGCTGCAGGACGCGGCGATCTCGGCGCTGAAGTCCGACCTTCTGCCGCGCGCGGATCTGTTGACGCCAAACCTGCCCGAGGCCGCAAGACTGCTGGGCACCTGCGAGGCAGAAGATCTGCAAAGTCTGGAAGATCAGGCCCGGGCTCTGCTGGATCTTGGTCCGCGTGGCGTATTGATGAAGGGTGGGCACAGCACCGGCGCAACCTGCACCGATGTGTTGCTGATGGGGATGACAGCGCCGCTGTACCTCACCGCGCGTCGCGTCGAAACCCGCAACACCCATGGCACCGGCTGCACCTATTCGGCGGCAATTGCGGCCCAGGTCGCACGGGGCTTGGCCCTGACAGAGGCCGTGACCTCGGCCCATGGCTATCTGCAAAAGGCGATCGCTGCTGCGGATGAGTTGACCATCGGCAGCGGTCACGGGCCAGTGCATCACTTCCACGCGCTCTGGGGGTAAACCATGACTGATATTACCATTATCGGCGCCGGGGTGGCCGGGTTATGTGTGGCGCGTGAATTGCGTGACCGGGGTGCCAACGTTCATCTTTATGACCGGGGCGGCGCCCCTGGTGCCCACGCCTGCTCGTGGTGGGCTGGCGGTATGCTGGCCCCCTATTGCGAGGCCGAAAGTGCCGAACCGGAGGTGGTGCGTCTGGGCAGCGGGGCGGCCAGTTGGTGGCAGGATAAAACCGGGCTGGTCGCGCACAAAGGCACCTTGGTTGTGGCCTTGGATCGCGACCACAGCCAGCTGCGCCAGTTTGCCCGCCGCACTAGCCAGTTTGACCCTGTGGACCGCGCCCGGATTGCTGTGCTGGAACCCGATTTGGAGGATCGCTTTTCAAAAGGGTTATACTTTCCCAGCGAAGCACATATCTGCCCCCGAGCGGCCCTGGCGTCTTTGTTTAAATCCCTGCTGAGCGATGGGGTGGATTTCACCCAGGCCGACTGCGATCCGGCACAGAGCGCCAGCGGTGGCCTGACCATCGACTGCCGAGGCTACGCAGCACGAGACTTGTTGCGCGACCTGCGCGGTGTCAAAGGCGAGATGCTGATGCTGTCTTGCCCGGATGTCACGCTAACGCGCACCCTGCGCCTGCTGCATCCGCGGATTCCGCTGTACGTTGTGCCCCGCGGCAATGGGATCTTCATGCTCGGCGCCACCATGATCGAAAGCAGCGCCAGCACCCATGTCACCGCGCGTTCACTGCTGGAAATGCTCAGCGCGGCCTATGCCCTGCACCCTGCCTTTGGCGAGGCTGAGGTGCTGGAAACCGGCGTCGACACCCGACCAGCCTTTGCCGACAACTTTCCGTGCGTCCGCCGCGATGGGAACCTGATCCAGGTCAATGGATTTTACCGGCACGGCTATCTATTGGCCCCCGCCTTTGCGCGCCGTGTTGGCGACATGATCTTTGGCACCCAACAGGAAGGGAACACCCATGAATATTCAGCTTAACGGCAAACCGCACAGCACGATGGCCGACACCCTGGCGCTGTTGCTGGACGAAGCCGGCTATGGCGGCGCAGCTGTGGCGACAGCGGTCAACGGCAGCTTTATCCCACTGACCCAGCGCACGTATCAGGCTTTGCGGGACGGTGACCAAATCGAAGTGCTTGCGCCAATGCAGGGGGGCTGACCCATGCGAGATTTCTACGGAACCCCCCTGGCCAATGGCCTGATGCTGGGCACCGCACAATACCCCTCGCCCGCCATTCTGGCAGAGGCCTTTCAACGCAGTGGCGCCAGCGTTGCCACTGTGTCTCTGCGCCGGGAAAGCGGGGCGGGTCGCGCCGGGCAGGATTTCTGGGCTTTGATCAAGGATCTTGGGGTCCCGGTCTTGCCCAATACGGCCGGCTGTCACAGCGTGAAGGAAGCCGTGACCACCGCCCATATGGCGCGCGAAGTGTTTGGCACCAAATGGATCAAGCTGGAGGTCATTGGTGAGGATGACACCCTGCAACCGGATGTCTTTGGTCTGGTCGAGGCAGCGCGTATTCTGGCAGAGGACGGATTTCAGGTATTCCCTTATACCACCGAAGATCTGGTGGTCGCCGACAGGTTGCTGCATGCCGGCTGTGAGGTGCTGATGCCCTGGGGCGCGCCGATTGGATCTGGCAAGGGGTTGAACAACCTGTTTGGGCTGCGCGCGATGCGGGCCCATTTTCCGGACATTCCGCTGGTGATTGATGCCGGTCTCGGCCTGCCCTCACAGGCGGCGCAGGCGATAGAGCTGGGCTATGATGCGGTGCTGCTGAACACGGCTGTGGCCAAGGCCGGTGATCCCGCACAAATGGCCGAGGCCTTTGCCGCTGCTATCTTTGCGGGCAAGTTGGCGGCTGACGCAGACCCAATGGAGCCCCGCGACATGGCGGCGCCCTCGACCCCGGTCATTGGACAGGCGTTTTTGTCATGAGGTTGGATCGATTTTATCCGATTTTCAACGATACCAAATGGTTGCGGCAGTTGCTGCCGCTTGGGATCAAGCTGGTACAGCTGCGGATCAAAGACGCCGCGCCGGAGGTTTTGCGGTCCGAGATCATCGCGGCGCGGGATCTGTGTCAGGCGGCAGATTGCACCCTGGTGATCAATGATCATTGGCAGATTGCGATTGATGAGGGCTGTGATTTTATCCATCTGGGGCAAGAGGATCTGGTTGAGGCCGACGTCGCCGCCGTCCGTAAGGCCGGGCTGCGGCTGGGGGTTAGCACCCATGACCGGGCTGAGTTGGACCGCGCCCTGGCGCTGGCTCCGGATTACATCGCCCTTGGACCGGTCTATCCCACCATCCTGAAAAAGATGAAGTGGCACCAGCAAGGCCTGCCAAAACTAACCGAATGGAAGTCTTTGATCGGGGACACGCCGCTGATTGCCATTGGCGGCATGAGTGTCGACCGCGCTGCGGGGGCGTTTGAGGCCGGTGCAGATGTGGTGGCAGCGGTCACAGACATCACCCTGAACACAGATCCCAGCGCACGGGTCAAGTCTTGGATCAGGGCAACCAGATGAGCCGCTATGCACGCCAGATCACCCTGCCCGAAGTTGGACCCAAGGGCCAAACAGCGCTGAGCGCGACTCATGCGCTGGTGATTGGGGCCGGCGGATTGGGCAGCCCGGTGCTGCCGTATCTGGCCGGGGCCGGATTGGGCAGGATCACCGTTGTGGACCCCGATGTCATATCGCAGACCAACTTGCACCGGCAGGTGCTATACCGCGAGGCGCATATCGGACAGGGCAAGGCACAGATCGCCGCCTCAGTTCTGCACGCGCTGAACCCCGAGTGTCAGGTCACACCAGTTATGGCGGCTCTGACCCCGGCCAATGCCACAGACCTAGTTCAATCCGCCGACATTGTACTGGACTGCGCTGACAGCTTTGCCGTGAGCTATATTCTATCAGATACCTGCCTTGAACTGGGCAAACCCCTTGTCGCGGCCTCGGCGCTGGGGTTCGAGGGATATGTCGGTGGCTTTTGCGCCGGGGCGCCGTCACTGCGTGCGCTGTTTCCTGAGTTACCCGAGCGCGCCACCTCTTGCGAGACAGCCGGAGTCATGGGGCCGGTGGTCGGGACAATTGGGGCGATGCAGGCACAATTAGCGCTGAACATTTTGCTGGACCTGTCCCCGTCGCCCCTGGGGCAGCTGGTTACTTTTAACCTGCATGACTTGCGTCTTGGTGGCTTTCGCTTTGATGGCGCATCAGAGCCCGATGCGCCCCTGACCTTCATTGCTCCGCAGGCCATCACTGCGAACGATTTTGTCGTTGACTTGCGCGGAACTGATGAGGCCCCGACCCCGGTCACGTCCACAGCACGTCGGCTTTCTGTCGTGGACCTCATGGCCACCCGCCCCACACCCGCCGCGCACCAGCGCGCGGTTTTGACCTGCCGGTCTGGCCTGCGGGCCTGGCGCGCGGCACGGGCCCTGCAAAGCTATTGGTCCGGCGACATCACACTTATTGCAATGGGCGATCCTGCCCAGACTCTGAAAGGCTCTCCTTTATGAAACTTCTCTCCCTGACGACCGCGCTGGCGCTGGCGGCCTCGCCGCTGATGGCACAGGACAAGATGACCCTGCTGCTGGACTGGTTCGTGAACCCTGACCACGGCCCGATCATTGTGGCGCAGGAATTGGGCTATTTCGCTGAACAAAACCTGGAAGTCGAGGTCATCGCTCCGGCAGACCCCTCGGACCCGCCCAAGATGGTGGCTGCCGGTCAGGCCGATTTAGCGATCTCGTATCAGCCGCAACTGCACCTGCAAATCCACGAAGGCCTGCCGCTGCAACGGGTTGGCACCCTGGTCGCGACGCCGCTGAACTGCCTGCTGGCGCTGAAAGACGGCCCCATCTCCTCGCCTGCCGACCTGAAGGGCAAAAAGGTCGGGTTCTCGGTTGGGGGCGTTGAAGAGGCGGTCCTGGGGACAATGCTGGCCACCTATGACCTGACGCTGGACGATGTGGAACTGGTCAACGTGAACTGGTCGCTGTCACCCTCGCTGATGTCCGGCCAGGTCGACGCAGTGATCGGTGCCTACCGCAACTTTGAGCTGAACCAGATGGAGATCGAAGGCGTCGAAGGCAATTGTTTCTACGTCGAAGAGCACGGGTTACCGGCCTATGATGAGTTGATCTATGTGGCCAACACAGACAGTATGGACCGTGACATGATCGCCCGGTTTCTGGCTGCGACCGAAAAGGCGACCCAGTATATGGTCAACCACCCCGTCGACAGTTGGAAGGTCTTCTCGGGCACCTCACCGGAACTGCAGGACGAGCTGAACAAACGTGCATGGGCCGACACCCTGCCCCGTTTCGCACTGCGCCCCACCGCCATGGACCAGGGCCGCTATGGCGATTTCGAGGCGTTTTTGCACAAGGCAGGACTGGTGCCGTCAGTCAACGACGTCGCAACCATCGCCGTTGATGTGACCGTCAAATGACCGGGCCTAACTATGGACAGACCTTCGCGCACATGCGCGAGGGTTGCACGCCAAGCTGGCAGGCCTATACCCGCCACGCTTTTGTTCAGGGGCTGGGCGATGGGACCCTGCCGCGCGCCGCGTTTTTGCATTACCTGGTGCAGGACTATGTGTACCTTGTGAACTACGCACGCGCCTGGTCGCTGGGGGTGGTCAAAGCCGAGACCCTGGATGAGATGAAGCACTGCGCTGCCACAGTCGACGTCCTGGTCAATCAAGAGATGGCGCTGCATGTGCAGGTCTGCGCCGCCGAGGGTATTTCGGAGCAGCAACTGTTTGACGCCAGCGAAGAGATCGAGAACATCGCCTATACCCGCTACGTGCTGGACGCCGGCATGCAGGGGGATTTTCTGGATCTGATGGCGGCACTGGCGCCCTGCATCTTTGGCTATGGCGAAATTGGCCTGCAGCTGGCCCAGACCGCCGGGGCCGATGCGCCTTATGCGGATTGGATCAACACCTACGCCAGCCCCGGTTTTCAAACCGCCTGTACCTCCGCTGGCGCCATGCTGGACGGGGCCGTCACCCGGCGGCTGGGCGATGACCCGACGAGTTCCCCTCGCTGGTCCGTCCTGCAGGATCGCTTCACCACCGCAACCCAGTTGGAAATCAAATTCTGGGATATGGGGCTACGCGGCGGATCACTGGGCGCATGACGCTGCCTCCCGCGATCACGCTGCAGGGCAGTTTTACACTGGGCGACACCCGATTGTTTGGCCCGCTGTCCGTGCAGCTGCCTGCGGGGCAATGGACCTGTTTGCTGGGGCCTTCTGGGGTAGGTAAATCCACCATCCTACGGCTGATCCTGGACCTGTCCACCGGGGGCCAATTCGAGGGCAAGATCCAGGCAGAGGACGGCCAGCCGCTGCGCGATCGCATAAGCTATATGGCGCAGTCGGATCTGCTACTGCCCTGGTTGACTGTTCTGGAAAACACCGTGCTTGGCGCCCGTTTGCGCGGCGAGCCCGCGGATCTGGAGCGCGCGCGCCACTTGCTGGCCCGGGTCGGACTTGGCGCACATCAAGACAAGACCCCCGCCGCGCTGTCCGGTGGCATGCGGCAACGGGCGGCGCTGGCCCGCGCCCTGATCGAGGACCGCCCGGTGGTGCTGCTGGACGAACCCTTTTCGGCACTGGATGCCGGCACCCGCGCGGATATGCAAGAGCTGGCCGCCGAGGTATTACAGGGCAAGACCGTACTGCTGGTCACCCATGACCCGGCCGAGGCCAGCCGTCTGGGCCATCAGATCCTGCTGCTATCCCCAGCAGAGGCAACCATCTGGACGCCGCCCTCCACGGCGCCAATCCGCGCTCTGGATGATCCAGACACACTGGCCTGCCAGGCGGCGTTACTGGCGCATCTCAGGGGGCAAATCAGATGAGACGAGGTTTATACGCAATAGCCGCATTGCTGTTGGGCTTGTTGATCTGGCAGTTGCTGGTCTGGATAACCGGTGCGCCGCATTTTATCCTGCCGTCCCCCCTGCGGGTCGCTCAGACGGGCTTTGCCAGCCGGGCCTTGATCCTGGAGCACACAATTGTCACCGCAACCGAGGTGCTTTTGGGGTTGTTGCTAGGCACTGTCCTGGGTGTGCTGACCGCCGTTCAACTGGCCAGTTCCCAGCGGGCACAGCACCTGCTGCTGCCGATCCTGGTGTTCACTCAGGCCGTGCCGGTCTTTGCGCTGGCACCGATCCTGACACTTTGGTTTGGCTATGGCATGGCCTCGAAAATCGTCATGGCAGTGCTGATCATCTATTTCCCTGTCACCTCGGCCTTTCACGACGGGCTGACCCGGGTCGACAGTGGCATGCTGGACCTGGCCCGCACCATGGGCGCCACCCGCTGGCAGGTCATGGCCCGTATCCGCATTCCCCATGCGCTGCCCTCGCTGGGCACTGGCCTGCGACTGGCGGCAGTCTATGCCCCCATTGGCGCCGTCATCGGCGAATGGGTCGGCGCGTCCAAGGGATTGGGATACCTGATGCTGTTGGCCAATGGCCGGGTCAAGATTGACCTGATGTTCGCCAGCCTGATTGCTCTGGCGCTGCTAACGGTGATGTTGCACAAATTGGTCGCTGTCCTGGCCGACCAGCTGACTTCATATGCCAGCGGCGACACACAGTCCAAACACCTAAGGGATTGAAGCCCGCCGGATCACTGCCTTGGTGCAGGTCACTTTTTCCGCTTGGCGGCCTTGTCGGCGAGCATTTTCTGGAACTTTTTGAAATCAGCCCCCTTGGTCATTTTCTTGGCCGCTGCCTCGACCAGCGCCGTGTCGGACTCTTTCCCAGTCGCAGCCTTCAGCGCTTGTTCAATGCCGGTGCTGACGAAATTTCCACCACTGCCCTTGACGACATCGTTGATAATTCCGATCGCGACCGCTGGCTTAAGCTCGCCAAAGATATCTTTGCGGGCCTTACTGGAAATACCATCGTAAACGGCTTTGCCAAGCTTATCGTCGACAACCTTGTCAAACCCCTTCATGAACCCACCGGTGGCCATGGCCGTGGCAACCTTGCCAAAAAAATCCTTGGGCTTGGTCTTGCCTTTGATCACCTCACCGACCTGTTTGATCGCCTCTTCGATGCCAGAGGTGGTGGCATTCTGCAGGTAGGCGGTAAGGTATTTCTGCACAGCGGGCGACCCGACTTTGCCGATCCATTTGCTGCCAACCTTCTTGACAAGCTGCTCGCCCACACCTTCGAATATTTTCTTGCCACTGGCGCCTTTAAGGACAGCCCCGACCGTGCCGTCAATGACCGTATCAAGGGCGATATTCTTGATCGCGTCGGCCGGCCCTTTTGAGGTGCCGACATTGTATTTTCCCAGCTCATTGGCCGTGGAGCCAACCAAGGCAGTCCCACCGCTGGCCAGAGCCCCGGCACCAGCCAGCCCGGCCGAGGGCACCAGCAAAGGCGTGGCAATGGCCCCAACAATGATAAAACTGGTGGTCTTGGTAACCTCAAGCGCGGTGACCCAGTTTTCGGCACTGCCAATGACCGCTTTCTGGTAATCCCACATGACCTTATAGGCCTTGTTAATGGGTTCTTCGGCCTCTTTGATTGCCTTGCCAATGCGGTCAAAATTGCCCGATTTCACCGCAGCTTCAAGGTTTCTCGCAGCGTTGGATGCTTTGTTGACGATACCAAACTTTGGCAGGTCCGGCCCGGTCAGCGAGACAAACCAGCTGATCACATATTGGTCGTTGTTCAGCTCGGCAAAGTGCTCCCACAGACCATAGGCCATTTCGGCGCGCGACTTGGCCCCGACGACAATGGTTCGGTTCAGCGTCTTGATCATGTCAGCCTGGAAGGCGGCCCATTCCTTGGGGGTAAACTGATGGGTCTTGCCGTTGATTTCGATCTGCTTGATGGTGGCGGCGAACTTGTCGGCATCATTTTGCGAGTTGAACTCGTAAGCTGTCTTACCGACGTATAAAACGATACACTGGGCAGCGTCACCGGGATCATCGCTTTGCACACCCTTGACCCATTTCTTCAGATCTGCGGCTGACATGTTCAGTGACAGCAGGGTCTGTTTGCGCGGCTCGACGCGAGAATCTGCATTAATATCCGGGCAACAGACCTGCTGAAACTTCTTGATCGCCGCCAGAGTTTTCTTATCGACCTTGCCGTTCTCTTCCAGCTTTTTATATCCCGCAAGCGAGGCGTGGCGGTTAAGAAGTTTCTGAACGGCTAGAATGTCCGGAGTGCTGCCATGGCCGATTTTTCCGCCAACTGTTCGTTTAATCGTTACCGCCACCAAGAACCTCTTTCTGCTGCTACTTTCTAAATTAATTTCTGTGTCTCGCATGGTGCGACCGGATCGAGCCCAAATCAAGCGTCTTGGGCCAGTGGCGCCTCGGCCCGATCAGCTGTCGTGTAATTTGCACCATTGGGGGCGTAATCAAACGCATGGCCAAATATCGTAAAATTTGATAAAGTCTCTCCGGGAGGCTCGAGTGTGAACCGTCATCTCGCAGCAATTTTATTCTATGATGTGGTCGGCTACAGCCAGGCAATTGGTGTGGATGAAGCTGCGACACTCGGCACCCTGAAAGCCAATTACACAACCGTCATTCAGCCGCTGGCCCTGCACCATCAGGGGCGCATAGTCAAAGAAATGGGGGATGGTGGTTTTGTTGAATTCGCCAGTTCCATGGATGCTGTTCGCTTTGCGATTTGCATGCAGATTGCGATTGCCAATAGTAACTTGGACAGACCCGAGATCCAAAGCCTGACCTACCGCATCGGAATAAATATTGGGGATGTTGTCGCCGATGGAAATGACGTTTTCGGAGACGGTGTAATTATTGCCTCGCGTCTAGAAGGAGTTGCCAAAGCAGGTGGGATCTGTGTTCATCAAATCGTTCGCGACCAGCTTCGTGGCAAGCTTGATCTCACCTTCCAGGATCTGGGAGAGGTAAAACTCAAGAATATCGACCTCCCTGTTCGGGCCCATTACATCCTGCTGGACGAAAAAGCCAAAACCGTTGCGGTGACGCCGTTTGAGAACACACTATCCCCCCTGCGAACATCACGTATGCCCCGGATTATGGCTGCAATTGTGTTGACCGTTCTGACATTGGGAAGTGCTCTTTGGTGGCACAACAGCGCGCCACCGGTCGTTGTTGCCGCGGTTGAGCGCATGACCTACCCATTGCCGGACAAGCCATCCATCGCGGTTCTTCCGTTCATGAATATGTCCGACGAGCGCAGCCAAGAGCATTTCGCGGATGGTTTGACCGAAGATCTGATCACTGATCTGTCGCGCATTTCCGGGCTGTTTGTTGTCGCGCGAAACTCGACTTTCGTTTACAAAAACCAATCCGTGAATATTGTCCGGGTGGCAGAAGACCTTGGCGTCCGTTTTGTTCTTGAAGGCAGTGTACGCCGCGCCGGTGATCAGGTGCGCGTAAACGCCCAGCTTATCGATGCAACCACCGGCGGGCATGTCTGGGCCGAGCGATACGATGGCCCGGTTGCAGATATTTTTGCCATTCAGGACCAATTCATTCGCAAGATTGCCAAGGCCTTGGCGGTTGAACTGACCATTGAGGAACTAGAGGAAATCGCTTTGGGAAAGACCGAGGATCTGACCGCACGCGAGGAATTTCAGAAAGGGTGGGAAAACTACCTGAACTATTCAGCAGAACACAACGCCCTTGCCATCGATCAGTTCAAAGAGGCACTTGGACTGGATCCGAATTATGGAAGGGCCTATGCGGCCCTTGGGCTGGCCTATTTACGTGGCTGCAAATTGCGATGGAACGGACCGCTGGGCATTAGCGTCGGGGTAGCCAATACCACAGCGTTGAACTACCTGAGTGAGACCAAAAAACACCCCTCTTCCCTGGCCAATGTCGCCGCATCCCGCATCAATCTTTACAACAACCTGTACGATGTCGCGCAGCGCGAAGCAGTGCGGGCGGTCGCCAAAGATCCAAACGATCCCGAAGGTTATGTGGCCATGGCATGGGCAATGATCACAACCGGACAACCCGATGCCGGTCTCGAACTGATGGATCGTGCCACTCGGCTCAATCCGAGCTACCCCAGCTACTATGTGCTCGCAATTGGCATGGCGCATTTCTCGATGGGTGATTTTGATTCCGCTGCCACAGTCTTCGCGGACGCGCTGGAACGTGATCCTGACGCGACAGAACTCGCGGCTGTCCTGGCAGTAACTTATGTCCAACTAGGACGGTTGGATGATGCCCATGCAGCCCTGCGCAAGTGGAAGCCAGAAGCGAGCCAAAGCGAATTGCAGGCGGCTCCCTACAGGTATCACTTTCCTTACAACTGGTCACAAGGGTCCGAAATTGAAAACAAAATCATTGACGGATTGCACCTTGCTGCTCTGCCGCCGGGCGACCGGCTAACAGACCTTACAGAGAAATTAAGAATCGCGACTAAAACCGACCGGATACGCGCCGCACGTATGCTGGGGTTATTTGGTTCACAGGCCGCCGACGCCGTACCTGCCCTGATTGAAGCGCTGGACGACGACGTAAAAGCCGTGCGCATAGCTGTAGCAATTGCCCTCGGCGACATCGGTCCCCCGGCCAAGGCCGCATTGCCTGCACTGGCAGCAATTTCCGAGGAACCTCTGATCGGCCGACGCGCCCAAAAGGCGATCTTGAAAATTACAGGTGAATGAGGTTGGCGACCTTCCAGTTGCCAAAATCATGTCTGGATTGACGGCCTTCAGCGAATGACCGTTGACCGCCATTAAAACCCGTGTTCGAACCGGACGGCAGTCACCGGACCAATAGGCACTGCGGCAATTTGCGCCCAAGGGATGGTGACCCTTGCTTAATTTCTACCGCCTATCGTCACAAATGATACCCATGACGACACCAAAGAGTTCAGCAATGAATACTAATAAATCATTTTTACGAAACCCCGTTCACACCGAAACACGCATGAAGCTGGGTCTTCCCTGCAATCTCTACTTAGGCGACCAAGAGCTCCAGGCCGTCACATTCAACATCAGCTATAGCGGCTTTGGTGTTGAGTTACCGGCGGACGGTCATACTTTTGATGTGAAATCCTTAGTTTCGGCCTCTATCGAGGATATTGGCAACTTTGACGTCTTTGTTCGATGGAAACGTGGTCAACGGATGGGATTGTCATTCTCGTCCAAACGAAGTGCAAAGCCCATGCTCAACGCCTACTTCAAAAGAACGAACTGCTACCCGATTTAACGGCAATTTCAATTCGACCAACTCACGCCTCTGACCTGCCGCCAAAAATGTTAACAGTGTTTCCCTTATTTCTGAGGCACAGAGGCCGGTACCGCGAAGCCAAGTTTCAGGTCGGGGATGTCCCGCTCATTAGATTTTAGAATGGTTGGGTTTTCGCACCAAGGCTCTCTCATAAGTGAAGCGAGGGACCCAGGTTGGACCTCTGAAAACAGGATTCTCATTGATCTATGGAAAAAGTGGCTAAAGTCCTCGGTTTATTCAAGCGGTGTATGACGTGACATTTTACGTTGGGTTAATCTCCACATACTTAGATCAGCCCTTAAACCGATCGATAAAGGGCCGCAGCTATGCAAGATCACTTGGCAGAGCCAAAAGGAAATGATGTCTGCACGACGCTGATTTGTGCAACCCTGGCTGCATCGCTTACGGCCGTTGGCTACTTCCTGCTTGCCTGGACAGAAGAAAAATCTGTCAATGAACGTGAACGGTTACAGCTTATTGAAATGACGAACAGTTTTGTTTCGGTGTTCTCGCAAAACAGGGGCGAAGGCGCACCTGTACCGGCAACATTCCGACGTCTGGGGATCGAGCATTTCAGCAATGCAGATCAGAACGACAGTGCCAGGCAAAACACATCGGTGCGGATGCCCGGTCGCCCTGGTTTCGAATTGGGAACATTTGAACAGGACCCGCGTCTTGCGACAATTATCGAGGATTTTGTCGCCAACCCAACAGCCCCCCCGGTTCACGAATATGGGTTTGAAGGAAATCGCCTTATTGGGCGGACTGTTCTTCCCTCGATTGCCAACAATGACAGCTGCGTCAACTGCCACAACGAAGCCCTGCAGACAGATACATTCCAAATTGGCGACGTGATGGGGGCCTATGTTGTCGAGCGAGACCTAACCGCCAACCTCATCGCTGATATCAAATACTCTGGCCTGTGGTTTTTGTCCTCATTTTTGATTCTCTGGCTGCTCGCCTCGCGAGAGCGGAACCATAATATGAATGTCCTGAGGCTAGAGGCGCGTGTGCACATTGAAAAAATGAAGCGAGAAGCCGAAGCAAAGGAAAAATTCCTTCTGTCTCATGACTCTCTCACTGGGTTGCCAAACCGTAAGGTGTTCAGCGACTATTTGTCCGATGCCTTGGACAGTGACCGGAAAGAACTTCTGAACGCTGCCCTGATTGATCTGGATGATTTCAAAAGCGTGAATGACACAATGGGTCACGCGGCCGGGGATGCCTTGTTGATCGAAGTCGCCCTGCGCTTGAACACCTGCCTGGAAAAAGAGACTGGTATCGTGGCGCGTCTGGGGGGAGATGAATTTGCAATCATCTGGGAGACGGATTCATATTCAAGCGAACCGGACGCCTTCGCTCAGCGCATCTTGAATGAAATGGCGAAACCCATGGAATTCGAAAAATGGGTCGTTACGCCAAAGTGCTCAATCGGGATCGCCACATGGGCAAACATCCAATCCAACACCCCGTCAGATTTGCTGAAATCAGCAGATGCAGCTTTGTATGTTGCCAAAGGGCACGGCAAAAACACCTATCAATTGTTTGACCGCGCGATCGACGATTCCATAGTTCGGCAAAACAAAATTGCTGCGCGTTTGCCGGTGTCTATCCGCGAGGGCGATCTGCGCATTGTGATGCAGCCAAAAGTCTTACTGCATGATGGCAGCTTTATGGGGTTTGAGACGCTGTCGAGATGGCGGCTGAACGGGGAAGATATTTCCCCTGATGAGTTTGTGGCTGTTGCCGAAAACACTGGTGCCGTTCGGGATCTGGATCTTCGTGTCCTGCGTGAAGCGGCGTCTTTCTCGACAAAACTGGAAGAGGAAACAGGCCTCGATGTTCCGGTGGCAATAAATCTGTCTGCCAATACCTTTCGCAGTGGTTCGCTACTCGAGGATATCCAGGATGTTTTGTGGGAAACAGGGCTTCGTCCTGACCGTCTGACACTGGAAGTCACCGAAACCGCTGCGATGGCGAACTGGAAGCACGTCCAGGATGTTCTGGGAGAACTGCGCGAAATGGGCGTGCGATCTGCGTTGGATGACTTCGGAACGGGCTACTCGTCGCTTGCTTATCTGTTACGGATGAAATTCGACGAAATTAAAATCGACCGAGAGTTTGTTCGCGATATCGAACCCAACAACGATAATCACAAGCTTCTGCAGCGTATCGCGGAACTGGCTGAAAGTCTGGATTTAGAGCTGATCATCGAGGGCTTGGAAACCGCACAACAAGTTGAATTGGTTCAGGGTGGTGCGCATCGGATCGGCCAAGGGTACTATTTCTCCAAACCGCTGGAGCTGGATGATGCCAGCGCATATCTGCACGATATCGTTTCGCAGCAGACTGGCAATGCCAGGTCGGTTCGGTAATTTTCCAGACCATCCTTCCAGACCATCCTTCCTGACCGGTTACAGCAGCAGTTGCAGCGATCACATTCCGTTCCGGGGCAGTCATTGCGCAATGACCCAAGTTGTTTAGGATATGTTCAACACCAGAACACTGGGGGGCATTGCGCGTTAAGATGGACTTCAAAGTCGTTCTGAGGAAAGATCAGACCACAAGGGACATGAGGGGTGAGAATGCGCTGGCTTTTTGCAATTTTGATCAGTTGTGCCGCTACTGGTGCTCAGGCGGATAATGTCGACAGGAACTCGATCTGTAAGGACCTGTCGCAGGATTACATCGCCAAACATGAGGAAAATCGGGACTATAGGTTGTACCGGATTTTTGAGTTCTACAGCGCCAAACTGGATGCGTGCATTCACGTAGAAGCCAAACTCTTTGGTACAAGCATTGAGGTGCGGGACCTGACTGGCGTCGTGTTCTCAGACCATCAGAACATGCTATTTCACTGTGATGTAAGTGGCATTGATGAAGCCAATATTGAGGTGGTGTGGAGCCATCTTGGCGATATATCAGAGGTGCCATACAAAGACTGGCTGTCCGACGGCAAAGGTGGTCCGCCAAGAACCTTGCAGGCGCCAGAGCTCCCGTTAAGGCGTTCCGATTGCGAGGCCGCGCTGGAGCGCTGGCTTGTTAGATGGAACGGCTAGGTTTTCTCAGTCGGTGAAACGGTAAAACATCAAGGATTCGCCCGATGCATGCCCCAAACGACGATCTTCTCAAAGTATCGATTTGGCCTGTCACCGCACTGGTTTTCACCCTGATGGCTTCACATTCCGCCGCTGCGCAATCTCGCCTGGAACTGAAATTTGCCCGCCAGATCCTGACCAACCTGCAAGCCGGTTCCATCGCGGCCAATCGCGAATATTGTGGAATGATCGGGCTGACGGAAACCGGGGCCCTTATTGCTTCGGCTGCTCGCAAGGGACGACGCGATTCTTGTCGGCCAAAAGATCCCCGTGGCGCCGTGGAGCTGATTGCCAGCTATCACACCCATGCCGGTTACGACGAAGACGCCGACAGTGAAGTCCCCTCTGCCAATGATGTAATTGGCGACATGGAGGAAGGGCTAGACGGCTATGTCTCTACGCCAGGCGGGCGGTTATGGTTTATTGACGGGCAAGCAGGCGTAGCCCGCCAGCTCTGTGGTCTGGGTTGTCTACCTGCCGACCCGGATTTTCAGCAGGGTCAATGGGCCGTGGTCAAACAGCGTTATACCCTATCGGACCTGGAAGCGCGCGAATAACCCAATCTGCCCGCTCGCCCTTTGGACAATCGTCCTCCATAGGAACAAGGGGCCTAAGACGGCTGCTCGTTTTCACTGGTGCCAGACGCCTGTTCAAGCTTTATTTGCTCGTCTGGGGTTGGCGTGTGGTTGAATACATAGGAGTTGATACAGGCATCCCGCCCACCAAGCTGTTCAATACGCTGCTTCTGGTCCTCAAAACACCTGGCATTGACCTGTTCAGGATCGCAGATCTGGCGCAGCCGTCTTTCACCTTCTGCCCAGGCCGCCTGAACACTGGGATCATTTGTTCGATCCAACGCGAGATTACGCAGCTCGTTTGGGTCCGTTTTCAGATCGAACAGTTGCGGCGCGTGGTTGACGTAATAGACAAACTTCCAATGGTCCCATCGGACCATGAAGGTTCCCGTGGTGGAGCCGCCGTCGTGGTATTCACTAAATACCGTACGATCCGGATCATCAGCCGCATTGGCAATGTCGCGGAGCGACAGTCCCGGCAGATCCCGGCTTATGTCATCAGGTGCCACACCGGTAACATCCACAGCCGTTGCAGCGATATCAAGCAGGCTGGTGCCGGTGGTCACACGACGGCCCTCTGGAAAGCCGGGTCCGGCTGCAATCATCGGTACTCCGGCCGAGGCGTCATACATGACCTGTTTGGTCCAGAAACCCTGATCCCCCATCATGTCCCCATGGTCGGAAATATAGATAACCACTGTGTCTTCGGCCTGATTACTGTCCTCCAGCGCGGCCAGAACGCGGCCAACACAATCATCCATAAAGCTTGTTAAGCCATAGTAGGCAACTTTGGCTTCCCGCATTTTCTGTTCATCAAAGTGTTGATCATAGTCAAAAAACTTTGCGATGTTCTTGAGTTCCGAATGTTCTGGTTGATTGGCGCCATGATAGGCGACCGGCAGATCAATTGTGGCGGCGTCGTACATGTCGTAATATTTCTGTGGTGCCTTTAGCGGGTAATGCGGACTGACAAGGGAGACGAAGGCGCCCCAGGGTTTATCCTTGCGCTGCGGGTCCTTCAGCCACTGTTCCGTCGCCTCTGTGATCGCCAGATCATAGTCGGTATAGGTGCTTTCACCGGCCCCGACATCTGCCGACAATTCGGCAGAGGCATTGTAGTCTGGTGGGTTGTCACGCAGCAAACCAATGGCCCATCCAACGCCTCCCACAACATGCATCGGCAGGATTTCTTCGACAAATCCGTTATCATCCTCGGTCGAGCGAAAATGCAGCTTGCCTATGGATGTCACATCCACCCCCTGATCGCGAAGGTGTCTCATCCAACTTCTCGTGTTGCCACAATACGGCGTGGCGCTGTCCCAATTGCCAATTTCGTGAACATAGTCACCGCAGGCAATACTTGCCCGCGTGGGGACACACATTGGAGACGGCGTATAGGCGTTCTCAAAAATCGTTCCGCGTGCAGCCAAAGCATCGAGGTTTGGAGTTTTCACCAAGGGATGGCCAACGCAACCCATTGCGTCCTTACGGTGTTCGTCTGAAATAATAATCAGTAGGTTTTTACCGTCGATATTCATTGCTCAGGTCTCTCTGCATGGACAGCTGTCTTGTCAAAAGAGAGCCTCATATCCATCAGGAATACAAGCGCGCGCGGGTCTGATTGTGGTCCTGTCCGTCGTCAGGTTTTAGGGCCCCCATCTGGGCAGACGGTCCTGCTCATATGTTGGGGCGCCCCAGTATATTGAAGCGCCCCCGCTGTTTCTTTCAAATATTAGCGCAGTCCCATCAGGCCTGGGCGGCGCGATCTGCGTTCATGACCTTGTTCCAGGCTGCGACGAAGTCAGTCACGAATTTCCCGCCTGCACCGTCCTGACCATAGACCTCGGCCAAGGCACGCAGTTGTGAGTTCGAGCCGAAGACAAGATCAACGCGCGTAGCACTCCACGTGACGTCATCGGATGCGCGGACGCGACCTTGGTAAGTGCCATCGCCCTGGTCCGTCCACGTCGTGCCCATATCCAGAATGTTGACGAAGAAATCACACGACAGGGTTCCGACGCGATCGGTTAGAACGCCAAGTGCGCTGCCGCCGTGGTTGGCCCCCAGAACCCGCATGCCGCCGACCAATGCGGTCATTTCCGGCGCGGTCAGGGTCAGAAGCTGGGCCTTGTCGATCAACAGCTCCTCTGGCGAGATGCTATAAGCCTGCTTCTGAAAGTTGCGAAAGCCATCGGCGGCCGGTTCCAGATGGCCGGTGCTTTCCACATCAGTCATCTCTTGCAGCGCATCGCCACGGCCCAGCGTCACCGGCACTGTGACATTCTGGCCTGCATCCTTGGCGGCTTTCTCGACAGCAGCTGCGCCACCGATCACAATCAAGTCTGCCATCGACACTGGCTTGGCCGAGGCGGCCTTGATGCCCTCAAGCACGGCCAGAACCCGTGCCAGATCTTCCGGCTCGTTCGCGTCCCAGCGGTTCATTGGCTCAAGTCTGATACGGGCACCATTTGCTCCGCCACGCATGTCCGAACCACGGAAGGTCGAGGCCGAAGCCCAGGCGGTTTTCACCAGATCCGAGACCGACAGACCCGAGGCCAGAACCGAGGCTTTCAGCCCACCGACATCCAGATCGGCCGCCGTCTCTGACGCCGGAATCGGATCTTGCCAAACCAGTTCTTCTGCCGGAACCTCTTGACCCAGATAATGGCTGCGCGGGCCCATGTCACGGTGGGTCAGCTTGAACCAGGCGCGGGCAAAGGCCTCCTGAAACTCTGCTGGGTTCTCGTGAAAGCGTTTGGAGATCGGGCCATAGATCGGATCCATGCGCAGCGCCATGTCGGCGGTGGTCATCATGGTTTTTACCCTCTTGGACGGATCATGCGCCTGCGGGGCCATGTCGTCTTCTGTCACACCCACCGGTTCCCAGATCCAGGCCCCTGCCGGGCTTTTGGTGACGTTCCAGTCGTAGCCAAACAGAAGGTCAAAAAAACCGTTGTCCCATTGGGTCGGGTTGGCGGTCCAGGCGCCCTCGATCCCTGATGTCGTGGTATCGTCGCCCTTGCCGCTACCAAGGGCGTTGATCCAGCCCAACCCCATCTGCTCTATCGAAGCGGCTTCTGGTTCAGCCCCCACAAGGCCGGGATCACCCGCACCATGCGCCTTGCCGAACGTATGGCCCCCGGCCACCAGCGCAACGGTTTCCTCATCATTCATCGCCATGCGCGCGAAAGTTTCACGTATATCGCGCCCCGAGGCCAGAACGTCTGGTACGCCATTCGGTCCTTCTGGATTTACGTAGATCAAGCCCATCTGAACGGCGGCCAAAGGGTTCTCCAGATCCCGCTCGCCAGAATAACGGCTATTGGGGTTTTCGTCGGCCGCAAGCCATTCCTCTTCAGCACCCCAATAAACATCCTCTTCCGGCTCCCAAACATCAGCCCGGCCGCCTGCAAAGCCAAAGGTCCTGCCACCCATCGATTCAATTGCAACGTTGCCGGCAAGGATCATCAGGTCAGCCCAGGAGATCTGGTTGCCGTACTTCTGTTTGACCGGCCACAAAAGGCGACGTGCTTTGTCAAGATTGCCGTTATCGGGCCAGGAGTTCAGCGGTGCAAATCGCTGCTGACCGGTGCCGCCGCCGCCACGCCCATCTGCGGTGCGGTAGGTCCCAGCCGAGTGCCACGCCATTCGGATGAACAGCCCGCCATAGTGACCATAGTCAGCTGGCCACCAGTCCTGGCTGTCGGTCATCAATGCCGTCAGATCCTTCTTTAGCGCATCCAGATCCAGCTTGAGGAATTCCTCGGCATAGTTGAAACCGTCGTCCATTGGATTTGATTTGGCAGAATTCTGATGCAGAATGCGCAGATTGAGTTGATTGGGCCACCAATCCTTGTTGGAGCGCATGCCTACGTTTGTTGCCCCGTGCGCGACCGGGCATTTACCTACGTTGTTTCCGTCCATGTTCTCACTCCCGTTCAGGTTTGTCAGTTGATAAGGTGGTTTGTCGAACAGTCGCCCGACTCCTTGGCTTCAGCCTAGAGGGCACTATCGATAATATGAAATTGCAATATCAAATCGTTATGATAATTTATTCCTATGATGAACATCACCCTCAGACAGCTCCGTTACTTTGATGCACTTGCACAGCACGGCCATTTTGGTCGCGCCGCCGAGGCCTGTAGTGTGTCCCAACCAGCCCTATCCGTGCAAATCAAAGAACTGGAAGAAGTGCTGGGCAACACCCTGTTCGAAAGAATGCCACGCCAGGTACGCCTGACCACACTCGGCCGCGAGTTTCTTGTCCGGTCAAGGGAAATTCTTCGCTCAGTCGACGAACTTGGCGACCTGGCGCGTGCTGCACAAGAGCAATTGGTCGGGCAATTGCGCATCGGCGTGATTCCGACCATTGCGCCCTATCTGTTGCCAACCATCGTGGATCGGCTGTCCAGTCAATTTGTCGGCGTCGATATTCATGTCCGGGAAACAATGACTTCGACCCTGTTAAAAGAGCTCGCAGAAGGCCGGATCGACACTGCCATTGTGGCACTGCCCATCTCAGAACCCAGCTTGACCGAGGTTGCGCTTTTCGAAGAAAACTTCGTGCTCATTCGTCCGGAGGCTGACAAGGGGAAACCCGTCCCGGATCGGGAAATGCTACCCGAAATGCGGCTTCTTTTGCTGGAAGAAGGCCACTGTTTTCGGGACCAGGCACTGGCATTCTGTAACATTCAGTCGAACCTGCCACGCGAAACGCTGGACGGGACCTCGCTGACGACATTGGTACAGATGGTCGGTGCCGGGATTGGCATAACGCTGATCCCTGAAATGGCGATTCCGGTTGAAACACGCTCAGCCGCAGTCTCGGTGGCGCGCCTTTGCGAACCACAGCCGACACGCACCATCGGGATGATATGGCGAAAGACAAGTCCAATGGAGCACCAGTATTTGCGGATCACGGACCTTGTGCGCCAAGCGCATGTTTTCCTGAGCGGGTCGCCTGAAACGGACAGGACCACGTCTTGACGCGGTCACTCCCTGCATATTCGAGGTGAGTGTCCCCGAGAATTCGGAAAATCTGAAGCGATCAACAATGTGATTGTTTTGATGGTACCACCACCCCGGCTCGAACGGGGGACCTCCTGATCCACAATCGTGGAACTTCTGTTTGTTTTCAAAAGGAGTTGGAACATAAAGTGCTCCGACTTGAGCAATAACGCAAAAAAAGGGCGGGGTGTGATCCCCGCCCTTATTCCAATTTCTGAGGCCCCTGCTCTGCCCCCGCATTGATGGTCCGGTATTCTGTTATTCTCTTGGTACGGCGGGCCGAACATCGCAACCGATCCACCGCTTCACCAACTGTGAAATGATCACCCCATTTGGCAATGATAGCCGCTACCTGGACAGATCCGTTGTGCCCACAGGCACACTCAAGCCAGAGTACATGTGTTGGGATAGCCGACCTTCGCGGCAGTCATCATCAACGTCAGCTCTGCGCAGTAAGCACCCTTTGCAAAGTAGGGGCGCCAAGTGTTTTGGATCGGCAAGACCGGTCCAATGCAGACCTTTGTGGACGGTGCAGCCAATTGCAGCAAGGAGCTCATACCTACCCATGGTCAAATAAATTGGCTTGATCTGGGGCAGTCCACAAAACTGTTGTTGCAAGGCTTTTGAAGACCTAAGCTAACCAATAGGTCCGCTATTTAGTAAATGGGATCGAAAAGAAACGGGGTCCGTTCGGTGTTTTCAACCCTCCGAGTTTTGACACTTTTACTAATCCTTGCCGCTGGAGCTATTCCGCGATTAGCTTTGGCTGAAAGTCGCATCGCGCTGGTTGTGGGCAATGGCAATTACAGCTCCGTATCCTCCTTGAATAACCCGGAAAATGATGCGGTATTGATATCAGAAACCCTTAGGGGGCTAGGGTTTGAGGTCACGCTTCTGGTCGATGCAAATCAAGCTGAATTGCGACATGGAATTTCCCAATTTGGCAGTGATTTACGCGAGGCTGGACAGGATGGAACCGGGTTGTTCTATTACGCCGGCCACGCATTGCAGTCCTTTGGCAACAACTACTTATTACCGGTCGACGCCAACCTGACTGACGCGGCCGATCTTAGTTTGGTGGCGATAGAGGCCGAAGCGATTTTGCGGCAAATGTTTTCTGCGAAGAACCGGACAAATATCGTAATACTGGATTCTTGTCGCAACAATCCGTTTGAGAATATTCCTGAGCTCAACGATAACGGTCTGGCCGAAATGAAAGCACCGGCGGGTACATTTCTGGCCTATGCAACAGAACCCGGTGGCGTGGCGCTTGACGGTCTGGGCGTCAACAGCCCGTTTACCCAAATTTTGGCCCGCGAAATGATGGAACCGGGTGCCCCAGTCGAACAGGTGTTCAAAAAAGTTCGTGTGGCTGTGCGCGAGTTAACCAATGAGCGCCAAACCCCCTGGGACACATCTTCGTTGATAAGCAATTTTACGTTTCTCCCCGGAAAGGCTCTTAGCCCTGAAGAAAACGCCGAGTTGCAGTTGTGGAACGCAGTTCGGTCAGCCCGGGATTTGGCGCAGGTGAAACTGTTTCTGGACGCATACCCAAATAGCCGCTTCGGGCCGGATGGTCGTAAACTACTTGCTGCATTGATGGAGGGGCAACAGCCAGAAAAGGCAGAGACAAGCCCAACGCTGACAGGATCGACTGCCGAAAGATCCCCGAACGAACGACTGCTGAACGTTCAAAACTGGATGTTCCAACTTCAGGACCTGGATGAGGACGGCGCGATCGAAGCATTGGCCGCGACTGAGTATGATATGCTTGTTATTGAAGCGGGGTACAATTTTATCGATTGGTCCTATGATACCGCGCAAATTATAGATCGGTTAAAAGTAAAGCCTGACGGTAGTTCCCGGTTATTGCTTGCCTATGTTGATATTGGCCAAGCCGAAGACTACCGAAATTATTGGCTAGATGACTGGGTCGCGCCGACGGCACACAAACGGGGACACCCGGATTTTATGATTACAATAGATCCCGATGGGTGGTCAGGAAATTTTCCGGTCGCTTACTGGGATAATAATTGGCAATCGCTCTGGTTGGGATCAAGCGGGATAATCGCGGACCTAGCAAGGTTTGGTTTTGATGGCGTTCTTCTGGACTGGGTCGAAGCCTACGACGATGACCGGGTTCGCGAAGCCGCCAGGGAGGCCGGCGTTTCTCCGGAAAATTCGATGATTACTTTCATTGAAAAACTCGGCGACGCCGGAAAAGCAATTGATCCAAGCTTTCTGGTTGTTGCTCAGAATGCCATCTATCTTATCGACGCTGATCCCGACCGCTACACTAGTGCCATTGATGCATTGGCGGTTGAAGATACGTGGTTTCATGGGTGGGGCGACAGTGACTGGGATGATCCAGACGGAGGGGACCAACAGGATCGCCATGATGATGAATACTCCACAAGTGCCCGGCTTGTCCAAATCGCACTGTACCAAAAATCGGGACTACCAGTCTTTTCTGTGGATTATGCCCTCAATAAAAACAACGTTGCAAAAGTATACAACGAGGCAATAGGCCACGGTTTGATTTCACTCGTAACGCGTGTCGCACTTTCTAAGCTGACCGAAACTCCGCCGCCTAGCCTCACATCCGAATAGGTGCCATTGCGCACATTCTGACCGCATACTTTCTGCGCATTGCTGCTATTGGTGCTCTTCGCATCGAACGGCTTCTTACCGCCCTTCCTGATTCAGACGTCCCCCAAGCTGCACTAAGCACCAATGTCGTAGAAGGGCTGGAACCGGCCGTTAGACGGGTTTGGCACGAATCGTGTCTACAGCCGATCTGGAAGGTATGGAGCACTATGCCCTTGGCATCATGATCCAGTACGAATTTGCGCTGCGCGCCGTGGACGTTCGCGGACAGTGGCTGGAAACAGACGAGACCGAAGGCGGTGTCATACGAAACGGCAAACGGCGGCAGGATGGTCTGACCTGGGACAGGTTCGATGTTGGGCTTACCACCATGACCAAATTGATTTCCAAAACGAGGAAGTCACTGCCTGCACCCTATGAGTTCAATTTGACAGCTATACCGGAAATCCAATCACAACTCCTGAACATCCGGCCCAATGGACGAATGGGACCTGTGATTCTCGCACAGAGAGGCGGAGGCTTTCCCTATACTTCGAGCGGATGGTCCCAATCCTGGACGAGACTGCGAAAGCAGGAAGGCTTACCCAATGAGCTATGGATGATGGATTTATGAGCCGGAGCCATGACCGAAGCAAAATCTCTTGGGGCCAATCCATATGAGCTGCGCGATGCAGGCCAACACAAGGAAATGTCCACTACAGACAGGTACTCTCGGGGTAGAAGTCAAAGCGCAAACAATGTTGTTCGCCTTCGAAATACTGGCAAGTAGCTGGACGCAACATGATCAAACGTTCCAACTTATATTCCAACTCGAAATTGGAAAAATGCTAAGTGATTGTTTTGATGGTACCACCACCCCGGCTCGAACGGGGGACCTCCTGATCCACAATCAGGCGCTCTAACCTACTGAGCTATGGCGGCACTGAGGGCGATTTAGCTAACCCCCCGGGCAATTGCAAGAGGCTTAGAGCATAACACGCCAGGTTTGTTCGATCAATTTTGCTCCGAAGGAAAATGCGGGTCGGGATTCGATCAGTTGCCAGCCGAATGCACGATACAGAGATCCACTTGTGCGCTGACTTTGGTAGGTGCGCAGCACCATTTCGCGATATCCGACCTGACGCGCAAACCCCATGCAATCGCGCAGCAAACGCTTGCCCAAGCCCCGCCCGCGCGCCTCTGGGGTCAGCAGGAACAGCCGTAAACGGGCTATGTCGTCCGTCTCTTTGATGCAGAATATACTGCCAAGACGCCGCGCACCCTGTTTCGCAATCCAGCCTTTTTCACACATAGGATCATGGGACTTACAAAAATCATGCAGAATCGCCGTGATCACCGGGCCATACGTGGTGTCGAACCCCTCATCGCGTGTATAAAGATCCTGATGGCGTGCTGCCAACCAGTGCAAATCGCCCGCAACGAATCGGCGTAAACTCACATCAACCATGTGCTATCAAACCCCGAACCATGCTTGTGTTTCAATGGGGCGCAGGGTAGCACCAGAAATCAGCCACTAAGGTCTTCAGGAGTGCAAAATGGGTATCAATAGCGAACGCGACATCGAGGCAAACATGCAAATCGGCCCAACCGATGCCGGTATGGTGCGTCTGTTCATCGAAGCCGGTGGTGTGGAAGTTCCAATGGATTTTGACCCAGAAGAAGCCGAAGAGATCGCCGAAGAGATCCGCGCCGCCGCCCAGGCCGCCCGTATGGTCAAAGGTTAAATCAGACTATCCGGTTAAATTCTGCCCCATTGCGACCTGTCCCACAGCCCAGTTGACGGGCATCATTTGGGCAGTCCCACTTCTCCCCAAATGTCTCCCGCCCGTCAGTGACCTCCTGCCGGAGGCACACTTCCCGTTGGGCCTAGCGCCGCGCCGCAGCGCGGCGCCACGCCCAACACCACCGGGACGATCAACGCAGTTGATGGACCAAGCGGCGGCGGGAGTGCATTGAGGCGTCGCTGATCGGCAAGGTTACCGCCGAACCATCCGTTTATGAAAACTCAGCGCGATTTGATGTCCAATCCCCCAGGTAACTGTACCTGCAGCCGCTCCTCAGTCTCAACTTGATGTGAGGACCCAGACCGGTGCACATTGTCGCGATGAAACATCGCAAGAAACCACTCTACCGGTCTGTAAATACCAGAACTCGTAATGTTCGTCACGGGTCGGGATCAAAGTCTAAATGGGAGCGCAATACGAAGGCATCGGCACAAAATCAGTCTGCCCAGCAGTCGATGCATTCTGGCCAACGTCACGGGTTTGACTACACACCACTTTTTAAATTCCTGCTGTCCCGAGTGGGTAAAGACTGGAACGACGTGCACAGCGAGGCTGTTTCGAGACTGGATCACGAAGATCCCATACACTGGATGGTTGCGCCAAATCTGTCCAAAGGGCGCCGTTTTTTCCGGGCTGGCGAAAGTTCATATTTCAGTGGACTATATGTTGATGACAGCAATATTTTGGCACTTGTCGATCCCGAAATCACACCTGATACCATGCAGCCCTATTGTTCATGCTGTACCCATACGTTGAATGGTGTTCTTCTATCGACACCCTATCCAGGCGATTCAATATAGAGCGGTCGGAACAAAAACGTCACTTTACGCCCTATCATTTTCCTCGCCGGCACTGTGGAGCATTCCGCCAGCCTGCCCAGGGCGTGGATCGCGCAGGCTGTGCAGGCGACGCGCGGTGTCGCGGGCAAATTTCAGGGTCAGTTTCTTACGACGCGCTGCTGCCAGTTTGTCCTCAGGTGCCATCCGGATGATTTCGGCGTCATAGGCATCGGCGATGATCAGACCGGTGTCGTCGGGCAGCAGGTCGGTCGGAAATTCGGTATCTACGGCCCAGAAATAGCGGTCGCACCACTCTAGATAGCCCTGCCATTTACCGTCGGATTGGAAATCTGCACGGCTGGATTTGCATTCGATCACCCATAGCTCTCCCTTGGGGCCCAGTGCCATCACATCCACCCGCAGCCCGCGCATGGGCACGAATTCCTCCAGTGACGCATAGCCAAGACTGCGCAAATAGCGGGCCACGCCGCGGGCCAGTTTTTGCCCGGGTTGAAGGTTGGGTTGAAGGTTGGGTGTCATGGGCTTCAGTGTGAACATTTAGCGAACATTTGGCAAGATGCGATCTCTCCTTGACATGAAACCTTTTGGTGTCGTATTAATGAAACCATTCGGTATCATATGGAGGAGACAATGATCCACCAACCCCAATCCGCCTTTCGTGCTCTGTCTGATCCGACACGGCGCGACATACTGCGCCTGCTGACCCAGCAGGACATGACCATTGCCGAGGTCACAGACCAGTTCGACATCACCCGGCCCGCGGTCAAAAAGCATCTCACCATCCTGCAGGAGGGCAACCTGATCCAGGTTCAGGCCAAGGGCCGCGAAAGGGTCAATTCGCTGAACCCCGCAGGAATGGCGCCCGTGCTCGACTGGTTAGAATACTTCAATACCTTCTGGGACGACCGCCTAAGCAGTTTGAAAACAATAATTGAAAAGGACACCAAATGAACGATCTGACGCTGAACAAATCCATTTACCTGAAGGCCGAGCCTGCGAATGTCTGGGCCTACCTGACCGAGCCTGACAAACTGGCACTGTGGTTTCACGCCCCCAAAGAGCCACTGCAAGAGGGCGCACCGCTGGCGATGTATGGCACTGAGAGTGGCGACAAGCTGATTTGGGGAGAGGTCAAGGTGGCGCAAAAGCCCAAATATCTGGAATATACCTTTACGGTCAAACCCATGGGCGATGCGGTCAGTCTGGTGAAGTGGACATTGACCCCTGTCGCTGGTGGTACCCGGCTGGAACTAGAGCACAGCGGATTGCCGCAGCATGTGGAGGCCTTTGATCTCTTGCTGGCGCTCGACAAAGGTTGGGACGATCACATTGCACGGATGCGGGCCTCGCTGCACGAAGTTGCCAGCTGACCCCTTGCCGTAGCCCCCGTCAGCGCCTAAATAGGGGCGTGGCGGGTTCTGCCCCTCTCGTGACAGACAAGCATTCCAGTGGCCTTAAGCATTTCCAAGGGAGCTGGCTCTGTTCGGATCCTGGTCCGATTACCTGGCGCCCACCTGTACATACAGGTCCTCGGGAATCAAATGTCTGACGGTTGAACTTTGGTGGTCCCGCCACACTATCACGCTAAAACAGCCCCTTGCTGGGGACGATT
This sequence comes from Parasedimentitalea marina, assembly GCF_004006175.1. GTDB lineage: Bacteria > Pseudomonadota > Alphaproteobacteria > Rhodobacterales > Rhodobacteraceae > Parasedimentitalea > Parasedimentitalea marina. The sequence continues at coordinate 2,980,004 of NZ_CP033219.1, forward strand.
GATTCTTGAATATTCGATAAAATAAAATAAAGATTCACTGAATTGAAATAATAATCCGTCAGTTTGACCTCTCAGGAGGTCTCAAGATGTCGATTTTTACGTTCACACCACCAGACTATGAATTCGCTGCATCCAGTGGAACCAATGTCAATTTTGACTCGTACTATAGCACCTTCGACTATCCTCCGAATTCAACATCCAATTTAACGATCACTTCTAACATGGGTGACGACAACCCAGCTTTGTTTGAAGTGGGCGAAACTTATGATCTGACTTGGGGCGGTAACGGTGGTGGCACTATGGAAGATGCCACGATCATTCGCAGCGATTACCTAGGCACAGAACAAGGCGCCATTGTTTTCGAAGGGATCAATTCAAGTTCTGGCGAGCTGTATCAGATGGTATGGACGCCGAATTTTGATCTGGAGCAATGGTTTTGGGATAATGGCGGCGCTTCGAACCCACCCGGTTTTTATACATCTGAACAAGATGCCGATAGCTACCTATATCCCTGCTTTGCCGCCGGAACATGTCTCAGAACCCCTGGTGGGCTAATGCGCGTGGATGATCTGCAGCCCGGACATATGGTAACAACGCTGGACAATGGTCCGCAAGAAATACTGTGGATGGGCAAGCGGACTATTCTGGGTGTGGGTAAGTCTGCGCCCGTTGTGATCAACCCGGGTCTGCTCGGCAATGAACGAACGTTAGTCGTTTCCCAGCACCACAGAGTAATGCTCAACTCAATACAGGCCGATCTGAATTTTGGCGAACATGAAGTCTGGGTTCCAGCCAAATCCCTGACTAACAGTGGGGAAATCTACACCGAAAACCGAAAATCGGTGACGTATTACCATCTATTGTTGGCGCAGCACGAGGTCTTGTTTGCAGACGGGCTTGCGGCCGAGAGCCTGTTTCTTGGTGATGTAAGCAAAGGATTGCTTGGTCTGCAGGCAAAGAAAGAAATCGCTCAGATTGTCCCGGCAGCACAAAAAATGCACAGCTCTCGCCTGATGCTGACCAAAACCGAAGCGACGTTCCTGGCTTTGGCTATGGGGATCAGAAAACACATCCCACAACCGGCTGCCAGAGCCCCAAAGATAATACAACGCGCGCAGGTCAAAAAAAGAGCGGCATAGCGTCCCGTCAATCTGACACTTTGCTCGCTCAGATCAAATTGTCTCTGGCTTACGCAACACCCGAATTAGCGGCCGCGAAATTGCTGCCGCTTGCCGTCAGATGATTTAACCGGCACCGGGATCGCCAGAAACTCAGGCGTAGCCGGAGTGCCGCCACGCGGGCCGTCTTCATCTTCAGCCAGCGCCATAACCGCCCAGCCAAACTGGACGCCGGCAAACACAATCCCGTTCATGAACCACAGGATAGACAGGGCCAGCAGACCGGTTTCACTGGTGCTGACCAGATGCCACAGGCCCATGACGTTGAACCACAACAGCATCGCCACAAAAGCCGCAGCAATCGCAAAACCGATCAACACGTTCCGGATATAGAGCTGTATCAGTTTGGGCATGAACGGTGTCTCCTTTGATTTCGGCCATAGCCTAGCACTATCTTCGCAAGGGTCCAGCACCTTCGGATCCTCCGACGGAATATGTCGCACCCGACGTTATACTTGTGGCTCAGGCGGGTAGATTTGCGCTTAAGCGTATCAAAATTGGGCATTTTGTGGTTTTTATCCAGACAAAATGCCTGTGCGAAAGAAACACCGCAGCCGCGGCTAGATCAAAAGAGAGACACTTTGTGAAACATATCAGCCAGGTGCTTCTCAAACATCCGCAACTTATTCCAGTCCTGGTGATCATCGCTGTTTTGGCCCTGCCCCTGGCCGTTTGGCGCGACGTCATGGCTGTCACGGATCAAAGTATCCGCAAGCAAACGACGGCGCTCGACAAAGTCATGACCACTTTGCGGAGCTATTATTCACAAAATGTCATAGCCAACCTGTCGTCAGAGGTGCAAACGGTCGCAAGCCACGACTATCACGACATTGAAGGCGCAATTCCAATCCCGGCTACGCTGGCAATTGAACTGGGAGAGCTGATCAATGCGACCCAGAGCGATGGCGGGTTTAATGTTGAATATCGCTTTGTCTCGGACCTGCCGTTTCTTAGCCGCAAACCATTTGATTTAACGGCCGGGGAAAGCCGCGCCCTGACGGAATTTCGCAATGGTTTTCCCGAGGACCACATGTTTCTTAAGGCAGACAACAGCCCCTTGGATCATGCCATTTCCATGGTCACACCGGTGATCATGGAGGACAGCTGTGTGGCCTGTCACAATACCCATCCCGACAGTCCCAAGACGGATTGGCAAACCGGCGATATACGCGGATTACAGTCTTTCACCGTCCGTCAGCCAATATTTTCAAACCTTCTGACATTCAAATACCTGATCCTTTATATGATCGCAGCGGGAACATTCGGCATTTTGTTTTCGCGCCATCAATTGCGGGTCGCGTCTAAGTTAAAGATCCAAGGAGAAGAGCTGACAGAGAATAACGAATTCCTGGCTGGGGTTTCGATGAAGATCTCGCGCTATCTGTCACCACAGGTTTACAAATCGATATTCTCGGGTGAGAGAGACGCCTCAATTTCGACTGAACGTAAGAAACTGACGGTGTTTTTCTCGGACATCAAGGATTTCACCCAGACGACAGAAAGCCTGCAACCCGAAGAACTGACGGCACTGCTGAACTCATATTTCACCGAAATGTCAGCCATAGCCGAACGACACGGGGCCACGATCGACAAATTCATCGGCGACGCCATTGTCGCGTTCTTTGGCGACCCGGATAGCAAAGGTACCACCGAAGACGCCCGCGCCTGTGTTCGCATGGCGCTGGAAATGCAAGAGCGCCTTGGCGAATTGGCGGGCGAGTGGCGGGCAAAAGGCATAGAGCACCCCTTTCGCGCCCGCATAGGCATCAATACCGGGTATTGTAATGTCGGCAACTTTGGCTCTGAGCTGCGGATGGACTACACCATCATCGGGGCCGAGGCGAACCTCGCAGCACGGCTGGAGGCCTCGGCTGAACCGGGCGGCATTGTGATGAGTTATGAAACCTATGCACATGTGCGCGACATCGTAACCGCGCGCCAGTTGCCGCCAATGCGGTTCAAAGGCATCGCCCGTGAAGTGGTGCCTTATGTGATTGATCCCGGCCGCAACAGCCTGCCAGCCAGCGAGGTCAGCCGCGATGGCAACAGGGTCACTGTTCATCTGGAACGCCTGGACGAGGTATCTCGGGCCAGGTTGCAGCAGATACTGGATGATCAGGCCTAGATGCAGGTGCGTGCAAGCACGCACCGCTGGTTGATCAGAACGCCTCGGGCTTGGCCTCATGGGCCATGTGGTCCAGCACCGCGTTGACAAATTTTGGCTCTTTGCCGTCCGGGAAGAAGGCCCGGGCGATATCAACGTATTCGCTAATCACCACCTTTGGCGGGGTGTCGGACTGGGTCAGCTCGGCACCGGCGGACCGGAACAATCCACGCAGGGTTGGGTCGATCCGCGAGATCGGCCATTTGGCCACCAGGGCACGATCCGTCATCTGGTCGATCACTGCCTGATGGTTGACGGCATCCTCTAGCAGCTTGCGAAACAGCGCTGCATTGCCTTCGGCCATTTCATCGCCGTCATAGGTGGCCCCAAAACGGTGGTCGAGAAACTCGACGATCACCGCGTCAAAGGTCTGGCCGCTGTGTTCCATCTGGAACAGCGCCTGCACCGCGTAAAGCCGCGCCGCAGATTTCTTCTGACGTTTCTGAAGGCCCTTGTTGGGGGCGCCACCATTGCTGTCCGTGCTCATGCGTTTTTGGGTCCGATGCTGGATTCGGCCAGGATAATGGCCTCCGAGCGAGCCTTGAAGCCAACGCCCTTGGTTTGGGCGCCCCACTTACGCCCGAGCGCGACAAGATGCAAGGCCGCCGCAGCCGCGCCGCCGCCCTTATTCATCGCGCCTGGATCAGCACGCACCTGGGCCTGCTCAACGTTCTCGACCGTCAAGATACCATTGCCGATACACAGCCCCTGCAATCCCATCAGCTGCAACGCGCGACTGCTGTCGTTGCATACCGTGTCGTAATGAGTGGTCTCCCCCCGGATGACACAGCCCAGCGCCACGTAACCATCGAAATTTGAGGTGTTTTCAGCGATAGCAATTGCAGTCGGCACCTCTAGTGCACCGGGCACCTCGACCAGAGAATAGCTGCCACCAACCGCTTCGATCTCGGCGATGGCACCGGCGACCTGATCGTCGGCGATCTCTTTGTAGTAGGGTGCCACCACGATCAGCAGCTTCACCGGCTTGGAAAATTCAGGGCGCGGCAGGGTGTAATGGGTTACGGTAGCAGCCATATCAAACCTCGGACAAAATGGGGCGTGTGCCGGTTATGGTCAGCCCATAGGCATCCAACCCCACATAACGCGTTTCAGGAGAATCGGTCAGCAACACCAGTTCATTTACCCCGAGCTTGGACAGGATCTGTGCCCCCAGACCGGTTTGCTTGATCGTGCGCGGACCCTCGTCTTCGGCCGCATAGAGCGCATTGCGCGGTTGACGGAACAGGCAGACCACGCCGCGGCCCTCATCCGCAATCAACTGCATCGCACGCGGCAGCTCGCTGGGAGGCTTGGGGCCCAGCCCCAGAATATCCGAGGCCTCATGAACCGCATGGGTGCGGCACAGGACTGGTTCTGCGGTGGTGATATCGCCTTTGATCAGCACCACGTGTTCAATCCCGTGGGTCTGATCGGTGAAAAGGCGCATGTCCCATTCGCCACCAAATTCCGAATTGACTGTTTTTTTCGAGGTTTCCACCACCAGATTGTCATTGCGCGAGCGGTAGGCGATCAAATCCGAAATTGCACCAATCTTGAGCCCGTGTTTCTTGGAATAGATCAGCAACTCGGGCAGGTGCGCCATGGTGCCGTCGTCGTTCATGATTTCGCAGATCACCGAGGATGGGTAACACCCAGCCAGCCGGGCAATGTCACAGCCGGCCTCGGTATGGCCAGCCCGTACCAGCACCCCCCCGTTGCGCGCCCGCAAGGGGAACAGATGCCCCGGCGTGGCAATATCAGCCGCCCCCAGATCGGGGTTGATGGCTGTGGCCACGGTCAGGGCGCGATCCGCCGCTGAGATACCTGTGGTGACGCCTTCGCGCGCCTCGATTGATACGGTAAACGCGGTTTCATGGCGCGAGGAATTATGCATTGCCATCATAGGCAGGCCCAGTTCGTCAATGCGGTCCGATGGCAGGGTCAGACAGATCAGCCCACGTCCATGGCTGGCCATAAAGTTGATCGCCTTGGCATCGGCAAATTCAGCCGGAATAATCAGATCGCCTTCGTTCTCGCGGTCCTCGTGATCGACCAAAATGAACATGCGCCCCTGGCGGGCCTCTTCGATGATCTCTTCGATCGGGCTGATTGCGTCACGCAGGTCGGTTTCTACCGGTCCGGGGGTTTCATAGCTCATAAAGGTCGGCCTTTCGATACGCACGAGTCTGGGACACTCGATTACATTGCCAAATAGACCACATGAGACCTGATTGCCAGTCCTGCAGGCGGCAGGCAATCGTTTGAATACGTCGGAAACGGCCCTGCCCGCGGCACTGGCACAGACGCTGGCACTGGCACTGGCATATGCGCAGGCAAAGACCCAGCCAGAGCCCCTGCCCTGCCTGTTCATCCCTATCGGATATAGATCAGTTCCGGTGCTAAAGATGGCGACGTCGCCACAGCGGAAGCGGACAGGGATTTTACCCCTGTGCGTGAACCTGTTCAGATGCGCCCTGGCGTAACCCAAGACCCTGTTTCCTGTGCCGGGGGTGATAGTCCCGGCGGCAATCGCGATTGGTGGGGATTGTGGTGCAGAGGGATTAATCCTGCCTCACCTGGGCGCACGCAGAGGCAGCAACAACAGGCGCTTTTGCAAAACCGGGAGGGCGGCGGTTGCACCGTTGAATCCGTACTTTGGGCTCGCAATACACCAGTCCACAGGGTGAAAACGCAGCCCTTACTGCGCCTCGCCCGAATGCCTGCACAGCGAACACCATCCCCGTGTGCCGCAAGCACTCAAATAGCTGCTTGCGTTGCTTGGTGTCCCTCGTAAAGATCGCCACCGAAAGACGCCCGCTAAATACAGCACATCGAAGGTAAGGAAATAAGATCATGTCTGATCAGAGCAATCGCAAGCAGTCCATTGTCACCCGCGTTGCGCAGGCGTTGCACTTTGTGGAAGCAGACACTGGCGCGGTGGTGCCTTCGATCCAACCGGCGGCGACCTATGCGCGCGATGAAAATTACGAGGTGCGTAAGCCCTATTGGTATCGCCGCGATGGCAGCCAAACAACGGCACATGCCGAAGCCATCATCGCCGAGCTTGAGAATGCACAGGAATCATTGCTGTTCTCCTCGGGCATGTCAGCCTGCACGGCGGTGATTGAACACCTGCCGACCGGCGCGCATGTCGTTGTCCCCAAGGTGATGTACCACGGTGTCTTGCAGCAAATTCAAAAGTACGAAGAAAACAAACGTATCATTGTGAGCTACTACACCGCTGGTAATCTGGAAGAGATGGCTGCTGCGGTTCGAAAAGGGGAAACCCAGCTTGTTTGGGTGGAAACACCAAACAACCCGAATTGGGAGGTGACCGACATCGCGGCGGCCTCGGACATTGCCCAGGACGCAGGTGCAAAACTGATTGCCGACTGCACAGGCACGCCGCCCACAATGACGCGTGCCCTTGATCTGGGGGCAGACTTCTCGTTTCACTCGGCCACCAAATATCTCAACGGGCATTCAGACATAACCGCAGGTGTTTTATCGGTCAAAGAGGTCGGGCAGTTTTGGGAAGACATCTTTTGGGTGCGCAAGCTCCAGGGGACCGTCCTGCATTCCCAAGACGCATGGTTGCTGATCCGTGGCATGCGCACGCTTTTCCTGCGTGTCGAGAGGTCCTGCAAAAATGCGATGGCAATCGCGACGCATTTTGATGGCCATCCTCACATTGAAACCGTGCTGTATCCGGGTCTTGCCTCGGATCCTGGCCACGAGGTTGCCAAACGCCAGACCGACGGACAATTCGGCGGCATGATGTCGATCATCATCAAAGGGACCGAGAAAAATGCCATCGACGTGACACGTTTTTGCGAGTTGTTTTATCCGGCAACATCACTTGGCGGTGTCGAAAGCCTTGTCGAGCACCGTAAAACCGTGTCCGGTTAAGGGTTCCCTGTGCATCCGCAATTGTTGCGCCTGTCCATTGGGATCGAAGACGCTGACGATCTTATCTATGATTTGGAACAGGCGCTGGCACGGGCCTTTGCCTAAGATCGCGTTATGAGAAATGCCCAATTTATATGCCGCAGCCGCATATAAATTGGGCGGACCCGACAGGGTCAAAAACAGCGGCCTACTGCCCTTCGGCAATCATCATCCGGATTTTGGTCGCCTTTTCAAAATGATCCAGCGCATGGGTTTGAATCCACCATGTGGCGGCCTCCATCAGCAACGCAGGATCGTCGTTTTTGTTGGCAAAGAACGCGTAGAACGACAGGCCGACGCCCTCGCCCTTTTGGCTGATCTTCTTGTCACAAACCGCGATGGCTTTAGCCCGCAGGCTCGCCCTCACTGAAATTCACCCAACCGCGCCACGTAGCGGGCCAGCGTGTCGATTTCCAGGTTGATCTGGTCGCCCAGTTTGACGTCACCCCAAGTGGTCACCTCTTTGGTGTGCGGGATGAAATTGATGTCGAAATCACAGCCGCGCACATCATTCACCGTCAGCGACGTCCCGTTCAGCGCCACCGAGCCCTTGGGCGCGATGAACTTGGCCAAAGCTTCGGGCGCACGCAGGGTGACGCAGGTGCTGTCGCCGGTTTCAACCATCTCAACCACCTCGGCAACACCATCCACATGGCCCGACACGATATGGCCACCCAGCTCGTCACCGACTTTCAGGGCGCGTTCCAGATTGACCCGCTTGCCGTCGTGCCATCCATTGCGGCCGATATTGGTCTTGGAGATGGTTTCAGCCGAGATCTGGACGTCGTACCAGTCGTCCCCCAGCGCGATCACTGTCAGGCAGACCCCATCGCTGGCAATCGAGGCACCGATATCGATGCCTGTGGTGTCATAGCTGGTCTGGATACGAGCGCGCAGGTCGCCGTCTTGCTGCAGCTCGGTCACTGTGCCGACATCGGTGATGATACCTGTGAACATAACGCGCCCCTTGTTGGCCTGAAAACTGTTGTAAAACTGGTAGCCAGTGCACCCAATATGCACAAGCCCAGAACCGCTGGACCTTGCCAAATGCCATGGGCTGGACTTAGTTTCGCCGCAGTAAAGCGTTATCGAAAACGTTACTCCATCTGGTTAGTATGAGCCCCGAAATGAAGATTGAAGCTAACACAAAACGCGTATTTCTGTTCCTTCAGGGACCCCATGGACCGTTTTTCAACGCGCTGGGCAAAATGCTGCGCGCGGCCGGATGTGATGTCTGGCGGGTGGGCTTCAATGCGGGCGATCATGCGTTCTGGTTCAATCCGGCCAGCTATATCCCCTATCAAGGCAACGCGGAAGACTGGCCCAAAACCGTTGAAGCCCTGTTCGACAGCCATCAGGTCACCGATATTGTGCTCTATGGTGACACCCGACCGATCCACGCTTTGGCTGTGGCCGAGGCCAAGACCCGCGGCATCCGCGTGCATGTCTTTGAGGAAGGCTATATGCGGCCCTATTGGGTGACCTATGAACGCGGCGGCTCAAACGGCAACTCCAAGCTGATGGAGATGACAATCCCGGATATGCAAAAGGCGCTGGAGCTGTCCGATATGGAGGCGCCACTGCCACCGTCCCATTGGGGCGATATGCGCCAGCATATATTCTACGGGGCCCTGTATCATTGGTTTGTGATGTTCCGGAACCGCAAATACAAAGGCTTCAAACCGCATCGGTCAATTTCGGTCACCAAAGAATTCCAGCTTTATCTGAAACGGTTGCTGCTGATGCCCGGACTGGCGGTGCAGCGCAGACTTGCAACCCTGCGTATTCGCAATGGGGGCTTTCCCTATCATCTGGCCTTGCTGCAGCTGGAGCATGACAGTTCGTTCCAGCAACACTCGCCGTTTTCCACCATGACCGACTTTCTGTCCGTGATCGTCGAAGGGTTTGCCAGGGGGGCGCCGCGGCACCATCATCTGGTGGTCAAGGCCCATCCCCTGGAAGATGGCCGGGTGCCGATCCGGCGTGAGGTCAAGCGGCTGGCCCGGGAACATGGCATTTCGGATCGGGTGCATTATGTGCGCGGCGGCAAACTGGCGCAGTTGTTGAACGAGGCCCGCACCGCGGTGACCGTCAATTCTACTGCCGGGCAACAGGTATTGTGGCGTGGCATTCCCCTGAAGGTGTTTGGCCATGCGGTTTATGCCAAACCAGAATTCGTCTCGACGCAACCCCTGACCGAATTCTTTGCCACGGCCTCGCGACCTGACAACCGGGCCTACAAAGATTATCGCCGCTATCTGTTGGAAACATCACAGCTGCCCGGCGGGTTTTATTCGCGCAAAGGTCGGCGTCAGCTGTTGCGGCAAGTGGTCGACATGATGCTGTCGCGGGATGACCCCTATGACGCACTGAAATCCGGCACAGCGGCCCCACGGCAACAGTTGCGCGTCGTGAACTAGGCCAACCCTGTTGCAGCACTGGATTTTTGTTCCGCTTTCCGATAGTTTGGCAAAAAAAGACTGAGGCAGAACAATAATAGGTCGAGGAGACCGAGCAGTGAATTCCGTTCCCTTTCGGTGGGCACGCCCCATCGCTATGCTGGCTGCGCTCGCGCTTGCGGCCTCATGTGGCTTGCCTCAAGTGGGGCCTAACAAACGTCAGATTTTTGCTGGATCGGTCCAGAAAGAAGGTGACTCCTTTATCGTGTCGGTGAACGACCGGGTCACCCGCGCCACTGCGGTGGTGCCGGCACTTGGCTTTTCCAGCGCCTTTCAATCGGCGGGCCAGCTGACATCAGACACCATTCGCCCCGGCGACGTGTTGGGCCTGACCATTTGGGAAAACGTCGACGATGGCTTGCTGGCAGGCGAGGCTGCCAATTCGACCATCCTGGAAGAAGTTCAGGTCGACAGCGCCGGTTTCATCTTTGTGCCCTATGCGGGCCGGGTGCGGGCCTCGGGCAATACGCCGGATCAGTTGCGCAAGACCATCACTGCCAAACTGGAAGACCAGACCCCCGATCCACAGGTGCAGGTGCGCCGACTGGCCGGTGACGGGTCCACTGTCAGCTTGATTGGCGCAATTGGGGCGCAGGGCGTTTATCCAATCCAGCGTCCGACCCGTACATTGGCAACCATGCTGGCGCAGGCCGGTGGGGTGACGATCCAGTCAGAAATTGCCCAGGTCACCGTGATCCGTGGCAATGAACAGGGCAAGATCTGGTTCCAGGACCTGTATGATCACCCGGAACTGGACATCGCCCTACGTGGCGGCGACCGGATTCTGGTCGAGGAAGACAGCCGCTCGTTTACCGCGCTGGGGGCCACCAGCACCCAGGCCCGCGTCCGTTTTGAAAGCCAGGATCTGTCGGCGCTTGAAGCCATCGCCCAGGTGGGCGGTCTGATTTCAACCTCCTCGGATCCCACTGGCGTCTTCATTTTGCGCAACGAACCGGCAGAAATCGCCGGTCAGGTGTTGGGCCGGGATGATCTGGTAGGCGCGCAGCGCTTGGTCTATGTGCTGAACCTGACCCAACCCAACGGGTTATTCATTGCGCGCGATTTTGTCATCCGCGATGATGACACGCTTTATGTGACCGAGGCCCCTTATGCCCAGTGGACCAAGACCATTTCGCTGCTGGCAAGCCCGCTGACACCACTGGCGAATGTCAGCACTCTGGTTGGTGGCTGACCTAAGATGACCAGCTTTGATGACAGGCACGCGGCCGGGAGCACTCGCTCCCGGCTGTTTGTTTATAACGGTGGCTTTGTCACCCAGAAACGCCTGCGTCGCATTCTGCATCTGGCCGGGTATGATATCCGTCTGGGCCTGCCCGGGCCGCAGGATCTGGTTGGCATCTGGGGCAACTCACCCACCGCCCATCGGGGCCGCCGCGTTGCCGAGTCCCGTGACGTTGGCCTGCTGCGGGTCGAGGATGCGTTTTTGCGCTCGATCCATCCGGGACGCGCGGGCGAGCCGCCGGTGGGATTGCAGCTGGATCGCTCGGGCGTGCATTTCGATCCGGCCAGCCGGTCCGATCTGGAGCAAATGCTGGCAACTGCACCTCTGGATGACAGCGCCCTGATGCGGCGCGCCCGCGATGCGGTGTCGCGACTGACCGAAGTGCAGCTGAGCAAATACAACGCCTTCGACCTTTTTGCCCCGGTCCCCAAACCCGGCTATGTGCTGGTGGTGGATCAGGCCCGGGGCGATGCCTCGGTGGTGGCCAGCGGTGCAGACCGGGCCCGGTTCCTGGAGATGCTGGTCTTTGCGCAAGAGGAAAACCCCGGCGCGCGTATCGTTATCAAAACCCACCCGGAAACATCGCAGGGCTATCGTCCCGGCCATTACGGCCCTGAGGATGCCAATGATCGCATCACCTTGCTGGGCGACGCCGTGTCCCCGTGGGAGCTGCTGGACGGCGCTGTAGGCGTCTATACCGTGTCCTCGCAGATGGGGTTCGAGGCCATATTGGCGGGCCATAAGCCGCGCATCTTTGGCCAGCCCTTCTATGCCGGCTGGGGGTTGACCCAGGATGAATTCCCGCTGGCCCGACGCCAGCGTCAGCTGACGCGGCAGCAGCTATGTGCCGCGACCATGTTCCTCTATCCGACCTGGTACGACCCGTTTCGCGATCAATTGTGCGAGCTGGAAACCGTGCTCGACAACCTTGAAACACAGGTCCACGCCTGGCGTCAGGACCGACATGGCTGGGCCGCGTCGGGGATGCGCCTGTGGAAACGGCACCCGCTGCAAAGGATGTTTGGTACTGAAAAGAAGGTGTTATTCACCGAGGATGCCGCCAAGGCGCAGGCCAGTGGCCGCAACTGGATGGTCTGGGCGGGCAAGGCTGGCGGCGACCATCAGGGTGCCACCCGGATCGAGGATGGCTTTCTGCGCTCGCGCGGGCTGGGCGCCGAATTGGTGCCGCCGCTGTCCCTGGTCACCGACCGGAAGGGCATCTATTACGACCCGACCCAACCCAGCGACCTTGAAGACTTGATCGCGCTACGGGTGCGCCTGACCGAGACACAGGAACGGCGCGCCGAGGATCTGTTGCGCAGTCTGGTCCAGTCCAGCCTGTCGAAATACAACCTGGGTGGCGAGACCCCGGACCTGCCCGCTGGGCGCCGTATTCTGGTGCCCGGACAGGTCGAAGACGATGCCTCGATCCTGACAGGTGCCAGCAAGGTCAAGACCAACCTGGACCTGTTGCGCGCCACCCGGGCGGCCAATCCGGATGCGGTTATCATCTATAAACCCCACCCGGACGTTGAGGCCGGATTGCGCAGTGGTGAGATCGCCGCCGAAGGTTTGGCCGATGTGGTGGCCCATAACAGCGATCCCATTGCGATGTTTGATCAGGTTGGAGAGCTCTGGACGATGACCTCGCTGATGGGGTTCGAGGCATTGTTGCGCGGTGTCCAGGTGACCACATTGGGCGCGCCGTTCTATTCCGGCTGGGGGCTGACGCGGGATCTGTCGGCCCAACCCAAGCGACGCCAGGCGCGGCCCAGTCTGCTGGGCTTGGTGCATGCCGCACTGATCGATTACCCGCGCTATTGTGATCCGGTCACCGGGTTGCCCTGCCCCGTTGAGGTGGCCGTGCGCCGGTTGCAAAACGGCGAGATCCCGCATCCGGGAGTAGCCAACCGGGCACTGTCGAAATTGCAGGGGCTGTTGGCGACCTATGCGCATCTGTGGCGATAAGCCCCATGACAAAAGAGCGGTCGCTCAGGTCAGCGCAGCGACCGTGTCCAGCGATGTTCAACGTCCTGACCCACCTGACGGGTTTCAATCAACTGATACCGCAGCGCTTGCTCTAACCGGGTCAAACCCAACGTCCCAATCATTGGCAGACCATCGGCCCCGATGCCCAGACCGGCAGTAAAGCCGATCAATTCATCCACCAGATCAGCGGCCAGCAGGGATGCCGCCAGCGCACCGCCGCCTTCGCAGAACACCCGTGTCAGCCCGGCACTGCCCAATTGCTGCAAAATATCGGCAGCGTCCACCTGGGTGCCACGCACCGCACAGGGCAAGAGCTTGGCACCCAGCCCCTCCCAGGCCTTCAGCCGCTCAATGTCGGCCCCTGGGCCATGACACAGCCAAAGCGGCACGTCCTTGGCGGTGCGGGCCAGCTGGCTGAGCAGCGGCAGATCCAGATGGCGCGAGATCACCACCCGCACCGGCTGTTGCGCAACCCCAAGATCACGCACCGTCAGCGACGGATCATCCGCCCGCGCTGTGCCTGCGCCGACCATCACCGCGTCATGGCGGGCCCGCATAGCATGCACCGACCGCCGCGCCTCGGGGCCGGTAATCCACTGGCTGTGGCCAGTGCTGGTGGCAATACGCCCGTCAAAGCTGCTGGCCAGTTTCAGCGTCACCAAGGGGCGACCCTGCTCTGTTCTCAGAAAAAATCCGGCGTGGTCTCGGGCTGCTTGTTCGGCCATCACGCCAGTTCTGACGTCAATTCCAGAGCGCCGCAACTGTTCGAACCCCTGGCCCGAGACCCTGGGATCGCTGTCCTCGATCGCCGCGACAACACGGCTGATACCTGCTTCTATCAATGCCTGCGCACAGGGGGGCGTTTTGCCCTGATGTGAACAGGGTTCCAGCGTCACATAGGCCGTGGCCCCTTTGGCCTGCGCGCCAGCCTGGGCCAGCGCAACCGTTTCGGCATGCGGTCGCCCGCCCGGTTGGGTCCAGCCACGGCCGACAATCCGCCCGCCCTGAACCACCACACAACCCACCGCCGGGTTGGGCCAGCACAGCCCCATACCTCGCCGCCCCAGACTAAGCGCCAATGCCATAAACCGGGTGTCAGTATCGCTCACTCTTCTGGCGGCACCATTGGCCGCAATTCATGAACGAAATCCTCAAAATCATCGGCCGCCTGGAAGTTCTTATAGACACTGGCAAAGCGCACATAGGCCACGGTGTCGATGCGGGCCAGCGACTCCATCACGATCTCACCAATCCGGTTGGATTGAATATCAGTGTCGCCCATGCTTTCCAGCCGTCGCACAATGCCCGAGATCATCTGATCAATCCGGTCCGGATCAACCGGGCGTTTCTGCATCGAAATACGGATGGAGCGCTCTAGCTTATCGCGGTCGAAATCTTCGCGTTTGCCCTTTGACTTGATCACCACGAGGTCGCGCAGCTGCACCCGTTCATAGGTGGTAAAACGTCCCCCACAAGCCGGGCAAAACCGCCGCCGCCGGATTGCGACGTGATCCTCGGCGGGCCGGGAATCCTTTACTTGAGTATCAACATTCCCGCAAAACGGACAGCGCATAAACAAATCCTCTCAATCAACTCGACCATAATTTGTACGGAGTTCCACGTAGTTATCCACAGTTATAGGCCAGACGCTAGGATTTGGGTAGGGGGATATTCACGCCCCTATATAGGCGCTGTCACAGGCGCCTTCAGGTCAGATGAGCCACGACATTACGCTGATGTGACGCTGTGCGGTGCTCAAATAAATAGATCCCCTGCCAGGTGCCCAGCAGAATCCTCCCCTGGTGAACCGGCAGCGACAGGCTGACCGGCATCATGGCCGCCTTGATATGCGCGGGCATGTCATCGGGACCTTCATATGTATGGCGCAGATAATGCATCGATGGATCAGTACTGGGCGGCACAAGTCGGTGGAAAAACGCCTGCAAATCCGCCTGCACCTCGGGGTCGGCGTTTTCCTGGATCAAAAGTGAGCAAGAGGTGTGTTGCACAAACAGTGTCAGAAGCCCGTTTTGGCGATCCAGTCCCGCGACCCAAGTTTGGGCGCGATCAGTAAATTCATATAGTCCTGGACCCTGTGTTGCGATCTGAAACAGAGCTTGCATGCCGTCAGAACACCCCAAATCGTAAACTGTAAAAACCAGGCCGCAGGTGACAGCGGTCAAACGCAAAGGTCAATGAACGAGAATAACCTACTTTTAGAATATCGCTGATATAGCTGGCCTCATAGGGTTCAAGGCCGATCGCCTCTGGCTTCAGTGTAAATGTCACCGCATCCCTGGCCCCTGTTGTCACCCCACGACCGATGCCGCTGACGACGTAGATCTTGGTCTTCCAAGGGGCCCGTTCGACACGCCGCACATAGTCACCGATCCCGCACCAGTAATCGTCCTTGTTCGCACCAGGCCGGCCTATGACTTCAATGACGTTTTGATCGACCCTGTTGACATAGAGCGAGTTTGTCGCCTGGAACTCTTGCGCCATCACGGGAAGAGCCAACGAACAGGCGCTGACAACTGCTAATGACCTAAATATCCGTTGCACCATCTATCTCCAATCCGGCCTTTCAACACCAATGCCATCACAAGACCTTGCCTGCACCACCGCCATCACATCAGCCGGACGTCCCGAATTACAAAGCTCAGAACTGGCCAAGCAAAAATGGGTCACAGTGACTATCGCCACCCTGCACGGTCATAGCGCTGCCAACACTGAAGGACGTGGTCCCTATAATGCCACGCGGCTGGACCTGAGAGCCACCCGGATCAAGCGAGAATAGAACGGTATCCTTACGGCCCGAGACCTCGCCCGTGCCAAGGCCACGAACAATGTAGAATGGTGTTTGCCATCCTGCCCCCAGATAGCGGCGCGCATATTCAGACCCTGCACACCAATAGGCAGACCGCGTACTTCCCAATTGAGGCGCTACCTCAAACACGACACCGTCGTGCGGATAAGCGCGTGCACCATACTTCAAGCTTTTGAAATTGCTGACTTCACTTGTACAGGCCGACACCGCAGCTGCACAAAGAACCAATGTGGAAAGAGCTTTTATCATCTGAAACCAATATGTAATACGCCAACTTGGCGTGGTAGCCTGGCCCCATCATACGCGGGTTGTGCTGCTGCGCCAGCCTAATACCTGTCACCTATGGCTCTTCGGGCAAAACCTCGCCTAAAGGAAGAGATGACTATTGCAACCCGGCATCATACCAGGCGTTTGCCAGCGGCGTTAGGTTCATCCGTACCGAGCCGGTATCACAAATCAGCAGCGCCAGACGGTTGCCCTCTTCATGTACCGAAAGCTGTCCTTCGGCCACGGCATCCTCGGACAGCCGGTCCACGCTGAAACTGATCAGGTAGCTCACCGATTTGTTGAAGAACCGGACATCTTCGCCGTAATAGCGGCCAATCCCTGTCCACGGGGTGAAGTCTAGTTCATCAAGGCCACGCAGCAAAAACAGATCAGGCACCTGCCCTATCCGGCCGTAAGCATAGCTATAATCAGCGCCATCCTGACAGATATGGACGGCTTTCTTGCCGTGGGAAAACGTGCAGGAGAACAGCTCGGCACCGTTTTGACACTGCGCCCATGCCGCCGGAGCGATCAGGGACAGAGACAGGCTGGTCATTAGGGTGCGGAGCATGGGGATCATCCTATTTGGCGCAGTTGCCACTCAGGATAGCGTACATCAGATTGAAGAACCAGAACCGAGGGGGCGTGATTATCGGGTTGGAAACGGGATGATATCCGCCGATTGCCGCGGCGCCATGGCGTCCAGTATAAGGGCCAGCACGTCCTGCTTGGTCTCGTCTTCGCCAAATGTCTTGCGGGCGAGCTGCCGTAAGAAAGAGCGCGCTGTCTCGGCATCCAGGGCTTTCAGCTTCACGTCGTGATCGCGCAGGGCATCGACCATAAACTGGTTGGCCAACACCATCGCGTTCAAGGACTGAAGTTTTTCCCCCAAAACGCCAAGCGCCTCGTTCAGGTTTGAATTTGCAGACATCGTTTTCCCCTTGGTGTATGCACACCTCCACTGGGGAGAGCCTAGAGGCCGATAAGCTGTGGGGCAATGCAGCGCGTTAGCAAATGGTTAACATCGCCCGGACCTGCCTGGCGCGCTTAGCCGAATATGCGGTCGCCCATCTGGTCGATCGCGAGCTTGGCTTTCTGGATCGCGGCCTCGGCAGCAGCATCGCTGGCACTGAAGGTATCCGCCCGGATGAGCTTGTGGATTTTCAACTCGCCCCCGATCTCTTTCTCGATCCGCGCCCCAAGGCGGTAGCCCTTACCTTCGGCAAGGGGGTCGGGGAAAATAGCGAACCCATTGTACATTTCAGGCTCAGGGGCCTTGGGGGTCGCCGCGCTGGACCCACCGAAGAGTTTTTTCAAAAGGGACATTTGGGGCTCCTAATAGTTTTGGCGGATGGTGACATATCGGGCGGGGCTTGGAAAGGTCGGGTCGTCCCACAAGAGGCAGTGCCTGACAGTGAGAGCTGAAGCCGTCTCAATAACGATCCGGGGATCAGTCTAGGCCGAAATGGGTGAGCCCTTAAAAACGCTCTTTTGAAACCGACATATCCACACAGGGCAGTGTCTGACCTTGGGGAGGTGCAAAGCGCCTTCCCGGGGGGAAGGTCAGGCGCGGCCCGGCGGTGCCGGGCTAAGAACGAGCCATTACACTAGCCTGCTTACTTGTAAGTCGCCTTCTTCTCCAGAAATCATATATTCGGAAGCCCATTTAGCCCACTTAGCTGGAAGTGATAAACTGGCAGTAGAATTTGGAATATAGGTAAATGATTGTTTCTTGTCCGAAAACCTACCAATCCAGTCACTAGACCAAATTATTCCAGAAACATCGCTATATTCAGGACTGAGAAATGCACTTCTCGGAACAGAACGACCACCTACTTTCGGAATGTGTTTGCAATTAACCCCAATTGTCGCACTCGTAGGGTTGTCCAGTGATGGGACCGAAAAGGCTAAACCTTCAATTGGATAAACTGCACTAAAAGCATATGGAAGCCTGTTATCAGGCACCTGTTGGAAAGCCGCACTCCCGCCGATAGCTATGAGTTTGACGTCAGTTTTCGATACAATTCCATTTTTCAGATATCCCCTAAACTTGTCCCTCTTCTCCTTTACTGCTGCGGTAACTCTCAGCTCTATCTGCGTTTTTGGAGTTTTTGCCATTATCCCTTGTCGACAAGCATCGACCGTATCCGGCACACTATTAGGATTAGAGACGTCGCCAAAAGTAGGACTAATTGCTTCGATCCAAATTCTTTGATCGTTTTCTTCAATAAGGATGTCCGGACCCTCAGCGGACATCCGAACCACTAAATTTTTTCCAGCCTCCAATAGCCAATAGGCTAAGTACATCTCCCAGAAACGCTGGTCCGTTTGCCGAGCAAACTCAGATAAGAAATTTCGATCCGCAAATGGCTCATAAAGTGACCACATTCTCGCAAGCACTTTTCTATTTTCGCGCTGTGAGCTAATCCCCCTAATATTATTATAGGCTACTGATCCACAGCACTCCTGAAAAAGATCCAACAGATTCCCTTCCCAAACAAAAAGGCGCCCCGTGGGGCGCCCTTCTAATCACTGATCCAAGAAACTCCGCAGTTTGCGGCTTCGGCTTGGGTGCTTCAGCTTACGCAGCGCCTTGGCTTCGATCTGACGGATCCGTTCGCGGGTCACCGAGAACTGCTGGCCGACTTCTTCCAGCGTGTGGTCGGTGTTCATGCCGATACCAAAGCGCATCCGCAACACGCGTTCTTCCCGTGGTGTCAGCGAGGCCAGCACGCGGGTGGTGGTTTCCTTGAGGTTTTCCTGAATGGCGCTGTCCAAGGGCAGCACGGCATTCTTGTCCTCGATGAAATCACCCAGCTGGCTGTCTTCTTCGTCACCAATTGGCGTTTCCAGTGAAATCGGCTCTTTGGCGATCTTCATCACCTTGCGAACCTTCTCCAGCGGCATCTGCAGCTTGGCGGCCAGTTCTTCCGGCGTTGGCTCGCGGCCAATCTCGTGCAGCATCTGACGACCGGTGCGGACCAGCTTGTTGATGGTCTCAATCATGTGCACCGGAATACGGATGGTGCGGGCCTGATCGGCAATCGAGCGGGTGATCGCCTGACGGATCCACCAGGTCGCATAGGTCGAGAATTTGTACCCGCGACGGTATTCGAACTTGTCCACCGCCTTCATCAGGCCAATGTTACCTTCCTGGATCAGATCCAGGAACTGCAGACCACGGTTGGTGTATTTCTTGGCAATCGAGATCACCAGACGCAGGTTGGCCTCGACCATTTCCTTCTTGGCCTGACGGGCCTCTTTTTCGCCCTTCTGGACCTGCTGAACGATGCGGCGGAATTCCGAGATGTCCAGACCGACATACTGACCAACCTGGGCAATATCGGCGCGCAGTTCTTCGACCTTTTCGGTGGAGCGTTCAATGAACATCTTCCAGCCGCGGCCCGGCTTTTCGCCCATTTCCGCCAGCCAGTTTGGATCCAGCTCGCGACCCCGGTAAGCCTCGACAAATTCGCGACGGTTGATACGGGCCTGGTCGGCCAGTTTCACCATCGAGCCATCGATCTGCATGACGCGGCGGTTGATGCCGTACAGCTGGTCAATCAGCGCGTCGATACGGTTGTTGTGCAGGTGAAGCTCGTTCACCAGTTCAACGATTTCCGAACGCAGCGCCTGATAGGTCGCCTCGTCCTTGGCAGTAAAGGAGCCGTCTTCGTTCAGGGTTGCCGAAATCCGGCTGTCCTGCATTTCGGACAATTGGGCATAATCAGACGAGATCCGTTCCAGACTGGTCAGAACCTGATCCTTAAGCGCGGCTTCCATCGCGGCCAGGGACAGGTTGGCCTGATCGTCCTCGTCATCGTCGTCATCGTCCTGGCTGATCGGGTTGCCGTCAGCGTCCAGCTCGGGGCTACCACCTTCGGGCTTTTCGGCCTTAACGGCACCAGCCGGGGCGACCACCGTTTCCTGAGGCGTCCCGTCCTCGTTCATCGTGTTGCCAAAAGTGGTTTCCAGATCGATGACGTCGCGCAACAGAATGTCTTCGGTCAGAAGTTCGTCGTGCCAGATGGTGATCGCCTGAAAGGTCAGTGGGCTTTCGCACAGGCCAGCGATCATCGTATTGCGGCCCGCTTCGATCCGCTTGGCGATGGCGATTTCGCCCTCGCGGCTGAGCAGTTCTACCGAACCCATCTCGCGCAGGTACATGCGCACCGGATCATCGGTACGGTCCAGTTTCTCAGACGCTGCGGTGGAAACGGCAACTTCACGCGCCCCATCAGCCGTAACCAGATCGGTCGAGCCTTTTTGCTCTTCCTCTTCGGCTTCCTCGTCCTCGATGATGTTGATGCCCATTTCCGAGAGCATCGACATCACGTCTTCGATCTGTTCCGAGCCCACCTGATCGGGCGGCAAAACCTTATTCAGCTGATCATAGGTGATGTAGCCCTTCTCGCGGGCCTCAGAGATCATCTTTTTGACGGCCGCCTGACTCATGTCCAGCGAGGTTTCAGGTTCCTGGTCGTCACGCTTGCGATCTTCGGTGTCTTTGGCGGCCATTCAATGCTCCTACTACGGCTAAGGGCGATTCGGTCTAGGCGAATCATTAGCCCGAACGAGTGATTCGTCACCCGGTTTAACCGGTTTTTTTAAGTACTTCCTTACGAAAACGACTCAGCTGCGTTTTCGTGAGAAGTTGATTCCATCTGTTAGCGCGCTCAAAAGGTTGCGTTCGTCCCTGTTCAGACGCGCCCCATTGTCCGCTATATCATACTGCGCGCGGTCCTCGTTTTCGCTGCGCACAGCCTTGTTTCGGGCTTCGGCGGCTTGCCCCAAACGCCATGTCACCGCCTCGTCTGCAAGGCCGCTGAGATCTTCTTCGGCCTCGGCAAGTTCGGCGTCCAGCCCAAGACGGGCTTCTATTTTGGCGAATTCTTCACTGAGCGTCAGGGTGGCAGTCTCCAGGTTGCCGGGCTTGCGCAGACAGGGGCTGATTGCCACATGGCGAAGCGCATGCAGGTTTTCAAGGGCGTAGGGCCCCAGTGCATAGAGTATTTCATCGTGCAGCTGATCTGGCGCATCCATCCCGTACCGCAGGATCATATCGCGGATCACCGCATGGTCCGTATCGGCGCAGGTCATGCGTTCGAAATTAGCCTCGAAGGTTGCGATCACTGCCGGGGTGGCGATCGCACTGGCCAAAATTACCGCCTCGCGCATGGCAATGGCGGCCTGATCATCGGCAGCCGCCAACATCGAGCTTTTGGTGCTGGCCAGCGGTTGCTGCGGCACCGCCTTGCCCGGACGCCATTTCCCACGCGCCCCGTCTTTGAAGCCGCTGCCCTTAAATCCACCACCGGTGGGGTTAAAACCTGCGCTAGGCGGCTTGCGGTTGCCGCGAAACAGCGCCCAGCGCATTTCCTTGATGTCATCGCCATAGTGCTTGCGGATCGAAGGATCGCGGATCAGTTTGATTTTTTCACGCAGGCTTTTGTCCAGCCCGGCCTTGCGTTCGGGACTGTCGAAAACTTTGCCTTCGGTTTCGCGCTGCCACAACAAGCGCACCATGGGCATTGCCTGGTCCAGCAGGTTTTGCACCGCAGCCGGGCCCTGACTGCGGATCAGGTCATCGGGGTCTTTGCCCTCGGGCATCATGGCAAAGCGCAGGGATTTACCGGCCTCCAGCAGCGGCAGCGCCAGATCGATCAGCCGCATTGCCGCCCGCAGGCCCGCAGTGTCACCGTCCAGGGCTATGATCGGCTCATCCGCGATGCGCCACATCATCATCAACTGATTTTCAGTTACGGCGGTGCCCAGAGGCGCCACGGCGGCCTCAAACCCGCCATCCGCCAGCGCGATCACATCCATATACCCTTCGGCCACCACAAGGGGCTGCCCCTTGCCGGCAGCGGTACGGGCGGGGGCGTGATTGTACAGGCTGCGGCCTTTGTCGAACAGTTCGGTTTCGGGAGAGTTCAGATATTTGGCGTTATCGTTGGGGTCCATCGCCCGACCGCCAAAGGCAATGGCGCGGCCGCGTGCGTCGCGGATCGGGAACATGATGCGGTTGCGGAAGGTGTCATAGGGCTTACCGCCCTTGGTCGAAGGTTTCGCCAGTCCGGCGCCAAAGATCAGTTCTTCTTCGACACCCTTGCCGCGCAAGTGGTCCCACAAGTTTTGCCAACCGTCTGGGGCAAAGCCGACCTCCCATCGGGTCAGCGACTGCGCCGACATGCCGCGCCGCTCCAGATAGGCGCGGGAATCCTGCGCGCGACCCGTGTTCAATTGCAGGCGGAAGAACTGCACCGCCTGTTCCATCACATCCGCCAAAAGTGCGCGACGGTCTTGTTTCTGTTGTGCCCGAGGGTCGCGGGCGGGCATTTCCATGCCTGCCTCAGCAGCGATCATCTGCACCGCCTCCATGAAACCGACGTTTTCGGTCTCTTGGACAAAGCCTATTGCGTCGCCTTTGGCCTGACAGCCAAAGCAATAATAGAATCCCTTGCGGTCATCGACGTGGAAACTGGCAGATTTTTCATGGTGAAACGGGCACGGCGCCCACATGTCGCCTTTGCCCATATTGGATTTTCGTTGATCCCACATGACCTTACGCCCGACAACCTGGCTTAGGCTGACACGGGTGCGCAGTTCATCAAGGAATCCGGGGGGCAGTGACATAAGAGTAATGTGCCAGTTAAGGGTCGCACTTCCAAGCCCACAGTATGGTTTCTGCGTGATTTCAGTGCGGTTCCGGTGGAAGTGGATCAGCGCGAGTGAAGGAAAGGTAGTGCCTTACTGGATCTGTTCCAGACAGCGTTCGTTCCACACTGCACCCAGATCTTCGTTGCGGATCACCTTCATCTTTTGTTCGTAGATCCAGGGCGCGATCAGCGGAATGGCAGCATTGTAGTTTTCCGGCCACTCCGGCTCGGCGGCGATAATCGTTTCGCTAAGCTGGCGCTCTTTGACCCGGTCCCGCCGTGCCTGTTGGATCGCGGAAACCACGTCGGCCTGATAGCCGCAGCTTTCCTCGGGTGTATCGGCCGCCAGTACGGGGGCCGCAAGAACAGCGGACAATAGGGCGGCACTTAGCGCGGTCAGGGTCTTCATCTTGCAGCTCCGGTGAATCAGTTGGACCCCGTCAGACTAAAGCGCAGGCCACCAAGTGGGAACCAGTTTTCACACAGGCCCACATCATTTCACACAGGCCCACATCATTTCACACTGGCCCACATCAAATGTCGCCCCGCGCCGCCACCGCTGCCATCGCGACCTTCAGATCATGCACCAAGGTGCGGGCCATGGATCGAAACACCATCACCTGAAAGGCCTGCGCGCCAATCCGGGTGATCGAGGCCTGCATATGCGCCAGTTCGGTCCGCACCGTATGACCGCGTTTGAAGGCCGGGCTGCGCAGATCCGCCGGCACCAGTCGCGCCAGCACATCCTCTGCCCCGATACCGTCCAGCCGCACCACCGCCCAGGCATCGCTTTGATCGGTCAGGGCGGCAAACTCGGCCAGCGCCGGTGCCGCAACCACCCCCTGCAACAGCGCCACGCCCTGGCCAAACCAGATCGCCCGCCCCCCCGCCTTGCCGGTGCTGCGACCGATCGACGGAAAAGCCATGCCATGTTCCGCCTGCAGCGCCGCGCTTAGTGCATCATCCTGCCCGGTGTAGGGCGCAACCGAGGTCATCGCGGTGGGCAAGTCTTCGGTCAGGGTGAGGCTGCCACTGGTCAGGGGCAGCAG
Source organism: Parasedimentitalea marina (assembly GCF_004006175.1). Lineage (GTDB taxonomy): Bacteria > Pseudomonadota > Alphaproteobacteria > Rhodobacterales > Rhodobacteraceae > Parasedimentitalea > Parasedimentitalea marina. Next base: position 3,003,787 of record NZ_CP033219.1, read on the forward strand.
CCCGTCACAGGGTGTCAGTGCAATCAGATCAGCCACGGGCACGGCCTCCTTCACGATCAAAGAATACAGGGCTCACCACTTCGCACAGCGCATCAATACCGTGCATATGGTCCACCATCCGCACCTCTTCGCCAATGCGATCTGGGCCGTTCTTCAAAAAGCCCAGCGCAATCGAGTGACCCAGCGTGGGCGAGAACCCGGCTGAGGTGACATAGCCCTGATCATAGATCCGCTCAACGGGATCATCAGGATTGAACAGATGCGCCCCGGCGGTCAGCTGTTTGACCGCACCAATAGGTTTCAGCCCAACCAGCCGTTCGCGGTCCTCGGCCATCAGACCGGGGCGCGACGACAGCGGTTTGCCGATGCAGTCTTTCTTTTTCGACACCATGCCCTGCATGCCTAAATCAAAGGCGGTGACGGTGCCGTTCAGCTCGGCATGGGTCAGGAAACCTTTTTCAATGCGCAATACGTTCAGCGCCTCCATGCCGTAGGCGCCACCTTTTAGGGTCTTGGCGCGCTGTAGCAACTCGCGAAACAGCGCATCGCCGAAACGTGCAGGCACCGCCAGTTCATAGGCCATCTCGCCCGAGAACGAGATCCGGAACAACCGCCCCGAAACGCCCAGCACATCAACCGCACCGCAGGCCATAAAGGGCCAGCTGGCATCATCGATCTGATCGCCCAGGATGCCATTCAGCAGCTCCCGCGATTTGGGCCCGGCAATGGCAAATTGCGCCCATTGTTCGGTCACCGAGGTAATCTGCACATCCCACTCGGGTCGCATCACCTGCTGCACAAACTCCAGATGCGCCATCACTTGCCCAGCGGCGGCAGTGGTAGTGGTCATCACATAGTGGTTCTCACCCAACCGCGCGGTGGTGCCATCATCCATAACAAAGCCGTCATCGCGCAGCATCAGACCGTAACGCACCCGGCCAAGCTTTAGCGTGCTGAAAGTGTTGGTATAGACCAGATCCAGCAGTTTCGCGGCATCCGGCCCCTGAATGTCGATCTTACCCAATGTCGAGACATCGCAAATCCCGACAGCCTCGCGCACCAGTCCGACCTCGCGGTCGCAGGACTGACGCCAATTGCTTTCCCCGGCTGTTGGGAAATAGCTGGAGCGATACCACAACCCCACTTCGATCGCTGGCGCGCCAAGTTCCTTGCTGGCCAGATGCGAGGTCAGGAAGCGCTGTGGCTTGAACCCTGCCCCGGCAGCCCCCGCCCCCATGGCGGCAATAGACACCGGCGCAAACGGTGGCCGGAACGTCGTGGTTCCGGTTTCCGGAATGCCGCGCCCGGTGGCGTCCGCCAGCACCGCCAGCGCCGCCACGTTTGAGTTCTTACCCTGATCGGTGGCCATGCCTTGCGTCGTGTAACGCTTCATATGTTCGACCGAGCGGAAGTTCTCGGCGGCGGCCTGTTTCACATCTTTGACGGTGACATCGTTCTGGAAATCCAGCCAGGCCCGGCCCTTGCCCGTCACCGCCCAGAGCGCGGTAATATTGTAAGGCGCGTCACCGGCAATTGGCAGATCCGGTTTGGATGCTTTCACCCCCAGATCCTCCAGCGCCTGGCTGGCAGCCTCGGCCCCTTCCCGCAGGGCGCCGATGGTCGAAAACTCACCATTGCAGGCTCCGGCACAGGTCAGTCCCGGCACGGTGCCCGGTGTTGGCACAAAGCTATAGATATCACGGTTCCACTGTGGCCGACCGTTTAAGTGACAGGTCAAATGCAAGGTTGGGTTCCACCCCCCTGACATCGCCAAGCAATCCGTCTGAATGCGCTCCTCGCCCTGGACCGAGCGCACGGTGATGCTGTCGATCCGCTTGCGCCCGCCAGTGTCACAGACCTGCGCCCCCTTCATCACCGGGTACAGATCGCTGTCCGGCGCATCATGGCGACTGTCCACCACCATCGCCACATGCACGCCCGCCTGCACCAAATCGCGCGCAGTGTCATGGGCCTGATCATTATTGACAAACAGCGTCACCCGCTGCCCCGGCGCTACCCCCCAGCGGTTCAGATAAGACCGCACAGCGCTGGCGGTCATAATGCCAGGGCGGTCGTTGTTTTTAAACGCAATCGGACGTTCGATCGCCCCCGCCGCCAGCACAGCCCGCTTGGCCACAATGCGCCAGAAACACTCGCGCGGCAGGTCAGCGCGACGCGGCTGATGATGCCCCACTCGCTCCAGCGCACCATAGGTGCCCTGATCATAGGCCCCTGTAATAGCGGTCCGCGGCATCAGCCGGACATTGTCCAGACTTTCCAGCTCGGCCAGCACCTGTGCCACCCAGTCTACGCCGGACAGGCCATCAATCTGCTCCACCTCACCCAGCAGGCGACCGCCCATGCTGGCATCCTCTTCGGCCAGAATGACATCCGCCCCGGCGCGCCCCGCTGTCAGTGCCGCCATCAAGCCGGCAGGACCAGATCCAATCACCAGCAGATCACAAAACGCATAGGCCTTTTCACACGGGTCCGGATCCGCCTGCCCCGACAAAGCGCCCAGGCCTGCCGCCCTGCGAATAATCGGCTCATAGATCTTTTCCCAGAACTTGGCGGGCCACATGAAGGTTTTGTAGTAAAACCCAGCCCCCAAAACCGGCGAGGCCAGATCATTAACCGCCTGGATATCATGCTCAACCGAGGGCCAGCAATTCTGGCTTCGCGCCTCCAGACCCTCAAAAATCTCCTGGCTCGTGGCGCGAATATTAGGATCACTCTGCGCCCCTGACCCGATGGTCACCAGCGCATTGGGCTCTTCGCTGCCCGCTGTCAGAATACCGCGCGGCCGATGATACTTGAACGAGCGCGCCACCAAATGCACCCCATTGGCCAACAGGGCCGAGGCCAGCGTATCGCCTTCTAACCCCACCAGATGACGGCCATTGAAGGAAAACGTGACCGGCTTGGCGCCCGCCAACAGGCCCTTACCCGCAACTCTCATCGCGCACCCCCCAGATCAGATCCCGCCGCCAGCACAGCTGACACCACCTCATGGCTCACAACATTGCGGCACACATTCAGCCAGGCCCCACAGCCCATTTCGTGATACCACAACTCATGCACGTCACCGGCCGGATTGTCGCGCATATGGACATGCTCATGCCAGGCCTCCACCGGCGCATCCGCGCCCGGGCGCACCAGGGCCGCCCCTTTGACGTAAAATTCCCGGCGATCCCGCTCACCGCAATTCGGACAGGTGACCCTCATGCGCCAGCCCCCTTCATCTTTTCAAAACTACTCCAGGGGTGAGGCCACCAGGCCGAGGGGGCAGCGCCCCCAAAATCCCCAATCCAATCCAGATCAATGCAGATTATGTTGCGCACCGGTGCCCTCCTCATCCATCAATCCATAGCCTGAGCGGAATCGGTCCAGTTTAAACTTGGTCGCCGCCCCATGCGGGCGGTCGGTTGCAATCAAATGGGCATAGGCATTGCCCGATCCCGGCGTCGCCTTAAAGCCGCCGTAGCACCAACCGCAGTTCAGATAGAGGCCTTCAATCCCCGAGTGATCGATGATTGGCGAGCCATCCGGCGTCATATCCATGATGCCGCCCCAACTGCGCAACAGCCGCGCCTTGCCCAGCGCGGGCACCATCGCCATGATGCTTTCCATGGTATGCTCGACCATTGGCAGGTTACCGCGTGCGGCATAAGAGTTGTAAAAATCCAGATAGCTGCCAAACACCAGCCCGCCCTTATCCGACTGACTGATATACATATGGCTCTCGGCAAAGGCGATGACGTGATTGATGATCGGCTTCAGCCCCTCTGTGACAAAGGCCTGCAACACATGGCTTTCAATGGGCAGCCGCAGCCCAGCCATCGCCGCCACCTGGCCAGAGCGGCCCGCCGCCGCCAGCGCCACTTTCTTGGCCCGGATCACCCCGCGCGAGGTCTGCACCCCGCGGACCTTTCCGTTCTCAACATCGATGCCTGTGACTTCGCAATTCTGGATCAGATCCACACCGCGCATATCCGCACCCCGGGCAAAGCCCCAGGCCACCGCATCATGGCGTGCGGTGCCGCCGCGCCGATGCAGCAAAGCCCCCATGACCGGGAAACGGTTGTCATCAAAATTCAGAAACGGCGCCCGCTGGCGCACGCCTTCGATATCCAGCAACTCGGCATCGTCACCCTGATTGATGATCGCATTGCCGCGCCGCACCATGGCGTCGCGCTGGCCATCGTTATGATAAATCATCATCAATCCGCGCTGAGACATCATCGCATTATAATTCAGGTCCTGCTCCAGCCCCTCCCACAGGTGCATTGAATGTGAGTAGAACTCAGAGTTTCCCGGCAGGTAATAGTTGGCCCGTACAATGGTGGTGTTGCGGCCAACGTTGCCGCCACCCAGATAGCCCTTTTCCAGCACCGCGATATTGGTGATGCCGTGTTCTTTTGCCAGATAATAGGCCGTTGCCAGCCCATGGCCGCCACCGCCGATGATCACCACGTCATATTCGCGTTTCGGTTCGGGGTCGCGCCAATGCCCAGTCCAGCCCTTGTTGCCTGTCAGCCCTTCTTTGAGCACCCGCCAGCCTGAAAACCGCATGGCCTACCTCCAAAATAAAATCCAGCGGGCGCGACCAATCCGCCGTTCCTTCCCGCTGAAGCATTGCTAGCCGCTTTCCCGCATGGCTCCTACCCCCTTTGGTAGAAACGCTGCGGATCGGCACCTTGTTACCGATACAAGCACATATACTGGGCATACATGTCTAGTTCCAGTTGCGACAGCACATGTCGTTCTTTGACAACTAGGGGCAGCGTGCCTGAAATTTGACATCGTTTCTCAAGGTCCGGCCCACTTCGAGAAAGCGCATTTTCACAGGCAGTAGCACGACCACCAGGAACGCTTTTCATGAAGATCTGTTGTTGTTAGAACTTGCCCTCAAGGACCGTGCAAAACGCCTTGGTCGGGTAATCCCCCATTTTAGCAAACCGCTGTAGAATATTAAACATGACATATTTGGCCTGATGAAGCGCCGACAGGTCGCTTCAAATAAGTAAAGAAGACAGACAAAATGAACAATACTTGCACCAAAATACTGCTCGCAGGAGCACTTGGGTTGCTGACGGCGGCCACCCCTTCACTGGCATCCAAAATCAATGACACAGAATTAGTTGAGAACACCAATGCGTTTTTTCAGATAGCTGACCGCTGCATAAGAGCAGACTTTAATGACAACCAATTGGGACAGATTCAACGAAGGTTTTTCGGAGCTTACGATCAGATGGTTGCTAGAACTAATTTTCTACGTGACGAAGACCTAGGTGCCTTTGAAGCGTGGCTGTTCGATTTCTACCCCCGGGTAAAAGAGAAAAGTGAAGCATGCGTCGCAGTGATGGATTCATACTACGAGTAAAGTCGGCTACTGATAGGCTAAGCCAACGGCGCGATAAGTACCCATCGGCAGCTGGCTTAGGGTCAGAGAACTGCATTATTTAAGAAAGTATCAAAATTATCTGGTCTTAAACGAAAAACGGCGCGCTTATGGCAGCGCGCCGTCATCGTCATTGATCTGGTTGATTACAGGCCCTTGGCGCGATAGCTGGCGGCCACTTTGCCGATCGAGACCAGGTAGGCGGCAGTGCGCAGGTCGGTGACATCATCGCGACTGTGCCAGACCTCACGCATGGATTGGTAGGCAATCCGCATGGTGTCATCCAGCCCCGAACGCACCAATTCCAGCTCGCCTGCGCCACGCAGATATTTCTGGCGGAAGTCCGGTGACATTTTCCACTGGCCCTCCATCACGTTCTCCAACTGCTGAAGCTCGTTGATTACCAGTTGGTGGCGTGCCTCTTCCTGACGGCGCTGCATACGACCAAAACGGATGTGTGACAGGTTCTTGACCCACTCAAAGTAGGACACCGTCACACCGCCGGCATTGGCGTACATATCGGGGATGATCACAGTGCCCTTGTCGCGCAGGATCTCATCCGCGCCGGCGGTGACCGGACCATTCGCAGCCTCGATGATCAGAGGCGCCTGAATGCGCGCTGCGTTGGACAGGTTGATGACCCCTTCCAGGGCTGCCGGAACCAGAATATCACACTCGGCCTCAAGCAGAGGTGAGCCATCTTTGGAATAGGTGGCGTCGGGATACCCGGTGACACCGCCATGTTGACCAATCCACTGGCGCACGGCCTCAACATCCAGACCATTGGCGTCATACAGCCCACCGTCGTATTCGATGATGCCGATGACTTTTGCTCCATCTTCCTCGCTTAGGAATTTGGCCGCGTGGTAACCCACGTTGCCCAGCCCCTGTACGATGACCCGCTTGCCATCCAGTGAGCCCGTCAATCCGGCCTGTTTCATATCGGTAGGATCGCGGAAGAATTCTTGCAAAGCGTATTGCACGCCCCGACCCGTGGCCTCAACCCGGCCAGCGATGCCGCCGGCATTCAGCGGTTTACCTGTGACGCAGGCGCGGGAATTGATGTCAGTGGTGTTCATGCGCGCGTATTGGTCGGCAATCCAGGCCATCTCACGCTCGCCGGTGCCCATGTCGGGTGCGGGCACGTTTTGCGACGGGTGGATCAGATCACGCTTGATCAGCTCATAGGCAAATCGCCGCGTAATCAGTTCCATTTCGTGTTCGTCATACTGCCGTGGGTCGATGCACAGCCCGCCCTTGGAGCCGCCAAAGGGGGCTTCGACCAGGGCACATTTATAGGTCATCAGCGCTGCCAGCGCCTCGACCTCGTCCTGATTCACACCCATGGAAAAACGAATACCGCCTTTGACCGGTTCCATATGTTCGGAATGCACCGAGCGATATCCGGTAAAGGTCTTGATCTCGCCCCGCAGACGCACCCCAAAGCGCACCGTATAAGTGGCGTTGCAGACCCTGATTTTTTCCTCCAGGCCAGGTGGTAGGTCCATCAGGGCAACCGCCCGGCTGAACATCAGATCCACACTTTCGCGGAAACTGGGTTCGTTGACGTTTCTCATTCGCACTTCTCCCTGATCCTGAGACGACTCGCCTACAGTTGTCACTCTAAGGTTATGACGACTTATTTAATAAGTGCGACCTTTTTGACCATTCCCTTTCAAAAAAACCTGTTTTTTCCGCGTTTTGAAAATTTTTGAGACCTTTGGCTCTATCGGGTCGCCAGCCGGTAATGCCGAGAAAAAAGGTAAAAAATGCCTTAATTTTATAGTAACTTTGAAGGTTAACGCCATGTGAAGGCCGCAATTCCGCCATCTTCATCAAGCATTAACACATCACCGAAAACCAACAGTATCCATACGGGCCCTCTGCCACCAAGGGGCCAGAGAGGACTGCAATGCGACTGCGACTACGACAGACAACGGCCCTAACCAGAGCTGCGGCAGGACGCTGCAGGATGGCCCTGTGCAAATTTGCACAGGAGGAGGACGGCGTCCTGATCAAGCCCACCATCTTCATATTTCTGTCCATGCTGACAGTTGGTGGTATCGGGATTGATTTGATGCGCATGGAGCGCGACCGGACCGAGTTGCAGTATACGCTGGACCGGGCGGTCTTGGCAGCCGCAGATCTGGACCAGACCCAAACACCAGCAGCTGTTGTGCTCGACTATCTGACCAAATCGGGCCTGAGCGAGTATTACAGCACGCCGACGTCCGACATCGGGTTGGGCTACCGCATTGTGACAAGCACGGTTAACACCAACTTCGACACCCATTTCATGAATTTGACCGGTGTTTCAAGCATTCCTATTTATGCCTCGTCGACGGCCGAAGAAAGTATTGATGGGCTGGAAATTTCGTTGGTGCTGGATGTATCCGGTTCGATGAACTCAAACAGTCGCCTGACCAACCTGAAGGTGGCGGCCAAAGATTTCATCGACACGATGGTGGAAAACACGACTGACGGAAAGATGTCGATCTCGATCATTCCCTATGCCACCCAGGTGTCCGCCCCGGAAGAGCTGTTTGACCAATATAATGTAACAAGCGAACACACCTACTCTAACTGCGTGAATTTCAGTTCTTCGGACTTTAACAGCACCGCAGTTTCCACCACTGCCGAGCTGGAGCGCACCATGCATTTCAGCCCCTGGTACTACAACGATACCCGTGGAGACAGTGATGGAGACAGGGTTCCCCGCCCGGTCTGCTCGGATCGTGTGGATCGCGAAATACTGCTATTTCAAAAGAATGCCACGACGCTAAAGGCCTTTATCGACGATCTTTATGCCTGGGGAAATACTTCGATTGATCTTGGGATGAAGTGGGGGACTGCTTTGCTCGATCCCAGCGCACAACCTGCCATCACCGAACTGTCAACAGGCAGCGGTGCAATCATCCCGAATGATTTTAGCGCGCGACCGTCTGAGTATTCAGACAGCGATACGATCAAAGTTGTTGTCTTGATGACTGATGGGCAAAACACATCGCAATACTATGTCGAAGATGACCACCGTAGGGGCTTGTCGGAAGTCTGGTATGACGCCGCCAGTGATCGGTATTCTATTCCCAAGAACAGCTCGACCTATTACTGGCCCCACAATGGCTATTCATATAGCTACAAGACGGGAACCAACCCGCAGCAGCTCAGCTATGCGGATCTCTGGGCCTATACGTCGCTGAAACATAATTACTATTACAACTACCGTCCCTGGCAGGGTAGCTCTTCGGCAAAGAGCGAGTGGTACTATGGTGTTTATGACTACTACAACACCTCTACGAAAAACAGTCGGACCAATAATATTTGCGACGCGGCCAAAGCAGCCGGGATCATCGTCTATACCATTGGATTCGAGGCCCCGAGTGGCGGTCAGGCCGTGTTGCAGGACTGCGCCAGTTCGGATGCCCATTATTTTGACGTGAGCGGGCTGGAAATCACCGATGCCTTTGCCTCGATTGCCACGTCAATTAGACAGCTGAGGTTGACCCAATGATTGGGCGCGCTCTACAGCCGCTGCGGCAGTTTCGAAGCCGCGAAGATGGCAATGTCACAGTTGAATTCGCCATTGTGGTCCCTATTTTTTTGATGATTTTGATGTCCACAGTTGAACTGGGGCTGATCACCATCAAGCAATCCATGCTGGAGCGGGCCCTGGACCAGACGGTGCGGGACCTGCGATTGGGCACGGGCTCTGATCAACAACATGACGATATCCGAGACACGATTTGCGCCAGATCTGGTTTTATCGACAGTTGTGATACGTCATTACGATTGGAAATGGTGCAGGTTGATCCCTTTAACTGGACAGCTATTGACGCGACCCCTGACTGTATCAACGCGGTTGAAGAGGTGCTGCCGGTGCGCAGTTTCATCTCTGGTCAGTCCAATGAGCTGATGTTTATTCGGGCCTGTATGAAATTCAATCCCATATTCCCGCAATGGGGGTTAGGCGACAGTCTGGGCAAAGATGGCGATGGCCGTGTCAGCCTGTTTGCTTCCTCTGCATTTGTTCAGGAGCCGAGGTGATCATGGACCGTTTCAAAACACCCATCCTAAAAAACTTTCGCCGTGATACCGATGGATCTGTGTCAATCGAGACGGCTTTCTATTTGCCCGCTCTGCTGCTGGTCTTTGCAGCCATCTACACCTATTTTGATGCCTTCAGACAGGAAAGTGCCAACCTTAAGGCCGCCTATACGGTGTCAGATCTGGTCTCACGCGAGACCAATGCCATCACCAACGAATATATAGACAGTATGCAATCACTGACTGAGTTGCTGGCCCGCTCAGATTCCGCGATCTCGCTTCGGATTTCGGTCATTCGCTGGGATGAAGACGATAATCGCTACTATGTTGACTGGTCTGTCAATCGCGGCACCGAGTTCTTTTCCTGGACCGACGCCACAATCAGCGAAGTCGCAGACAACTTGCCAACCATGCCCGATCAGGAGCGTGTCATTCTGGTGGAAACACAAAACGACGTCGACGCAGCCTTTAATATTGGCCTTCCGGACATGGAGATCTACAACTTTGTGTTCACCCGGCCCCGCTTTTCTCCGCAGATTGTCTTTGAGGGCAGTTTAACAGCTGGTGGTACTCACGACGATATTGTGGACGACACCAGTTAAGGCTAGAGCCGACCATCCCCCCCCTGGCTGCGCATCGCGACCATCGCCGCCAGGATTTCCGACGCCGCCTTGCTTTGCGATCCGGGGGTGACGCCACCAACACCAATACGGCGCCCCATGCGCCAGTATAGCCCCGGCCGCCAGATACGGCTGGCTGGGGTCTTTGTCTTGATCAGAAACCCGTTTGACGGTTTGAACGCAAAGAAACCGCGATCAATGTTTTCAATATCGTCGATCCGCGCAATCACATTGCCATCGGTGCAGCGCAGCTCTGTTTCTGTCAGCTCGATGGTAAACTGGGTCGCCTGCCACATGCGTGCCGCCAACCAGATCGTCGACAGGCCGACAGCCAGCAGGAACACCAGCCAGCCAACCGAAGGTGGCGTCGACAGCGCCACGTAAAGAACCAACACGCCGACTGAACCCAGCATGCCGACGCCCATATAGCGACGGACTTCTGACGCCCTGACCGTTACCAAAATTTCGTCGCTCATGTTCCATTCCCCAGATCCTACACCCAAAAGGCGCGCGACGGGTCTAGCCTGAAACAAGCGCGGCGAACAGCCCCCACTATTGGGTATGCTTATTGTGCTGCCCGATTGACGACGACCTCATATCCCTGCTCCTCGGGCTCATCATCGATCAAATCGGATGGGAAACCATCGGCCAGCACCTTAAGACCCGTCGCCTCCTCCAGCCGTTCAATGATGCGATCCGATTGGGCGCGGTCGCCATAGCGCTGCTGGCCATCCTTCATGATGCGGATCACCTCTGGTGACAGCTCCAGCGGCACATTGTTGCGCTCGGCGATGGTCTGGAACAACCCGATATCCTTGAGCACCAGATCCATGGTGAAATTCACGTCCCGCGACCCCGACAGGATCAGCTGGCTTTCGGTTTCATGGGTGAACGAGGTGCCAGAACTGATCTTGATCGCCTCATAGGTGGTGGCCATGTCCAGACCTGCCGCCTTCATCGTCACCATGGCCTCGGACAGGGTCAGCAGGTTGGCCGTCGCCAGGTAGTTGGTCATCACCTTCAGGGTGCTCGCGGTGCCGATCTCTCCGGTGTGCAGCACCCGGCGGCCCATCAGGGTCAGCAGCGGCAGGATACGCTCGAAGGTTGGGCGATCACAGCCTGCAAAGATTGAGATATTGCCAGTGTCGGCACGGTGGCAACCGCCAGAGACCGGGCATTCCACGGCGGCCCCGCCGCGGGCCATCACCTCGGCTGACAACCGCCGCACCTCGGCCTCGTCGGTGGTGGACATTTCCAGCCAGATCTTGCCGTCGCGTACCTCTGGCAACATCTCTTGCAACACTGCATCCGAAGCGGCGGGCGACGGCAGGCAAGTGATCACCACATCGCAGTCGCGCATCATCGCAGCGGCAGAGCCACCGGCGCTGGCGCCTTTGGCCACAAAACCCTGCACCAAATCCGCATCCAAATCGTGCACCGACAGGCCCACACCGTTGCGCAACAGGCTGCCCGACAGTTTGCCACCCACATTGCCAAGCCCGATAAAGCCTACGTTCAGTTCTATTGCCATGCGACCAGCCTTTATTTTGAATAACTAACCAAGGGCTAGCTTGACCCCAGCCAAAAATGAAATGAATAATAAGGCTGCTTGACCCTAAGAAAATTAGCAACGTATGGCCGATCTCCCCAATCTTGTCTGGCTGCGCGCCTTCGAGGCCTCGGCCCGGTTGCGCAGCTTTACCGCCGCCTCTCAGGAACTGGGGCTAAGCCAGGCCGCCGTGTCACATCAGATCCGCAGCCTGGAGGCCAGTTTTGGCGTTGCCCTGTTCATCCGGCGCGCCCGCCATCTGGAGCTGACCGCATTGGGGCATGCTTATTACCCCAGCATCGCCCAGGCGCTGGATGATATCGCTTATTCCACCCGTGGGCTGCTGCGCCCGATGGAGGCGCGCACCATTACTCTGCGCGCGCCGATCTCGACCGCCGTGTTATGGATCGCGCCGCGTCTTGGTGCGTTTCAGGACCAGAATCCGCAGATCAAACTGCGACTGATCTCGGCGATCTGGGCCGACAGCACCAGCGAAGAGGATGTGGACATCGATCTGCGCCTTGGCCCGTCCAGCTGGTTCGACCGCCGGGCACATCTGCTGTGTTCTGAAACCGTGGTGCCGGTGGCCGCGCCAGAATTGGCCGGGCAGCTAGGATCGGCGCAACAGCTGCTGGCGCAAAACCAGATCCATATTCACGGCTACCAGGATAACTGGCTGCGGTTTTCCAATAGTCAGGGGCTAGAGCCCGAGGATCGCGCCGCCACATTGCTGACCGACACCTCACTGGCAGCCATCGAGATGGCAGCAGCAGGGGCTGGTGTGGCGATGGTCATGCAGCGCTATGCGCAGGCTCCGCTGGACCAGGGCCGGATCAAACGGGTGATGGATTTTGAGATACCAATGGGACAGGGGCACTACCTGATGCCAACAACCAGACCAGCCCCAAACAGCCCCGAAGAAATGTTGGTGCGCGATTGGATTACAGAAATTTTTTCGTGAAACCAGCGGCAGTTACAGAGCATGTCCGCGGCCAATGTAAATGTTGCACCCATGAACCCAGCCCGATAGCTTCGCGCCATGGTATGGCCCAACAACACCCCGCCCCAACGTGATGGCGACGCTGCAGCTGGCATCGAGGTCACCGATGACTTTGAAGGCTTTGCCCAGCGCAACGATATCTTCACCCGCGCCTTTTGGGACAAAGCGGTGATGTCAAAACACAGCGCCAAGTTCTTTGCCTCATACCGGATGGAGGCCGCGCCGCGCCGGGGCGACGGCTTTACCCAGCGTGATTTTGCCCTGCGTAACGCCGCTTGGCTGATCTCGGACTTGGTGTCCAACCGCACCGCAGATCAGGGGCTGCGTCAAGGGTTTCAGTCGCCGATCCAGTCAGACACACCTGTTGCTGAAGACACCGTCGAGGTCGATGATCCGGCGCAGATGTCGGTTGAGATAAAGCGCATCGCCAAGTTCTTTGGCGCCGATCTTTGCGGTGTCACCGATCTGGATGAGCGCTGGTTATACACCAGTCGCGTCGACACCCGCGATATGAGTGACGCACCGCATGACCTGCCCGAGGGCCTGACCAATGTGATCGTGCTGGGTCATGAAATGGAACAGGATCTGGTCGCCACCTACCCCTCGGCGCTGGCGGGGGCCGCGACGGGTCGCGAATACAGCCACGAGGCCTCCATCGTGATGCAACTGGCCGCCTATATCCGCAACCTCGGCTATGAGGCGGTGCCGTCGATGAATGACACCGGGTTGGTGATCCCCTATGCGGTCAAGGCGGGACTGGGCGAGTATGCCCGCAACCAGATGGTCATCACCCCCGAATTTGGCCCACGTCTGCGGTTCTCCAAGATCTTTACCAACCTGCCGCTGGCCCATGACCAGGCCAAACCCCAGGGCGTGCGTGCCTTTTGCGACATTTGCACCAAATGCGCCGAGGCCTGCCCGGTCAAAGCGCTGCCTTTTGGCGCACCCGAGGTGGGCGGTGGCAATGTCTCGGCCATCAAAGGCGTGCGCAAATGGACTTCGAACGCCGAGAAATGTTTCTCGTTCTGGGCCAAACTGTCGTCGGATTGCGCCATCTGCATGCGGGTTTGCCCGTTCAACCGCGACTATTCCCAGACCCGCCACCAGCTGTGGCTGAAACTAGCCCTGTCGCCGCTGCGCCATCTGGCGCTCAGGCTGTCCAAAAACCACGGCGGGCGTCAGAAACCCGGCAACTGGTGGGCCAAAGACCCCAATTGATGATGGCAGACACCCGCCCCATAGCTTTGATCACTGCCCACGGCCAACCCTCGGATCCGCAGCCCCCCGAGGCAGCACTGGCCCGGATGGCGGCACAGGTGCAGGATCTTTTGCCCATGTGGGAGATCCGCTCGGCTACCCTATCTGCGCCGGGGCGGTTTGAGGCCGAACTGACCAACGGCGCGGTGGTCTATCCGTTTTTCATGGCCCGAGGCTGGTTCACCGGTAAAGTGCTGCCCGGTCGGATCGGCACCATCTCCCATCAGATGGCCTGCCCCTTTGGGCTGGACCCTGCCCTGCCCGCGCTTGTCGCTGCCGCAGTACACCGCGAGGCCGTGCAGCGGGGCTGGACCGATCAAAGCTATGACCTGCTATTGGCCGCGCATGGCTCGGCGCGCGGCCCCAAAGCCGCCGAGGCCGCCGAAGGGTTTGCACAGGCCCTGTGCCCAGTGCTGCCAAACGCCCGGATCACCACAGGATTTGTGGAACAGGATCCAACGGTTGAGAGTGCCGCGAGACCGCTAGGCGATCGGGCCATATGCCTGCCATTCTTTGCCCAATCCGGCGACCACAGCCGCAGTGACATTCCCCAGGCCCTGAAAGCAGCCGGGTTTCAGGGTGCCCCCATGCAAGTGACCGGCGCCCTGCCGGGTGTAGCCGTCTTAATTGCGCAAGCCCTGGTGGCCGCGCGCTAAGTCTTCCCGCCCTCAGGGAATTCCTTAGACCAACTGTAATACAGCCCCCCTTGAGATCCCGTCACAGCGGCACAATGCCGAGATAGTAACCTCGCCGCGAAGGCTCCCAGAATAATGCGGATCTTTTTCACCCGGTCACTCAGACCAATGGCGTTCGCGGCCTCACTCAGCAAAATAGGTTTGCCGCGTTTTACGGCGGTTCTTCTTTCCCAGCTTGTCAGCCGCAGCTTTGCTGATGCCGGAATTCTTGTTCATCGTCCCTCTACAAAATTCACGGTAACCCTGTGACCCTCCAGTGTTCAAATCCTCGATTCTGCCGCAGAGATGCTGACGTCAGACACCCACAGCGGAGATTGACCTTTGCCAGGATGCCGCCGGATGATGAAACCGACCGCCATAGCTCAAGAAAGATACCATGCGACACCCGCATTCTACGACTGAAAGTGCATGCTTATAGGTCCGAAGATTTCCGGGATTGATTGTTGTTTTGACACTTGCGAACGGAACCGAACATAAATAGAAGGTCTTGAAAAGGCGAGTTGGCGGAGTGGTTACGCAGCGGATTGCAAATCCGTGTACACGAGTTCGATTCTCGTACTCGCCTCCAATATTTTCAATGGGTTAGCCGTTTCACTGCTCATTGGGGTATCACCTCAGGTATCATGTTTACGTTCTGGACTTGTTCTGTTCACTTGCGTTTCGTAGCCGCTTGGCGCGCCCGCATGATCTGTCTCGCCTCCCCTGCATATTTCTGAATCATCGCTTTTGTGGTGTGGCCGCTGTAGCTGGCAATCTCATCGTCGTCGCACCCAGCCCAGGCCAGTTCCATCACACCGCGATAGCGAAGGGCATGTTGGTCAAATGCCATCAGATCCAAACGCTTACGCTCGGCAATCATGATTTTCGCCATGCTGTGATAGTTCATCGGATCGCCAGTGGCCTTAGCCAGAATATGGCGGTTCGGCATGGGCGCAAATCCAAGACCTGCCTTAGCCTGATCCAGAGCAGCCTTGAGTGCCCTTGTACATGGGAGCAGCAACGGCATGTCTGTCTTGTTCTGGCGCAGTTTGAGCGTATCACCGTCATAATCGCCCCAAGTGAAGCCAACCCAGTCACCCGGACGCTGGACGCTGCCAATACCTATTTCAAAAATCAGGCGGGCCAGCGGTTCACCGTTAGCCCGCATCAGGTCCACAGCCCAATCTGGCCAAGGCAAATGCGGTTTCTTGCGTGTTTTCGGAACTTTGAGCGGTTCAATGTCCAGGGCAGGATTGTCGAGCCGCCATCGCTTGCGGATTGCCAGCTTTGACAACATTGAAATGGCCGTGGGGATATAGTTGGCGAACCGAACGCGGTGCTTGTTCTTGTCCATCGCGTCGTAAATGTCGGGCTGCATCAGTCGCGAAACATCCGATTTTCCGATCTTCTCCTCAAGGTACTGAAATACCTTTTCAAGGTCACTCCGATAGCGCGGCGAAAAGCTGGCCCACTTGTCGGACTGACGAAACAGCTCAATCAGTGCGCTCCAAGACCTTTTGGCTTCGGCCCGCTTACCAGTCAGTATATCCCAATACTGGCGGTCGAACTCGGCAGTACCTTCCTCCGCCTTGATCGGGTGGTATTTGCCCTTCAAACGCACGTACCAGCGTCCTTCTGGGTGTTTCCAAAGATACTTCTTCACCAGTCCACACCTCCGCATCCATCGATCGCATCGCCACTAATAATCCGGCGCAAGTCTGTCACGTCCCAGCGCTCATGCCCGCCAATCTTGACCGGCGCAGGCAGAAATCCACCAGCAACCAGCTTGCAAAATTCTGCGGTACTCATGTCCAACAGTTTTGCTGCGTTCCGGTCTCGAGCATAAAGAAGAGCCCGATCGCTCATTCTCCTCCCTCCCCTTTCCTCTGACCTATCTCGGTCATATTGAGGGACGACAGGTATACGCCTCTTCGAGAATTTCGTAGGGGTGGCGGCCCATACGATTACAAACACGTGAAAACACAGTGGAAGCATTCACCATGACAAAGTGATTTTCCAAAGCGTTGAAAACCTCGGAAAGAGTGCCAGGATTTGACGGCTCCCAGCAACCGATCCAATGCCCTTTTGCATTTATGGCAAAAAGGGTTCGGCCGTGTTCAAAGTGGAAAGGGAGTCCGGGGCAACGCTCAGGCGTGCCTTCAAATGCATCGCCGCCTGTATACGCGAAGAACGGCGCAAATTTGAACGCCATGCTTGGAGATACCCCTGCTTCGACGAACTCCTTTGCAAGTGCAAACTCCATCACGTGGTTGAAACTGAACGAACGAGGCGCTCCTTTTACTCCACCACCAACGGGGGAATGCCCCGCACCGGTGATCGAATAGCGGCCATGCCAAAGTTGAAATTTTCCCTTTGGCAGGCCACTAAGGCTGGCCACTTCTGCCATTAGGTACTTTTCATCAAAGACGCTCATACTCGCAACCCCAAAATTATCATGTGATCATTCTGACTTGATCTAGCAGAAACATCAAGCGATAATTCTCTAATCGCTCCAAGAAAAAACGTTTTGGTCTGCTAGGGGCTCGCTTTCCTCATAACCGGTTATAATGCAGGACCATATCAGTCCGTGTTCGGTCCAATAAAGTTAATGGTGATAGCGGCGGTTGGGAGGGTGAGTGCTCAACCTCCATTTGGCAGCAACCTAACCTCCTTCCTTTGCAATTCGAAGAAACACATCCAGCTTTTCCAGCTGGATAAACGCACCCCGTTATTGTTCACTGAAACCGAATTGATATTTCACAACTATCTCAATTAAAAACACAATTCTTCATGTGCATTCTGCATATCAACTTAAGGGAGGTTGATATGCACTTTGATTTCGTCACGAATCATCAGCGTGATCTGCCTAGAACCAATGCGGTTGGTATTAGGGTGTTTTTTGGTGAAATCGAAGAGCGTGAACCGCTACGAAAATGATCACTGACTCTAGTACCTGTCCGGATATCGTCTTTAACAAGCGCCTATTCAATAATCATGAGTGCTCTCGATGTTTTGCAGACCAGTGTTCGAACAAACTACTCGGGCTATCCGAAAGTAAAATGAGCATAGAGAAACATTGGGCAAGGTAAGTGCATTGGATCTGGTTATCTTTAAACGAAGACACTCGCAATTGACCTAACTGCCTGCTGTGGGCGCCAAATGCGTAACGACACACCACCGAAAATTAAAAGAGTGCGCGGCTAACGCCATCCGCTGCGCGAGTAAAAACCGGCGTCCTATCGCATCATTCCATTCACGCCCTTAGCGACGAAAAATACAGGAGTTTGACTGCACATGAATATCTCCCAACAGAAAAGTGGCATCGCGACTGAGCCGATGGGCTTTTCTAACGCAATTTATCGTCAATTCGCCTATCGAGTGTCGCGTACCCTGCATTCGGATCTTGGATATGCGCAGTGCGAAGCGGTGGACGTATCCGACCGGCTCGCGGCAATGTTTGCCGAGAAAGGGCCCGCCGCCTACCCGGATATCCACGATTTTCTCACTGGTCGCGGTGTGCGCGAACGCTGGAATGGGGTTTTTTATCATTGCCGGTCAGCGACCATGGCGCACTGGCTTGTGCCACATGTGCGGGGCACGGCGATCGATCTACTTTGCGGCAGTGGCAAGCTAGGCGGAATCTTCTCGGAAATGGGGGTGCCCACCACTGTGACCGAACGCGATGACATTCGCGAGAGTTACCCCTCAACTGAAGGCAGTGTGACTTGGCTGGATCATGACACGCTTGCAAGGGAAGCCGTGCCAAACAGCTACGATACGGTTCTTCTTATCACCGCTCTTCACCACGAGGCGGATTCTGAAGGGCTTCTGCAACTTGCTCTGAAACTCGCGGCCAATCGCGTAATCATCGTCGAGAATTGCGTCGAGCCCGACCTGCCGAACGATCTGCACATCTTGGTCGACGATTTCTTCAATTACGGGTTAAACAATACTCCGTTACCTTGTCCCGCAGCCCATCGCTCGGCGGACGAATGGAGCGATATGCTCAACGGGCGCGGACGGGTGATTTTCACCGACCGGCGCGAGTCGATGCCTGGGATCTTTCTCAGCCATCACCTTCTGGTTGCCGAGATCCATCGCTGATGTCGTGCCCTTCGAACCGTCAGGCCAAACACATCGTCGCTACACGGAGACATTTAGAAGGTTTCCGGGGATGCTGAGCCAAACGCATGATAAGGCTCCAGACTATCTGACTGAAGCGCTACGCGTCTACGATCCGGACTGCGTGGGAAACTGCTCCAGTCGTTCGCTCGCCCAATGGCAACGCCAGGCTAACCACCTGCATGCGGTGATACACCAGCGGGCGGCAGAGCTTAACAGTGCCGTGAATATCGCTGAGCCCGTCGAGGATATGGAGGCGTTTTGGGCACTGGCGGCTCGTACCGAAGCTGGGACCACAAACTTGACTTATTGGGACACATTCGAGAACGGTCGGCGCATTCAGCTGGAACGTGTCTTAGCCGAGGTCTACGGCGCCGAGCAGAGCATTCTTGTTAATTGCGGCATGTCGGCGATTGCTGTCGCACTCGGCGCCTGCAAGGTGAGGTCTGGTACACGTCTGCTTGTCGGCAAGTCTCGGTACTTTGAGACATCAAGCCTAATCGAGCGGTATCTCCTGCCGCTCGGCGTAGAGATTCACGCTGTCGATGTCGCGCAGCCAAATGCCTTGCGGGATGCGCTTGCGGCCTTCCGCCCTGACGTCGTTCTTCTCGAAACAATTGCCAATATGCCAAGCGTCGATCCTGTGCGCGATATCACGGATTGGTCGGCGAGCCCGTCGGCGCCGATCTTCATTCTCGACAATTCAGTGCAGAGCGCACTTACCCGCTGGTTCGATCTGCTCGACTTTACAGACCGTCTCCTCGTTGTCGAAAGCGGCACCAAATACATCACAAATGATGCGATGTGCGGTGTTGTTTACGGCGCAGGAGATCTCATCGCATCCGCACGCAACTATGGGCGCGACACCGGGCAATTCCTCCAGGCCCGGGCACTCTCCTATCTCGACGCTTCGCTCATCCGATTGCTGCCGCTGCGAATGGCGACACACAGCCGAAACGTCCGGACTTTTGCAGCAGAGCTGTCTCGTTCTGGCATGCCCGAGCTTGAAGCTATTGTGCTCGACAAATTCGCCGACGAGGGCAATGCCAAGGTTTTAGCAAAAGGTGTCGGTTCGCTCATATTTCTGGCTTTCGGAAACTGCGAAGGAGCGGACTACAAACGGCTGCTAACGCGGTGGCAGCAAAGGGCGCGTGCTCATGGTGAGGCGGTCGTGCCTGACGTCCGGGCCGGGTTCGGTTGGTTGAAATCCAGCGCGCGGGTTTACGAAACGACGCGGTTGAACCGCGCCGACGCACCCTCATATCTTCGAGTTTCCATCGGGCTCGAAGACACCGAGGTAGTCAGAGCCAGCGCCAAATGTCTGCGGGACGCAGCGCAGGAGGTTCTGTCGGACCGACAGACAAAGCTGACAATCACAAATTCTTTTGGGGCGATTTAATATGGCACTGATTGAGGAAACGACTTCGACCGCTGGCGCGCATGACAAGGAGCAACCCGCCCCACAAAACATGCTTGGCAGATTGAGTTCTCTCCTCGACACGTCGAAACCGCCGAGGGAAACCTTCGACAGGTTTCCAAACTGGCTTCAACCGTTGATTACAGCGGTAAGCGGAAAGCCCTTGTCGGGACAGAGGCCAGTGCTCACGATTACGCCGGTTGTCCGCCTGGTGATCGACCTTGTTAAATTTACGTCTGGTGTCGGGCTTGCCGTAGCTTTCCTTTCGCTAGGTGGCGTTTGGTTGCTGGCGCTACCCATTGCCTGGATTTTGGCTGTCAATGGTGCGAGTTCGCTCAAACTCATATCGCATTATGCTGCCCATAATTGCGTTACGGGAGACAAACGTCTGGACAACTGGATCGGGGAAGTGCTGACCGCGTTCGTTCTAGCCTCGAATATGGACGAGTATGCTCATGGCCACACCATGCAACATCACGGGCTGGACGGGATTGGCAACATAAACGATCCGGATATGGGCCTTCTGTTAATGATGGGGTTCGAAACGGGCCGGGAGATCCGCTGGTACAGAAAACGCCTGCTGTTGACGCTGTTTTCTCCGCGCTACCATCTGCTGTTTCTCTGGGACAGAACCCGATCAAATTTCATCTCTGGATCACTTCTCCGGCACGTCATAGCATGGTCCATGCATGGCGCGGTTCTTTGCCTAGTGACGTGGTACGGCGTTTGGAATGTCTGGCTCCTAGCATGGTTCGTGCCAATTGGTCCACTTCTTGCGATCAGCATCGGGCTGCAAGTTCCAGCCGAGCATCTTTGGCTGTCGCGCCGTGCAAGCAATGAAGCACCACGCGATTTCGTACGCCGTATTTCACATGGCAGGTTTTTTTTGATTTCTGCGCCACGCAAGGACCTGTGCTGGAGCGGCTCACTTCTCGCCTGGGGATATTGGTCTGTCGCGATGCTTAAGCCGATACTGGAGCGTAGTTTTGTTTGTGTATCTGTTATGCCTGCGCATGATTTTCATCACCGCCACGCAAGGATAATGGATTGGCCGGTCGAGCATTATCTGCGCCAACATGAGATTGACGGGGGAGCCTCGGATTATCTTGATATCTACGGCAATTCAGCGGCACTCGACGAATTTTTTGCAACCTGGTCGCAACTTCCCCGCAAATTTGTCCCACATCAATCGACACTGCTTGGCGCGATTGAACGCCGAATTTAATAGGGGGTATTCAGGATGAACATTCCAAAGACCACAAAGTCGCGGGCAGCGAATAACACCGCTCCTCTACCGAAATTGCCGCCTTTATCCGTCGAGATCGATTCCGCGCTCAGCTTCGATCAGGCTGTGGAAGAGTTGAAATATCTGTTCTTCAGCCACTGGTCCCTGGTGCGGGTGATCGCGGGAACCATCATACGCATCCCTGAAATCGAGACAAAGGTTTTTTTGGCTCACAGTCTCTTTCTGCATGCAGAGATTGCAGGGGCGACGCGCCGGAGGCTGGTCGAACTGCGGGTGCGCGACTCGAAACTGTGCGTCATCCCGCAGATAATATCGGCTGTCTGCAACGAGTTGCTGTATTCCGATTCCGCTGCCGAGTTTGTTTTCGGCTATAGTGCCCTAGTAGCCCATCTCGCCGAGACCCAATCACAGTATATCCAAAGGACCAGCCACCTTCTAGACCGCCCAAGCGTATTGATTATGCGACGCTTTGCACCAGATATCGTAGAGGTCACTGACTGGCTTGAAACGGCCCGGTCGGCCTATGTCGCTATTGATTTCGAAAGCCAATTTTTTGAGACACATATCACGGCGATACTGAAGTCTCGAAGCTCGGACGGCTGCCCATCGCCGATGTTACGGCAGGACAGCCGTGAGCCCTATCAGCGGACAAACGAATGCGCGCGCGATGGTAGGTTTGCCCTGTTCCACCAGTCCCGCCAGTATTCGACTTCTGACGGACTGCACCAGTTGCCGGATGACAAGTACGGGGTCGACCGTCTGGAACTGGCCCGGGTTCAGCGCGACGAGATTGATGCCATTGAAACATTTGCAAACGTCCTGTTCGACCTAGATGATGCTCCCTTCGAGCTGGTCGAACAGCTCGCGCGTTTCGTCGAAGACGAGGCACGGCATGTAGAGACTGGCCACGCGATCCTGGCTAATCTTGGCCACGATCCCTTCGAGATTCCATGCTCCATCATTGGCATCAATGTGCGCGCACCCATGCCACCGGTATTAGCCTTTGCGCAGCTCAATATATTTGGAGAGCTAAATATCGTGAGCCGCCTAAATGTCATGGCTCAGCAGGCTTATGCGCGCGATGATGACCTCATCGGAAAGGCCTTTGATTTCGTCCATGCCGACGAACTGACCCATGTTCGTCGCGGCCGCAAACTGCTGATCGATATGGCGCCTGGCGAGAACCCGGCAGATGTCAGCGAAACCGCACGCCGCCTCGCTGCCCGGCGCCTGGCTGAAGAAGGCGTGCTTGGGGAGGATTACGCGCTGGCGCTAACGCGCAAACAGGTCGGCGAGTTAATGGGGGAGTAACATGACCAAGATAGCTTCTGACATAAGCGCTGCAGGCGGACTGTCAAACGATGAAAAACGTCTTTTTAGGGAGATTGCTTCTGGCCACGACGAAGCGCTAGGCGTGGCCATTCCGGCCATTGAAAGCGCATGTCCGGCGTCGGTGGTGAGACTGAGTAGGGCGTTGCTCTTCGCTGTACATTGCGATGCGTTGAGCGCGAGCAAACAACTCGTACGACACGGTGCAAGACTCGAAGTGCGAGACCAAGCATTGTGGCGCACACCACTCATAATTGCCGGATCCCTAGGTTCGACCCAAATGGTAGGGTTTTTGCTAGAGGCCGGTGCCGACGTTCATGCCGAGGACGATTTCGGCAACACGGCGCTGTGCGTCGCGTCCGAAACTGACTCTACCGCGCTTATAGAGCTGCTGATCGCGCATGGATCCGATCCTGAACACCGAAACGATCTGGGATGGACGCCGCTCATCTCGGCCAGCGCCATTGGCAATCTCAAAACAGTCAATGCGCTTATTAAGCAAGGCGCCAACCTCGAATCTCGCGCGGTTCTCGGCTGGACACCCCTTATCGTCGCTTCACAAAGCGGCTCAGCGGATGTCGTTTCCCGACTTCTCGAACTCGGAGCCCGACGTGATGCCATAGACTGTTTCGGGCGTACGGCGCTGCTGGCCTCACAAGAAGGTCAGGCTACCACCGAAATTCTCATGTGCAGCGCTGCCTGCAGTCACGCCGAGGGATGCAAGAGTATGAAATTTTGAACGATTTGTCTGCGATTACGGCACATGAGACCTATTTCGAAATGGCTTGCCATTTCTTTCGCCGTTCGGGTTTCACGTCGTCGCCAGGAAGCTATTTGATCCACAACAAGAACCGGCGGTTCGTCAAGGTCGGGATTGGCGAGGGGCGGCGAGTTTCCCTGCCTCTAGCAGCGCAATGGCCGTTTGACCTCATTGCAAAGGACGGACAAGATGTGGCGTTGTTTGATGTAGTGAGGGCCAGTGTGGATTCAGAGGCTCCATGCTTCTTTCTGGTCAGCCCTGATTTCAAAAGGGCTTTTTGCGACGTCCGCTTACCCTTTGCGGTATTCGTGCAGCCTCAGTTAGAATTTCGATTTTCAGTAGAGAAGCCGCATGGGGAAATAAGCTATACGCTGGATGTCTCGGGCATGCGCGAAGCGCAGCAAATGCTCTCAGAGCTAGTAGACAATATCGTGCCGCTAAGTACTGCCACGCCACTCACGCCATTGTTGTTCGCGAAAGCTTCGGCCGACTGGAAGCGCGTCGAAAGCGATGCTGCGTTTCTGGAGCGTTTGGAAGTCGGCATCCTTGCGCTGCAGGACCACCCAAATGGCAAGATGACGATGATGCGGTCGTTCTTCAGGGCTATTCCTAAGGAAATTGATCGCTTCGACATCTTTCAACAACATGCCCGAAACAACGGTGAATACGCTTGCAGCCACTTTTTCTGCATTGATGAGACAACCTTCTCGTTTGGATGCAGTCCGGAAAATACCTTCGAAATCATCGGAGGCGATCTTCACGTCGACATTGTGGCCTCAACTTGCAAGGCTGGACAGGGGGAAGCCTTTGAGCGGCGCGAGCTCATCGATAACCCCAAACAGCAAAAAGAGCATTTGGCGACGATTGAGAGCCGGTCGGCGCGCTACGAGCCTTTCTGCGATGCCCAGCGTATGAGGCTTATCATGCCCATGCAAATCAAGAGGCTTCGCAATGTCTGTCATCTGCATAGCCTAGTGGTTGGGACACTCCGCCCCCAGATCACATTCTTCGATATTGCCCCGACACTTTTTCCGATCATGGGGGCGAATCCTACTGATCTGTTGCCGCTGTCGGATTCAGACAGGAGCCCGCATCGCTTTTACGGGGGCATCATCGGCCATTGGGAAAAGGGTTATACTGGAAGCTTCCTGAATCTTCGCAACGCATTGGTTCAGGGCGACACGATCCACGCAAAAGTCGGCATGGGCGTGTTGCGTGAATCTGACGCGGCAAGCGAACTAGCCGAAACCGAAGACAAGATATCGGGTCTCATGGAAGCAGTGTTCCAATGCTGCCAAGCGTAGGTCTATTACTAAACATGTCTGCCGGAATTGCTGCATTGATCTCCGTCGGCGTATTTCCTTTGCCGCCGATAATATTGTGATAAAATGCTTTATTATTCACCAAATTTTTGCGGCGAGGAAAATCTCATCCCATGAATATTAGTATCGGACTGATCCTAGCTATCCTGCCTATCCATTTTTCTGTGATGGTAAGCCCGGGCCCAAATTCGGTATTACTCCTGACAACAGCGCTTTCAAGCGGACGAAAAGATGCTTTGCGCGCCGCATTGGGAATCGCAGTTGGAACCTTGGTGTGGATGGTCGGTGCGGTGTTTGGCGTATCAGTGATTTTAGCGGCGCTTCCGGTATTGGGTCTTGCGCTAAAGATCGCGGGTGGCGGATACCTAATTTATCTCGGTTTCAAACTCTGGACGGCTGAACCTTTAAAGCCCAGTTTGCTCGGCAAAGGTAACGGATTTCAGGGAAAATTCTTCCGCCGTGGTTTGATCGCCAATCTGTCAAATCCGAAGTCTGCAGCCTATTTCGGAAGTATCTTCGCGGCTTTTCTGACCGACAATGTGCCAAGTGTTGGGCTGGCCATCATGATTGCTCTGCTGTTCTTGATGTCGATTGCTTGGCACGGAGCGCTTGCAACAGTTTTTTCGGCTAAATCCTTTCGCGCCCCGTACGTGAGAAATAGCCAACTGATCAATCGAATTTCCGGAGCTATCCTGACAGCACTCGGTGTAAAACTGGCCGCCTCTGCTTGGATGGGTTGAACCAAACGACCACCAAAACTCTTAGGTTCGCCACCTTCTGAAGGAGTGCCAGGTGGGATGCCATAGTTTAAGGTCGTTAGAACTGGGCATGGATTTTGAAACGTCGGCCCTGTTTCACAGTGGCCGTATTGCAATGCCACATAGGTGCCCTGAGAAATGCCTTTGCTGTGGCTTAGCTCCGCATGCCGTCTTCCCCGCGTAAACCGTCCAAGATGATCCGGATCTTCTCTTCCGATGAATACTGTTCGGGCGGCGCACGCTTGACGTCTTTGACAATCTTTTCGCCGGAGCTTTTAGTTGTCTTTTTCATCGTCTACTTATCAGTGGGTTGATGAGCCAGAAAAAAACCCTTCCCAAATAATGCCATTTGGAACCATTGGCGCTGACGTTAGATCGTATGTAAAGCATCAAAGGGTGTGATTTTCGCTCAAAATTTTTGGTGGTATGCCTTTGCTATATGATCCATCAATGCTCGGACACGTTTTGGTTGGACGGCGCCTGACGGGTAGACCATATTGAGTGAATTCGGCTCGGGTGCATAGTCTTCCAAAACAGAGACTAACTTCCCTGCACTGAGATCAGCCTTCAGGTCCCATTCTGACTTGAGTACGATTCCCTGGCCAGCAATACACCATCGCCTTACAAGGTCTCCGTTATTGGAGATTCGGTTGCCATTGACGCGTAAAACGTGTTGTCGGCTATCAATAACAAAGGCCCAATCTTGAATGGTCTTTGCCCCAAATCGCATAATAATGCAGTTGTGATGTGCGAGATCTTCAGGATGTAGCGGTGTACCATTGCGTTTCAGGTAGTCTGGAGCCGCACAAACCAGCCGCCTGTTGTCATGAATTTTTCTTGACTTCATGGTGCTGTCTGACAAGCTTCCATATCTAACAGCAAGATCAATGCCTTGTGCCACGAGATCAATATTACCGTCGTCAAGCGACAAGTCTATGCTGATTTCCCTATGTTCGTCGATAAAGCTATCTAGCATGGGAGCTAAATGATTGCAGCCAAGATCATGGGGGGCCGCAATCTTGATTGAGCCTGAGAGCCCTTCAGCCCCTAACTTGATGCGAGCTTCAGTTTCCTCCGCTTCAGCCAAAATACGCCGCGCGCCAACAATCAATTCCCGGCCCTCATCAGTGAGGCTTATAGAACGTGTTGTCCTGGTTAGCAGTCGAGCGCCGTAGTGCGACTCTAGAGTTACGAGACGTTCTGTGACAGTCGCTGGCGCCATACCCAATTCGCGACCAGCGGCAGCCAACCCTCCTTTCTCTACAATTCGGAGGAACATATTTAGGTTTTCCAGCAGCATCAGGGAGCCTCATTATTATTCAGTGAAACCGAATAGATATTTCGTAACTGTCTCAATTATATAGATAATACAGCACAGGCATGCTGTCAGTCAACGCAGAGGAGACTGATATCCACTTTGATTTCGTCACAATTCATCAGCTTGATATGCCTTGGCCCAATGCGCCCGGTCTTAAGTTTTTTTGACGAACTCGAGGGGCCCGAACAGCCAATAAAATAATCATGCCCCCCCAGCACTTGTCTGGAGGTTTCCTCTCACAAATCGGCACTAAACAAACAGGAGTGCTCTCGATGGTTTTCAAACCAAATACCAAATCGGTTACTATTTGGGGATTATCCCGCATCCCAAAAGCAGTTGTTCCAGCCCTCTCAACACATGACGGCGAAGCTGCATCGATGTGTCGGTCGTGCGAAGGAGATCTGTCAGACAGAACAGCTGTAACTGTGTGTTTTGAACAGTTCGGGACCGTAGATCACGTAGTCTTCACCCCGTTATCTTCACCACGGGAACAGACGTCCCGGCGGAACAATCATCCTGACATTAGATTAGTTTTGCCGGAAGACGATAAAGGGCACTTACTTAAAAACAGCGGTGAACTTTACTGCCGAGCGGTGAGGTCAACAGAAAAGGCTAAAGAGGAGCCTGTAAATGACTAAACCGGCACTTGTAAGGCTAAAAAAATTGGTAAAAAAATTCTTAAATGGCACAGAGCAAGAACGACCGCCCTCTCAGCCTAAATTAAAGACAGCAGACAATATGAACTTTCACGCCAGTAAACACGGTGATTACTTATATAGTGTTCCTTCTCTTCATCAGCTTTTTGAGGAAGAAACCCAAACGACACATCTGAAATTAGTAGAGGAACATGAAATGCTGATAGACTATCGGGTTCTTTTGGTAGGCTACGATTATCAGCGCAATCTTGAACTGGTATCTTGGTTTGAGGAGTTGGGAGCGGTAGTGGTCCATACGACTAACTTTGATTGGGCAGAGGAAGCTATCTCTGAAAACCCTAAGGCCTGGGGAATTCTGGTAGTGGAGATGGATCAAATGCTAAACGAACAAGAAACTATAGCTTCACTGCTTCTAGCCCGCGCGATGGTTCCAGAACTACCAATTATTTTGGCTACACGGCATGATCATTGCGATAGATGTTTTGCCGATCTTACAGAGATTTGCACCGTCTGGAAGAGAGGTTTGCTGTGCAAATCGTCCTATAAGTTGTTAGTCATTGAGGCGATTGACCGGAGCCATACCCAGAGCAGGATCTGACAGAGTGCAACTGTGTCAGGCATCTTATTGATGAGATAGAATGGGCGGAACGGAGTTGGATCTGGGTGCTCATCGGCTTGGTTGACGGAAACAAATCAGATTACAATGCTAAGCGTTATTGACAACAGTTGCATGGTATTCCGCCGTTTGAAACTGCATGATGCGTGTTACAGATCACCAAATGTGGTCGACAATTCCCAAGTAAACGAGCTTGCTAAAGATATCCGGGATTGGACGCTGAGTAAATTGAGGCAACGCCGGGTTATCACACTGGCAAATTCCAATGCCCAGAACAAAGCCATGGCTGTCATCAGCAGATCTGAAATCAAAGCGACTGAAACAGCTCGACCGTTGGCGGCTGCCCTTAATTGCGAATTGGAAGTGCGTGAGCTGATGCATGAGAACGACCGCGGCTCGACTAGTTTCTTGTCTTCAAAAGAGTTTGAAATCGTTGCTGACCAGTTCCTTGCCTCTTCCGACACAGGTGTCGGAGGTTGGGAAACCACAACCGCAACTCAGTCTCGAATTGTAGCAGACACTCGCAACTATCTAAGTGTTCATGATGAAGGTGACGTGTTCTTTGTCGGACATGGCGCAGTTTCAACCCTGTTATACTGCTACCTGTTTAGTGCCCCCATTGATCGGAAATTTGAGCAAATTTCTGGCGGCGTTGGAATTCTCTTCCAGTTTAGTACGCTACAGAGCAAACCGACGTCTCATTTGCGCCCGATGGGAGAAATGATCAGAAACTAAAGCCCTTGAGCGGGGCCAAACGCCATTACGGAGGAATCCTCGTTGAATAGCAGATCACAAAAAGCAGTTGAGATAGCAAAAAGTGGCGGGAAATTGGCCCTGGACTATTTTCAGCGCGTGGGCAGTCTTGACGTGGTTGACAAAGGTCTGCAAGATTTTGTTTCGGAAGCGGATCAAAACGTTGAGTTACTCATCCGACAGCTAATTGAAGAGGCGTATCCTGACGATGGTATCGTCGGAGAGGAGCATGCGCCAAAGCCCAGTAGGTCGGGCTACAATTGGGTGATAGATCCGATCGATGGCACAACGAATTTCGTTACTGCAATCCCCGCTTGGTGTGTTGTCCTAGCCATAGTGAAGGATGACCAGACGCAAATTGGAGTGATCCTTGACCCGATCCACGATGAGACATTCCATGCTGAACGAGGGGGCGGCGCGACCCTCAATGGTAATCCACTTATCTGCCGCGCTGGCACTGCAATGAACCGCGGCAGTATCGGGACGGGGTATTGCAACCGAACCAGTAAACCCAACACGACCAGGCTGATCACCGAAGTCCTAGAGCAGGACGGTGTCTTTCACCGAAATGCCTCGGGGGCGTTGTCACTGGCCTATACCGCAGCTGGGCGATTGATTGGATACATTGAGGAACACATGAACGCGTGGGATTGTTTGGCCGGACTACTGATCACCGAAGAGGCTGGTGGACGCGTAGAACAACAGTCGGCGGATCAGATGATAGCCGAGGGCGGGCGGGTTGTGGCAGGGAGTGCGGGAATATTTGATGAATTAGTTCGCATCGCAAACACGGTTTTTGAAGACTAGTCTAAGGTTAATAAAAACGACCCGATGGCATCCTGACTAACGGTGCTATCGGTGCCCGTTATTGGCGTGTTATCGACGTTTTCGCTTACAACAATCACTTCGCCCAAGCTGGTTTCCAATGTATATTCCGTCCAGCTACCAGCATAAGTAGTTTTTGACAGGCAGCGTTAGAGAGGTTTTTTTTGAACTGAACAGGGCGTTTTTTGCGTTCACCTAAGACATAATCTAAGCCATTTCGCTATTCAAGCCGTTGCCACAGATCGTTCGCTTGCAACCACCGGTTCCCTGGAAAGTTCTGCACCGTGACGAATGGCTGCGGAACCGCGACGCGGCGCATCTCCACTGGATCCAACTTTCGGACAGCCATCACCCGCAGTTCTTCCGTTCGATAATTTCAAAGAACTGGGTGAGTTTACGGGAATAATGTTTGCGCAAAGTATTAGGATGAACATCCATAAACCGAGCTATGCGATCCTTTACCCAAAACAGATTCGCAATGCCGCGTAAGTATTTGCTTTTATAGAAAAATATCAACCGCACGTCGACACTTCCGCGGCGCAACTTCACAGGATCGCACTACAAGTGAGTTTCGGCCTTAGCTTCTGAATTCTCGGCTTTCATGGAATAAAAAACCTCCGCGTGAGGGTATAGCGGGTATGCGGCAAGGCCCGTTTTAGCGATTGTACCCACCCCTCCCCCTTTAAGAGCCGGGGAAAGTGACCTTTTTTTCTATGCTCTTCACCCTCGTGCCCATACTTCCGCTGCGCCTACAAATTTCCCTCATCCCAAATCAAAGCCAGGTTGCCCCGGAGCAGTATGAAATAGTCGAACACCGAACTAATGTAATTCCGAGAACATTCAGAGAGCCGAATAGCTACCTCGGCTTCTCTAGGATTTGAGTGAAGACAATCTAGGCAAAAATTACCGCAGATACCGGTGACACCCCGACAAGGAAACCAGCGGCCTCACAACTGATCGTAGCGTGATTGAGAACCACGTTGACGCGGTGTTGCGAACCATATTCAGAGATCAATCTTCTAGCATATTCCAGGCTCTCACCAATCTCAACCAAGCAGCGGCGCGCAGCCAATATCTCCTCATTTGAAAAGCGCCGTTTCCGGTTTCGCGTCCGCGGCCGATAATG
Organism: Parasedimentitalea marina; assembly: GCF_004006175.1. Lineage (GTDB taxonomy): Bacteria > Pseudomonadota > Alphaproteobacteria > Rhodobacterales > Rhodobacteraceae > Parasedimentitalea > Parasedimentitalea marina. The sequence goes on from NZ_CP033219.1 coordinate 3,034,580, forward strand.
CGCAACCCCGATTTTGGGTTCGACAAGGCCCGGATCCTGGAGCCGGTAGTATGGATGACCAATTCTTTTGAACTCTGCGTCGCAGACCTCTGTGTGGTAGGTTGTGTCGAGTTCACTCTTTAGCAGTTCAAATGCGTGAGTCTGCGCAAACAAGGCCCGTACAAATGGGTCCTGTTGAGGATAGGCGGCACTGGCCGCCGTCGCGAGCTTCAGACACTTCCAGCATGACTGTGACAGCACTCGTCCCAGAGTGACGTGATCTATTTTCATGGGCATAATATGCCTCCGTTGATTGTGCCCATCCCTGCCCGGCGATCGTCGCAAGAGTGGGAAGTGGGCGGTTGAAATCTAGGAATTGAACGAACTCGGCCAGAGCCACGGCAACTAATTCATGGTGGGGAGTCCGCGAACGCGTGGAGATCACAGCAGGTTTCGGTTTGGCCGCGCTGGTCGCAGCCAGAGCAAACCGGGAATTCTTGTAGTATGACCCTGTCTCGTGTCTTCCAATTAGATTTTGTCCTGCTCATCTGTCGCTACCTTTCTGCCATTGCCCCTGCTCAATGGTGAGATCCTGAGCAAAGAGCATAGAACGACAGTCCCCAGCCATTGGCTGAAGCTGTCTCTATGCTCTGGGCGATATTGATCTGCTCAACGGAGCCGACCCTTCGCTTTGAGCCCCAACCTGTGCGCATGTCCTCGCCGGTTGAGTTGACCGCTACTTTCCAGCACAGAAGGACACTGTGTATGCCGGGGGGCGGGCTTCGGTCTTTCGAACTGCCCTTGGCGTTTGCCCCGTCCCATGGTTCGCCATTACGTCTCGAATGCCACCGTTAACCGACCATCCGAAACGGACGCGGTTAGGCCGCGTCGTGCCGGTCTCCTATGTCAATCAGGTCAGTGCCGTCGCTAATGTCAGCGCCGCTATCTGTGAACATCTCGGACACCATGCGCTGCATCATCTGATGCTGTTTCTCGGACGGGTTCCAAGCGGGCCGTTTGGCATGTTTCAAAATGGATCGGGCGAAGTTGGCTTCCCAACCGCTACCGCTACGAACCACGGTCCGCATGTGGTACAACAGCTCTTCGACGGGGCGGAGATCGCTCATTCTGCGGCCTCCCCGTACTGGGTCCCGAACAAGGCAGCGGATGCCGTCATGTAGGCGTGGTTTTCTAACAGGCTGTTGAGGGTGGCAAAGGCCAGCGAGGCGCGCTCGGCTTCACTCAGGCGAGCCATCAGTAGGATTGTCATACCGTGCCACGCGGACTCGGTGCCCAAGGTGAGGGCAAAGCCCAGCCCCTTTGCCACCCGCTTATGGCTGTCCTTGGCATACAACGACATTGCGCTTTTGACGCGTTTGGCGGCCTTGTTGCGGCGAAAACTAGCTGTTTTCTTATCTTGATTGACGCCGGTTACAGTTGCCGATGACCCGGTGTCTTCATTTGTCAGATTGTGACTAGTCGTACCGAAAGTGGGGGTATCACGTTCACTCGGTGTTCTGCCAATGTCCTGATAAGAATTTGACCGTACAGCGTTGTTTTTATTGAAGAAGGCAGTGGATTGCAAATCCGTGTACACGAGTTCGATTCTCGTACTCGCCTCCATTTAAAATCAATCACTTACACGACATTCCCAAGCGCCAAGAAAAGCGCTCGCAACACGTTTCGCAACATTCATGTTTCGGTCCCGTTCTGTTCCCCGGCATTTCCACCACTAGCTGTCTGGTGACCAGACAAGGAATAGAACCTACTCCATCGGCTCGCTTTCGATGCTGGTGCGATAGCCGCCACTATCCAGGTTATGGGTCGCGCGGGTGATCAACCACTCTCCATCGATGTACGATCTGAACCCGGCCGCAAGCAGCTTACCCTCCGCCATGGCATCGGGATCACCCGGCATTGCGATTAACAAAGACCGCCCAGCGCGCTGCAGTTTCTGGAACTCTGAATTCGCAGCTGCCTGTGCTGCATCCTTGTTTGGAAACCGGCAAGGTCGTTTGCCGTCGGCACAAGGTGCTGAAATCGGGCACCGATCAGTCCAGCCCCGTCAGCTCAAACAAATTTCCTACGAACCGAGTTGTTTGTCGCAAGCGGAGTCCGAATAGCACATTCAATGTCAGATAGCTATCATACTGGATTCACGACATGAATCCCCTCAACCGATTTGTGCAACAAAGCCGTTCACCCATTAAGAGACTTCTTAATGGCAGCCAGTAAATCCGCGCGCCTGACAGGTTTCGTCAGGCAGATGTCTTCCGGTCCGAACCCATTGCCTTGGTCCGTTGCCTCACGCGCGTAGCCGGACAAAAAGACGACGGGAAGTTCCGGCTCTATTTCGCGAACAGCCCGGCTTAAGGCGATCCCTTTAAGCTTCCCAGGCATCATAATATCCGTCAACAGCAAGTCGAAAGTCGGGTTCGCCTCGAACAATTCGAGGGCTTTATCCCCTGAATTGGCCGCTGTCACATGGTACCCGGCCTTCTCAAGCGTTGCGACCAAAATAGGAAGAACATTTTTGTCATCTTCAGCGAGAAGGATCTTTTGACCTTGGCCCAGGTGATTTGCTGCCTGAGTGGGTTCCTCTATCGTGATTTCCAACTCTTCGGTGACCGCCTTAAAGAAAAGTTCAAAAGTCGTTCCAAAGTTAAGCTTCGAGTAGACCTGCACCGTGCCACCAGACTGTTGCATGAAGCCAAAAATCGTCGCCAATCCAAGACCGGTCCCTTTCTCGGGTTCTTTGGTGGTGAAAAACGGCTCAAAGATATGCTCCAATATTTCACTCGGAATACCGTGCCCGGTATCGCTGACAGCCAGTACGACATATCGGCCAGGCGACATCTTTTGCTGGCGCGCATCAAGATAGCCCTCGTCGATGACTATGTTTGAGGTTTTGATAGTTAGCATTCCCCCATCGGGCATGGCATCGCGAGCGTTTACGAACAGGTTCAAAAGTGCGTTTTCAATCGAACTGACGTCCGCCCTAATTTGCCAAAGATCAGCCAAGAGAGACGTTGTAACTTCAATATTGGAAGGCAAGGTACGACCAGCCCAGTTGTGTGTCTCGTTCACCAGAGCGTTAAGATTGATCACGCTTGGTTCCAAATGCGCTTTGCTTGCAAAAGCCAGCATACTGCTTGTCAGTTGAGCTCCACGCTGTGCAGCGGTCAGAGCCACCTCAATCAGAGATAACTGCTCAACGACGGTTTCGTTGTCGCGTAACAATTCAAGGCTGAACATAATTGTCGCCAAAACATTATTGAAATCATGCGCCATGCCCCCCGTCAGCTGGCCCATGCTCTCGAGTTTTTGGGCGTGGTTGGTTAATTTGCGATGTGCCTCAAGTTGATTTTGCGCTGTGACTTCAGCTGTCACGTCCCTGATAAACCCATCATTGAAAACCGACCCGTCTTCATGAAGAACGCAATTATTGCACGTTTCCAACCACTTGCGCTCGCCATCCTTTGTGGTGATTTGATATCGGTAGGAATATGTTTCAAAATTGTCGATGGCATTTCTCATGATCCGTTTCAATTCACGCCGGTTCTTTGGATCAATTGTGGACCCGAGAACGTCATGTTCGCCGTAGGATTCCTCTGGCGAATAGCCCCAGAGGTCCGTACTTTGGGAGCTCACATAGATAATTTTAATGCCTTCCGATTTGGTGGATCTCCGGCTGATCACCGCTCCCGGGAGACTGGCGACAATGCGCTCCAGGTGGGCCTCGGCGTGGGCACGTTGCCGTTCTGCCTGGCGCCGTTCTGAAACATCACGCACCACCAGAACCATCTCATCGGACCCGGAGATAGGACAAAGATGCGCCTCACGATCCTTTCGTTCCCCCTCAAACTCTAGATAGTATTCCCAAGTCACCATCTCCCGCGTGCTCTGTTGCTTGCGCATATTCTCCTCAAACAGCGCAAGTGGAACCGGTGGAAAAACCTCGGCCATTCTGCGACCCAAAAATGCGACGGGATCATTGACTGAACCAGCCCCGGGGCGAACGCGGTATTCTAGAATGGTACCCTGGTTGTCGATCCGGAAATAATTGTCTGGAAGCGCGTCAAGCAGCGCCGCCATCTGCTCGCTCCGCTCTCCTGCAGCAGTGCGCGCCCGCTTCAGATCATCCTTCAGGTTGGCCAACGTTTTTCCGATCCAACCAAGCTCATCGCCACGGTTAGCAGTTGGAATGTCACTATCCAGATTACCAGTAGCCAAAACATCCATGGATTCGCAGATCTCGGAGATAGGGCGAGTAATCGTCCGAGTTATGAACCACACAACCAATAGCAGACCAAGCCCAGTCGCTGCCACGCCAAACAGGATATTGTGCGTCAGCTCAAGTGAGGTTATCAGCGCGCCCTGAATATTTTGGCGAACTTCCAGCACTCCGCGCACATCTCCTATCTTCCAGTCGGACTTTCGGGTGTCGGGATGTGAATTGTGACAGGAAATACAAGCCTCTGCCACCATTCGGTCTGCTACAGCAACTCGCAGAATGGTATTGCCATTTTCATCTTGCCGACGCGTGTAGGTACCTTCAGGGTTATCGTTCAGATAGATCCAGGCTTCCTGCATGAAATTGTCCATCTGGCGATCCGCACGACCCGGGAATGGCAAGGGGCTGTATAACGAAAGGCTAATGTCCTGGTCGACAAACAGTTTGCTGATATCATGGACGAATGTAGCCGGGAGCGGGATAATACTGGTGTCAATTTCGTGCTTGATCCCAACCGAGATATCACTGGCAGCCTCAACATCCATAACTACGTTCTGAGTGTAATATCCTCTGATAATCTTGATTTGGTTCGCCATATTCGTTGCCGATGAAGTGGCAAAGGCAATGGTGTTTTTCTCCAATACACGTGGAATGGCGACCCAAGCGATTGCCATGCACAACAAGAAAAAAAATGGAATAGGTATGGATAACCTAAAGGCGATTGACTGAACCAATTTCCGCATGCTGACATTCCATATTCTCTGAAGAGTACCGGACCAATCGGATTTCGTGGCAAAGGACATCCTGTGCGTACAACTATTTAGCTCAGATGTTGGCTTGTGAAAGAAATTTGCGATTGACCCACCACCTGGCATCAACTCTTGTCATTGGCCTAAATCGCTGGAACTGATGGGGACCTTGTGCAAATCCCATTTGATCACTTAGAGTGTCACTATACGCATAATTGTTTGAAAATAAGGAGCTAACCATGCACTGCGACGACACAGGCCAAGGTGCATGGAGACCGGCTTCTCGCTATCCTGATCCTGCCGTGATCACTCTGGATCCTCGTTTTGACAAGTACAAACTCCCCCTGGCGGCGGTAGAAAGACTGGCCACCGGCTGTCGCTGGAACGAAGGTCCTGTGTGGTTTGGCGATGCGCGCTGTCTGTTATGGAGCGATATCCCCAACAATCGGATTATGCGGTGGGACGAGGGAACCGGAGCGGTCTCAACGTATCGAGAACCATCAAATTTTGCAAACGGGCAGACCCGCGACAAGGTGGGCCGCCTGATCACCTGTGAACATGGCGGCCGGCGGGTGACACGTACGGAATACAACGGGTCAATCACTGTTTTAATAGACAGTTATGACGGCAAACCACTGTCATCGCCCAATGACGTCATTGTAAAATCGGACGGATCGATTTGGTTTACGGATCCACCATTTGGCATTCTGGGCAATTACGAAGGGCACAGAGCGGAGCCTGAGCTGGGGCAAAACGTCTATAGGTTCGATCCAAATACGGGTACGGCCACTATTATTGCAGATGACGTTCTGGGACCAAACGGATTGGCGTTTTCCCCAGATGAGCAAAAGCTCTATATTGTCGAGTCCCGAGGCGAACCACACCGGAAAATTCTAGAGTATGATGTAACTTCTGATGGGCAGCAGATCGCAAACAAGCGGGTACTCATTGATGCCGGGCGCGGTACACCTGACGGTTTCCGAGTGGACGTCGAGGGCAACCTTTGGTGCGGATGGGGCATGGGGAGCGATGACTTGGATGGGGTGATGATTTTTGCCCCGGATGGAACCCCAATCGGCCGGATCGCCCTGCCGGAACGTTGTGCTAATTTGTGCTTTGGCGGCCGTGCAAACAGCCGGATCTTTATGGCATCGAGTACATCAGTCTATGCGCTCTATGTGAATGTGGCAGGCGTCATTGGGGGCTAATGCAGCCGCTCTCCGATGGCATCCATGTGGCAGAATAATCGGCCAGATCGTCGAAATCGACAGCTCCCATCTTGGGCACTGACCTGGGTAATGAGACTACGATTGACACAAAGCCAAATTGCAACACTGGAGTAATTGATTAAAATTGGCATCATTGTTTGTGGTGCCTGTGAGCCATATTTTGCTGCAGGCCATTATTTTGCCGCAATTTCAAGGAAGAAAGCAAGTCACCTGTGGTAAAAGGCGGTGGGTGGTTGCCTTCTACACCTATTCGCTAAAAAGGAAACGACGTGTCGGTTACCGCTGGAATGATGAGTAGGTTCAATTTGTCACCTGACCTCAAAACCTCCGTGGCCGCCCAGAATAAATTGGTCCGCGCCGACCTTCCTTCCCGGGTTACGTCTATCACGCTCGTCGCATTCTTATCGCTCTACTACCTGCCAATGCAAACGGTAGGGATAGTCTACTTTGCACTCGCTTTGATCGAACTTGCGGGCCTATTTGCCTACAGAAAGTTAGAACGCGAGGTAACGCTGAGCGGCATCGTTATGCTTGGCGGCTCTGCATTTATTGGAATTTGGGTCTTCAATTCGATCCCATTGCTGCTGTTCCTGCAGCCGGAACCCTTTCCAAAGTTGGCTGGAACAATGCTGGTCATTATCGCACTCAATCATAGTGTGGTGGCACGCTCTGAATGGATGCTTTTTGGTATTCTCACTGCGGTACCAATTATTTGCGCTGTTGGCTTCATGATCGTCAGCTTTCTGTACTTTTTCGCCAGCCCGGTGGAAATTCTCATCGCGGTTATCATCATGGTGCTTGGCGCAGGCTATGTGGCGCACAGTATGTGGACGCTCAATCGGCTAACCAGTCGCTTGCGTGGTGCCTTAAGCGCCGCTGAGGCTGGGAGCCGTGCCAAAAGCCGTTTTCTTGCTGCCATGAGCCACGAAATCCGAACCCCACTCAATGCTATTTGCGGGATGTCCGAGCTTATCGACGAGGAAGATAGCGATCCCGAGACACTACGGGAGCGCACCGAGTTGCTCCGAAAATCTGCGCAGGCGCTCACTGGCATTCTGGATGATGTCCTCGATCACGCAAAAATTGAGGCTGGTCATGTCGAGCTTAGCCTCGCGGCAGCCGCGCCTGGGTTGGAAATTGCCAGCGCAGTGGAAGTGTTTCGGGCCTCAGCAGGCGACAAGGCACTTCGCCTTGACATAAATATTGCTGACGACATGCCGAGCTATGCTGAATTTGACGCACTGAGGTTACGCCAGGTGATTGGGAACCTCGTGTCAAATGCGGTGAAATTCACCGATGCGGGGCACGTCTCTGTCGTGGCGTACTGCAAGCCGAATGGAAGTCAATCAACGCTCACAGTCGAGGTTTCAGACAGTGGCCGCGGCATGACAGCCAATCAATCTTCCCATTTGTTCACGGATTTTTACCGGGTCGAAGACAAGGATGCCCCGAAAGTTCCCGGCACCGGCCTTGGACTGGCCATCGCGCGCCGTTTTGCGCGTATGATGGGGGGGGATATTACCGTGCTATCCAGCCCTACGCAGGGCAGCTGCTTTACATTCACCAGCCAGATAAGCGTTCTGGAGAGCACTGAGAACCACCCTGTCCCGTCCCTATCCGTGGTTCAGGACAGCGACGACAGTGTTAAAGTGCCAGGTCAGAAGTCGATCCTGGTGGTGGACGATACCGCATCAAACCGAATGGTTGTTCGTGCCTTTCTTAAAAAGAGCGAATTCGAAATTACGGAAGCCACCAATGGCGCCGAGGCGCTGGAGTGCTTGGAACGCAAGCCAATAGATCTCATCCTGTTGGATATGAAAATGCCTGTTATGGATGGCCGTGAAACAATAGCAGAAATGGCGCGGCGCGGCGGACGGATTGGCGCAACACCTGTTATTATGCTTACTGCAAACGCCGCTCCAGAGGACCGGGAGCGTTATCTCGCACTCGGCGTTGCGGGTTACATTGCAAAGCCAGTTAAAAAAGCCGTGTTGCTATCCGAAATCCGTAAAGTCGCGGCTGATCAAATTATTGGGGCGGCCTGAACCCAATACAAATACGATATTAAGGAACTATCACACGCGAACGGAATCTGCTCAGTTCGCGTCTCGGCACTATTCCGCCACTTGCTTGATAGACAAACGCAAATCCTGCCTTCAACGTCCTGATATATTAACGCAAAATTTACGATAACCTGTTCAGGTTGTTTCAAATTTTAGGAAAACCCTTAAGACTTTTCTCTTAAGGGGGAAACAAATGGTCAGGCACCCCAATGCAGTCGACAGATATCACCTTTGATAATCTTGGTGAAACCGGAACTCTTTTCACGGCACTTTTACGCGCCAGATATCACCACTTCATCGAAACACTCGGCTGGAAACTTCCAAATGTTCGAGGACTTGAATTCGATCAATATGATACACCTGAGAGTATCTATTGCACAATTCATAACGGCATGACTGTTTATGGCGGTCTTCGGGTGACGCCATCGACTGCGCATAGTATTAGTGCCAGTTACATGTTGCGAGATGCGCAGCTTGGCCTGCTGCCCGATCTGCCTTTAAGTATTCTCGACGAGCCCGCTCCGCAGGATTCTGGGATCTGGGAGGTTAGCAGAGTCTTTGTTGCAGACTCTCTTAGCAGCCGCGATCGCATGCGCGTTAGGAATGAAATTGGATTAAATCTCGCCCGACTGGCTCAGAACTGGAATATCAAAGCCTACCTTTGCCTTACGTCAGTAACGGCCGGCTTTCTAATGCGCCGAACCGGATTGACTATTTCACCTGCCGGACCTCGCTTTGAAGTCGGCGGGGAAACCTGTCAGGCGTATCATCTCAAGGTCGATACAAAGAACCTGCGCAGCTACGCTGCGTGATGCGATCAAAAGTGGTCCAGTAAACCACATCAAACATTTGGACTGTCAATGCAGGAGGTGTTCGACACAGGCTCCCCATTAAGTGTACTGGAGAACATACTGTAAATGCAAGATAACAGCGCTGGTCTGGATCCCAAAGACGCCCAGGTCGTCGCACTCAAACGGGGCTCAATTCCTGTCCAAAAAGACTGTCTGAGGATATTTCATCGATCCCGGTACACTCTCTTTAGGGATTTTCTGATCTTCCTGTCAGCCCCTCGTTCATCTATGCCACCTACCCGGCAACTCCAGCAAAAACAACGAAACTCTAAAACCATTTATTTCAGATACTTACGGGAAGCTGTGAAATATTTTGACATGAGATCGACGAAAACCAGGTACAGGATCAATATGAGTATTAAGGAAAATAATCTTTCAATAACAAATCATTAATCTCGATATTGAATGTGGATATCTCTTGGATAACTTGTGGACAACATCTGCAGTAGTTCAAAACGGGGCTCAGACTGCCTGGAACTGCATCCGTCTTAGTGAAATCCAAGAATATTGAGAAATCGAAGAAAATATCAGATATGTGATATTTACTTTAGAATTTATCCACAGCGACAAGAAAAAAGGTACGTTAATCATAAGTATCTCAAGCCACCATCGACCCCATCGAGCCGCCAGATTACGAAATTTCGGAAATTAAATGGCTCAGGAACCGGAGACGCCAAGGTCACGAAGGTAGGCCATCACCGCAGGGCGTACCGATTGATCGCCTCGATGACGGGCATCCGCAATTATCTTACGTAGCGCGTCCAAGTCCACACGCAGCAGCAAGGATTTTACTGGTCCGATCGACGCTGGTCGCATTGAAAGACTTCGGATCCCAATGGCGGCCAGACACACTGCCTCGATTGGACGACCCGCATCTTCGCCGCAAAAACTCAGCGGTGTCTTGCTTGTCTCGCAGCGTTCAACAATCCGTTCAATCAGGCTCAGGAAACTGACGTTCAGCGTGTCATACCGCTTGCGCACCCGTTCGTTCTCGCGGTCAGCCGCAAAGAAGAATTGCTTTAGATCGTTGCCGCCGATGGACAAGAAACCAACTTCGTCAAAAAACTTTTGCGGTGCAAAGGCCAGTGAGGGCGTTTCCAACATCGCGCCCACATCCAGCACTTCGGGCAGAGGGTGACCCAAACGGCGTTCCCGCTCTAGTGTTTTTTCCACCTCGGCGCGCGCCGCACGGTACTCTTCGAATTGCGCAACAAATGGGAACATGATGGTCAAGGGCCGGCCACCAGCCGCGCGCATGAGCGCCTGCAGCTGCATCCGCATCATTCCAGGCTTGTCCAGTCCCACCCGGATCGCACGCCAACCCAATGCGGGGTTAGGCTCGTCCGTAGGCTTCATATAGGGCAGAACCTTGTCCGAACCGATATCCAAGGTCCGAAACACCACACGTTTGCCATGTCCCGCGTCCAGAACCCGCTTATACAGCACCACCAACTCCGAGCGTTTCGGCATTTTATTACGCACCAGGAATTGTAGTTCAGTCCTAAACAATCCCACGCCTTCGGCACCCGAACTGTCCAGGGATGGCAAATCCGCCATCAGCCCGGCGTTCATTAACAAGTTGACGGTCTTTCCATCCTTGGTGATTGCTGGACGGTCGCGAATGGAGGAATAACGTTCCTGTGCCTTGGCCTGCATCGCCATTTTGTCGCGAAACGCCGCCGTCACCATATCTTCGGGGCGCAAATGCACCACCCCTTGATCACCATCCACCAGAATGTAATCGCCGTTCAGCGCCTCGGTGGTGATACGTTTTGCATTCACGACCAATGGAATGGCCAAAGCCCGCGCAACAATTGCCGCGTGACTGCCAACCGATCCTTCCTCTAACACCACCCCGCGCAGGCTGCGACCATATTCCAGCAGATCACCAGGGCCGATATTACGGGCAATCAGAATTGGATCCGCTGGCAGGTCGGCGCTAGAGGTCGCGCCCTGCCCGGTCAGGATTCGCAACAATCGGTTCGACAGGTCGTCTAGGTCGCTTAACCGCTCGCGCAGATAGGAATCCTGGACCTGGCTCATACGGGCGCGAGCCTGAGATTGCTCTTTTTCAACAGCAGCTTCGGCGCTTAGACCGCGGGCAATGTCCTCCTCCATGCGCCGCATCCAACCCTTGGAATTGGCAAACATACGATAGGCTTCAAGCACCTGCATCTGTTCCTTGTCACCGTCCAGCGACATTTCCAGCATCTTGTCGACACCCACACGCAGCTCGTCCACAGCTTCATTTAGACGCTCCAACTCGCGGTGCGGATCATCTGCAATAGGATTGGTGATCACGACGCGCGGCTCATGCAGCCAGACATGTCCTTCGGCGGATCCTTCTTGAGCCGAAGTCCCGCGTAAAAGCACAGATTGCTGGTGCAATGGGGACAGGGCCGCGCCCTCGCCCACAAAGGCGCCAAGCTCGGTCATTTCAGCGATGACCATAGCCACCACTTCCAGCCCGTAGACTTCATCAGCTGAGTACTCACGCTCTTCGCGCGATTGTACTACCAGCACACCCAACTTTTCGCCCAGCCGCTGCACCGGAACGCCGAGGAACGAAGAGAACCGCTCTTCGCCAGTTTCCGGCATATAGCGGAAACCCTTGGCGTTTGGCGCGTCTGGTGTGTTTACCACCTTGCCGTATTTGGCAACGCGACCCACCAGACCTTCTCCCAGACGCATACGCGTTTGGTGCACGGATTCGGTGTTCAATCCTTCTGTTGCACACAGTTCCAGCGTGTCGTCATCGCGGAACAAATAGACCGAGCACACCTCGGTGCCCATGCTATCGGCGATCAGATGAGTGATTTTATCAAGACGGGCCTGGCCGGCGTCATCGCCAGCCATTGCCTCGCGCAGCCGCACCAGTAGTTTGCGGCTTTCAGATTCAGTACTGTCAGCCATGGGCCCTGTTCACGCAATACGGGTGTCAGGTTGCCAGTTAGATTTAGGCAACCTTGTCCAGATCAAAGGCATCATGCAATGCTTGGACTGCAAGTTCCATGTATTTCCGGTCAATCAGCACGGAAATTTTAATCTCGGACGTGGTGATCACCTTGATGTTGATACCTTCATCCGACAGCACTTTGAACATCTTAGCAGCAACACCAGACTGTGAGCGCATGCCAATGCCGACCACCGAGATTTTCGCAACATCTTTGTCGGCGACCAATTCAGCGTAGTTCAAGTCACCTGCGCCCTTGGTTTTCAACAGCGCCTGCTCGGCCCGGACCACCTGATCCGTTGGGCACGAGAAGGTCATATCCGTGCGTCCATCTTCACTGATGTTTTGCACGATCATGTCAACATTAACGCCACCTTCAGAAAGTGAGTTAAAGATGATGGCAGCGATGCCGGGACGGTCTGCGACGGACAACAGTGTCAACTTAGCCTCGTCGCGGGAATAGGCCACACCGGCCACTGCATTGGATTCCATGATTTCCTCCTCGGCGCAGACCAGTGTGCCGGCTTCATCAGATTGTTCTTCAAAACTGCTTAGAACACGTAGTTTAACCTTAAACCGCATTGCCAGCTCGACAGATCGGGTCTGCAGAACCTTAGCCCCTAGCGAGGCCAGTTCCAGCATTTCCTCGAACGAGATCTTGTCCAGTTTGCGGGCTTTGTCGCAGATACGGGGGTCGGTGGTATAGACCCCATCCACGTCGGTGTAGATATCGCAGCGCACGGCGTCAAAGGCAGCGGCAAAAGCCACGGCCGTGGTGTCCGATCCGCCCCGGCCCAGCGTGGTGATGCGGCCTTCGGGGCTAACACCCTGAAAACCCGCGACCACTGCGACCTTCATGCCCTCGCCGAATTTTTGATTGATGTTTTCGGTACCAATCTCTTCGATCCGGGCCTGACTATGGGCGCTGGTGGTTTGCAGTGGCACCTGCCAGCCTTGCCAACTGCGGGCCGGAACGTCCATTTCCTGCAACGTCAGGGCCATTAGTCCTGCGGTCACAGCCTCGCCCGACGACACCACCGCGTCGTATTCGCGGGCATCAAACAGCGGCGAGGTCTCTTCAACCCAACCCACCATTTCATTGGTCTTGCCAGACATCGCCGAGACGATAACGATGACATCGTAGCCTTTGGCCACTTCGACACCAACGCGTTTGGCGGCCCGGCGGATGCGGTCCAGGTTGGCGACTGAGGTGCCGCCGAATTTCATAACAAGTACCGGCATTGGGGACACTCTCCATGCGCTGGCGTATTTCAATCCCCCGCGTCTTAAGCGAGCCGCGATGCAAGAGCAAGGGCAGTCGCCGTCTCTCACCACAGGGGACTATAGGGGCAAACGACGGGTTTACAGCCCGATGACCCGGTGCGACTGTCGGCGCAAATGATATCTATGAAAGGGATTTTCATGCGATTTTTTGCGGCTTTGGCCTGCGCGACAGTACTGCCTTTGTCCGGTTTTGCCGATAATGCCAATATTGCAGGCACCGACGGCACCCGCTCTATTGGTCACATCGACTGCGCGGCCCAGGATGGTCAACCCAATAGCAGCTGCCCGGTCGAGATTCTGCCCAAGGAAGATGGCTCTGTCACTTTGCGTGTGTTGCTTCCGGGTGGTCAGGTGCGGTATCTCTATGCGACCGATGGGAAAATCACGTCGACTGACAGCACCGGGTCAATGGGATCAAAGACCCTAGCCAATTCCACGATCGTGCACATCACACCACAAGAGCGTTTCGAGATCCCCAATAGCCTGCTCGCCGGGAAGTAACATTGTAGGGTGCGTGCTTGCACGCACCACTGCCACACGTGTCAACAAGGCAATCTCATGCCCGCCAGAAACGGATGGTAAACAAAACATAGACCGCCATCAGCTCTAATCGGCCAATCAACATAGCCGAGATCAATATCCATTTGGCTGTGTCATTCAGCCCGGCAAAATTGCCGGCCGGGCCAATAATATTTCCCAGGCCTGGACCTATATTGGCAACAGCCGTTGCAGCGCCTGACACAGAGGTAGTGAAATCCAACCCGGTCAGTGCCAAGCCCCAGGCCACAAGACCGATGGTGACAATGAAGAAAACAAAGAATGAGATCACCGAGCTCAAAATGTCCGGCCCGACAGCCCGGCCCGCATAGCGTGGCGTGAACACTCCATGGGGCGATCGAATACGCTGGATTTGGGCTTTGATAGATGCAAACAGCAGCTGATACCGGAATATCTTGATCGAGCAGGCGGTCGAGCCAGCACAGCCTCCAATCAACCCTGTAAAGAACAGAACGGTCACCGGGAACCCACCCCAGGTCATGTAGTTAGCGCTGGCGTAGCCAGTTCCAGTCAACAATGAGACCGTATTGAACAAAGTCTCACGAAACCCGACCTCGGACTGGCCGATGTGGCTCATGTTCCAAACAGTCAGGACCAGAACCAATATTAGGCCGGTGGCAAAAAAAGCGCGGATTTGACTGTCGCGCAGCAGCGGTTGGGCATGCCCCCCGGTCAGCTGCACAAAGCGCACAAAGGGCAATGCCGCCAGCAACATAAACACAACGGCAACATATTGGGCTTGGTCAGAAAAATCCCCGAACGAGGCATCGTAATTGGCAAAACCACCTGTCGCCACGGTGGTCATGGCATGCACCACCGCGTCAAATGCCTGCATCCCGGTTGCTGCATAGGCCAATGCACATATCGTCGTCAAAGACACATAAATCACTGAAATTCGTGACGATATTTCGGTTGCCCGCGGCAGGATTTTCCCAAAGGTGTCAAAGCCTTCAGAACGGAAAATCTGCATACCCCCGACCCGCAGCTCAGGCAGGAACACCATTGCCACAACAATAATACCGATACCGCCCAGCCACTGCAGAATACCACGCCACAACAAGATACCCCGGGGCATCCCGTCCAACCCAGAGACAACTGTAGACCCGGTGGTGGTCAGACCCGACATCGCCTCAAAGAATGCATCCACGAAACGCAGCTCGGTCGCGCCCAAAACAAAGGGCAGCGCGCCAAACAATGGCAAGGCGAGCCAAACCCCGGTGGTCAGCAGAAAGGTTTGCTGAATGGTCAGCCCTTCGCGCACCCCATTGGCACAACTCAACGCAATAAGCCCACCTGCCAATACCGTGAACACAGCACTTTCCAGGAATACCGGCCACTCGCCCTGTCCGTCCCTAAGGTCAATTAACAGGGGAAACAGCATGGTTACGCCCAAAATGGCAACCAGCAGACCGATGACATATCCAACAGGGCGAAGATCTAACATGACGCGCAGGCTTGGCGCTCAGACCCTCTGCTGTCAAGCCAAAGGGGACTTTCTGACAACTCGCGCACCAAATTGATGCAGGCCAACAGGGACACGGAAAACGAATTTCTCCCGCCTCTGCACAGGTCACCGGCTTTGCCGGCACCTTGCAGAGTTGGGCGTGGCGCCGCGCTTTGCGCGGCGCCACGCCCAACGGGAACCGGACCTCCGTAAGGAGACCGGTGACGGGCGGGAGAAGTTGGGTTGTGAAAAGAGATAACTTTCGAACGATCAATCCAAAAGCCTACGCCCTCATCAACCGCGATGTATCAGTGTTGAAAACAACTGTGGATCGAGACTGCGGGCAACAAAAGTCTCACCGCTGGTCAATACACTGACCGCGTCATGACTGTGCAGGCTTTCCTGGTGACTGGCCAACACACGAAAGTCGCCAATGCGGGGGTCACTTTGCAGGGCTTCGCAGAACAACCGCGCAGCATCTTCAACAAATATCGGGTTGGCGGCGTTCAGCTCAGCAAAGGCCTGTTCATCTTCTCGCTTGACCATCACCTGAGTTTCGGTCGGAACCGCCCGACGGCAGTGATCAATTAGATCCTCAAACCACAGACAGTCCCCACCGGGTTTTACCTGCACCGACAGTCGCGCCACTGAACGTTGAGAATGCGGTGTTGCAAGTTGACCGCGGGTCTCACGGGCGTGTTCGCTGAGCTCTAGCGAACAGGGACATGTTGAGGAATAAACGTAATCGAGATGGATGATTTTCTCGCGGATACCATCATGATCAACCAGCTCTAACGTGAGATCATAATATTGATAACCCGACAGCCCCGACCGCAGGCTATTCACCCGTGCCGGAAACGAGAACCGCATCTGGATGCGCGCATCTGGACTGTCCAGGTCTGTTAGATAGTCATCCAGTGCGGCCGCCATCACTTCAAAGCTAAACGTCCGGTCCGCGTGTTTATAGAAACTGCGCATGATCCGGGACATATTGATGCCCTTTTTCTCGCCTTCCAGGCTCACGGTTCCTGTAATCGAGGTCTCTAATGTCAGGTCCCCATCATCGCGGGTGTGAAACCGGATCGGCAGTCGGAAATTGGATATACCGACATGCTGGATCTGTTGGCGGGCACCACGGATCAGGCTGGCCGGTCCGTTCTGCAGGTCGGGCAATGTGTCCCGGTATGCCTCATCTGATTTGAAATCTTTGGGGTATTGGCGGGACAAATCAGGGTAATTCCGCAACTCTACGTCGGGCAGCAACCGGGTTACCGCTGGATCCAATTGGGCAATCTCGGTCGCAGTTGCGCCGGCAGCCCAATTGCGCAGCAACGCAAGTGCCGCAGCGGCTGCATCACGATCTGGCGCAGTGTCGGTTTCACCTGAGTGGATATTCATCAGCACATTTTCCTTCGTGGCGGCAGCTGCACAGCAGAGTGCCTGTGTAACCTTTTAGCCAAAGGAATACAAAAGAGATGCGCCATTTGCGGCAGCATCCCCACCAAATCAGCCGTTCCTTGTAACCGGCTATGAAAATGAGGGGACTGTCTGCCCCCTCTTGCCCTGATGGGCAATTCACCCCCGAGGATATTTTTGCCCAGGTGAATATGCAGCCATTCCTGACAGTCTGAGTGTCAGCTCTGGGCCGCCTTAAGAGCCTGCTGCAAATCTGCAATCAAATCATCTGCATCCTCAAGTCCGACCGAGAACCGCACCAGCCCCGGTGTAATACCCAGCTCAACCTTTTGATCCTCAGGCAGGCGTTGATGTGTCGTGGTAGCCGGGTGAGTGGCAATGGACTTGGCGTCGCCAAGATTGTTGGAAATCACCGGAATAGTCATGGCATTGAGGAATTTGAAGGCCGCCTCTTTGCCGCCTATCAAGTCCAGTGACAACACGGTGCCGCCTTTGCCGCCCAACTGACGTTGCACCAGCGCGTTTTGTGCATGACCCGGCAGACCTGGATAGATAGTGCGGGCCAGCGCCGCGTGTCCGTCCAGAGCAGTGGCAATTTTCAACGCGCTTTCGGCCTGTGCATTGACACGCAGGGAAATGGTTTCCAAGCCTTTGAGCAATACCCAGGCATTAAAGGGACTAAGTGATCCGCCAGTGTGCTTCATGTAAGGTTCAAGCGTGCCGCGGATGAAATCCTTGGTGCCCAGGACCACGCCACCCAATGCGCGTCCCTGGCCATCAATATGCTTGGTGGCAGAGTAGATCACCACATCGGCGCCTTGGGCAATGGCGTTGGAGAACACCGGTGTCGAGAACACATTATCAACCACCACGGTGGCCCCGACACCATGGGCGATTTCGGCCACCGCTGCGATGTCGATCACCTCCAGTGTCGGGTTCGACATGGATTCGAAAAAGACGGCCTTGGTGTCCGGGCGCACAGCCGCGCGCCACTGATCCAAGTCGGTACCATCCACCAATGTCACTTCAACGCCGAAATTGGCCAGAACATTTTCCAGGATATACAGGCAGGAGCCGAACAGCGCCTTGGCCGAGACGATGTGATCTCCGGCCTTTAGCTGTGCGCAGAGCGCCCCATTGACTGCCGCCATGCCCGAGGCGGTGGCAAAGGCATCTTCGGCGCCTTCCAGCAGGGCGATGCGGTCCTCGAACATTGCAACGGTCGGATTTCCATAACGCGCGTAAATAAACTCGTCCGGACCAGTATCGATAAAGCGCGCTTCGGCCTGTTCGGCCGTCTCGTAGACGAACCCTTGAGTCAGGAATATCGCCTCGCTGACCTCGTTATACTGACTGCGGCGGGTGCCACCATGCACCATCTTGGTTGCTTTGTTCCAGTTTTCGCTCATCACATGTCCTCCTGCGCCTTTTGCGCACTAAAAAACCCCAATTCGGCCAAGCGAAAAGGGGTTCCTTCACATCCTGACCTCTTTAGCGGGAGTGTTTTACGTGGCCCCGCAATCCGGTAACAAATCGCGCACGGTCAGGGTGGTCCCCCTGACTAATTTTGCCTTTGGTACTGACGTCCTAAAATGCCTTACCAAAGATGACATAGCGCAGATTTCAGCAAGTGATCAATCCAGCTACTATCGATCAGATATCGGAAAATCACACCAAAAAGCAAGAGCGCACCGCAAAAAGAAAAGCGGTATCCTGATATGGCGTTGCGGCATAAAACCGATCGGAGTGCCTGCGGCATTTTTCGAAACGATATCATGAAACACCTGCCTATTGACCAACACATTGGCGGCAGATGGCATTTAAAGCGCGCCTGCCTTCTTCTTTGCCTCGTGGTGGGAAATGTAAATCGATGAGGCAACAATGATGCTGGCCCCCAACACCGTATAGATATCCGGCATTTCGCCGAACACGGCGTAGCCCAGAATCGCAGCATAGATCAGCTTAGAGTACTCCATGTTGCCGATCACGCTGGCTTCACCCAACCGAAGGGCATTGATGCCCACCCATTGTCCTACGGTGGCAAGCCCTCCCATTGCTAACAACAACAATACCCCTTGCGTGTCCGGGGTCGTCCAAAGCCAAAACAACGGCACGCTCGCCAACGTCCCAACAAATACGGATTGATACGCAAGCAATGTAGCTGTGGGCTCTGTCTGAGACACCTTGCGAACTGATGTTACCGCCATCGCCGCCCCAAGTGCACCAATCAATGGAATCACGGCGTTAAGTTCGTTGAAGCCGTCCACTCCGGGGCGCATCACGCCGATGAACCATTCTTGTCTTTTCCAACAGTGATAGCGCGATCATAGCGGCGGTGAGGTTTGGCATATTGCCAATCTGGATGAGTCTGTGCAGGGTTCGCGCAAACAGGAGCAGGTATTATGGGTCAAAACATTGTTGTGACAGGGGCCACCAGCGGTTTGGGGCTGGCTCTGGTCGAGCGTTTGCTCGCCAGTGGATTTCAACCAGTCCTGACAGGTCGCAATGGCGACAAAGTGGCCCGTGCGGCGGCCGACCTGGGGGTGCCGGGATATCAAATGGATGTTGCCGATGCTGGGTCAATCCAGCGCGTAAGTGCGCAGATTATAGCTGACCTTGGGCCGATTGATGGGCTGATCAACAATGCAGGCATATGGCTGGAAGGCGACTTTGACACCTACTCGGCCGAACAGATTCAGCGCGTCATCGACACCAATACCACCGGCACGATTCTAACCACCCATGCCTTTTTGCCCGAAATGCTGAATCGTCGTAGCGGCACCATCATTAACACCGTCTCAACTGGCGCACTGTACTGCCGCAAGCTGATCAGCGTGTATTCGGCCAGCAAGTGGGCCATCCGGGGCTTCACCGGCTGTATGGAGGTGGAATGCGCCCCCAAAGGTGTTCGGGTGATGGGATTCTACCCCGGAAAAATCGCCACCAGCATGTATGACACAGCGGGCGTCACGCGCGAACTGGATGTCGCCATGAGCTCTCAACAGGGTGCGGACATGGTTGTCACCATGTTGCAAGATAAAGGCATGGTATGGTCACAAGTCACCGGCCGGGCGATCACCGATTATATCTAAGTGCACGCATAAGACAGGCGAGCGCGTCGTGACCGCTCTAACAATCATTCACCCCGAACACCTGGTGGCGGCCTGCGGTTTTTGATCAATAAGCCGACCGTCACCATGATCCTAAACAACGTCAGTTCTGCGCAGAGAGCGCTCTTTGCAAAGTCAGTGTCGGTTGAGTGTGGCTGTCAATATGAATGGCCCACAGCCGCCATTCGTTAGCAAAGGGGCGAAAGACAGGGTTGAGCCCTCTTTTGCCTTGGGTGTTGGCGCAGGAAATTGCCAGGGGGTCTAGACACGGCTGCTCCCTGCAAAGCTTGGCACATGAAATTGGCAGAACTCCACTCTCCCTACAGCCCACCATTGAATCCATAGACCACGCCAATCCGAGCACTGCCTGAAATGGTTACGCCCGACTCTTGAGGTGTCTCAGTTTTTGGTGGTGTGTGTGTTCCTAGAGGACCGTTAGCATCACACGCTGCCAAAAAACCAATCGCCGTTATCGAGAGTACTATTCGGCTCATATTAAGTCTCGCTTTCTATTGGGTGATTTGCGTTCGGCTTGCCCGTCGTGCACTAGGCACTTGTAGGTAAGCGCCCGAAATTCAATACCTTCAACCGGCATTCCCCAAGTAGAATACCAATTCTGTAAAAATTGCGGTAAATCGGGATTCGATCAAGCCACTTTCGGCGTGGCGCTACCATCCCCTCGTCCGCAGCTCAGTTCCGCGCTCCGCCCTTGATGTTCCTGATGCCGCCTTATGCTGCGCCGAGCACGAATGTGGCAGAAGGGCGGAAAACTGCCATTAGACGCATATGTTACGAAGGTCGGCTATGAATAGTATCGGTACCGGCGATTAGCTCAGCAATCCAACAAGGCCTTCTTAGTTGCCCCTCTGTCTCCCAATGGACGAAGTATCCAATGAGGATAGAAACCAAATACATGCCCGGTAGAACTCGCACAGGCCGATTGACTGGAATAAAATGCTTCAGGATTTTCGAAGAATGGGCCTTCTTCCTGGAAAATGTACCATAAATTGTTTCCATTTCGTCAGGATAGTGTTTCTGAGTCTCTGGCTAGTCGGATTTTCCACTTCCTGTTATTCATTCAGAAATGGTTGACGTTTGTGCCTTTGTAAGAAAGAAATTCTTGCCCTGCCAACCCTCCGGTGAATAAGCGCCCAAAAGAATTTTTGGACCAACACTAGAAACCAATAGTGCCGCACCAGAACCTTTAATTTGAGGCTAATTCCATGCCCCCAGTTGATATTATTAGACTCGATGACGACCCGCATGAAACCACCTACACTATTCGCGATGATACGGTCACCCGTGGGGTCGATTTGGAGGGAGCTCTGATAACCGCCACCTATGCTGACGGCACCATCGAGACTCTGACATGGCAAGCTTTTGATCAATATACCAATGGTGGAGTTACCGGCACAGACATCAGTCTGCACTATGGCTACAGTTGGCATGAATTAACTACGACCAGGCTTTTGGCCTCGATTCAAATTGAACTTACGCCTGCGAATTCTGTATTCGACACCGCCATTGTTTATGACGATGACCCGCTCGGAGGATCGACACCAGGCTCAGAAAATGGCTTTCCATTTGTGTTTTCTCCCGAATACGAAGCCTTGTCCAGCAGTGTTACAGTGACTTACTCAGGAATTGTAAATCTCGTCGGACGTCCAGCGGACGGAGATCTTTATACAACTATGCTTGTTGATTTTTCAGGCATTTCCGGCGGTGGTCTCCTTGGGGATGTAAATTGGGACTCCGACATAGATACATGGAATCTGGGGCTTAACCTGATCGGCACATCAAGCTCAGATGTTTTGCAGGGCGGCGTTCACAATGACACCCTGTTCGGCGGGGCGGGCTTTGATACCCTCTTTGGCGGCATTGGCGATGATACGCTTCATGGCGGTGATGGCAATGACCGCCTGGAGGGGGCTCAGAACGAGGACCACCTGTTTGGCGGTGCCGGAGACGACTGGTTGGACGGTGGTGTTGGCCTCGACCAGCTGTTTGGCGGCACTGGCAACGATACTCTGATCGGCGGCGCCCAGTCGGACCGGCTCATGGGGGAATGGGGCAACGACCTCCTCTCTGGCGGCAGCGGCAATGACCGCCTGGATGGGGCCCAGAACGAAGACCGGCTATATGGCGGCAGCGGCAATGACACCCTGTTCGGCGGCGCCGGCTTTGATACCCTCTTTGGCGGCATTGGCGATGATACGCTTCATGGCGGCGCCCAGGCTGACCACTTAACTGGGGAATGGGGCAACGATTTCCTCTCTGGCGGCGATGGCAATGACCGCCTGGAGGGAGCTCAGAACGAGGACCACCTGGAGGGCGGTGCAGGAGACGACTGGTTGGACGGTGGTGTTGGCCTCGACCAGCTGTTTGGCGGCACCGGCAACGATACGCTTTATGGCGGCGCCCAGGCTGACCGGCTCATGGGGGAATGGGGCAACGATCTCCTGTCTGGCGGCAGCGGCAATGACCGCCTGGAGGGGGCCCAGAACGAAGACCGGCTATATGGCGGCAGCGGCAATGACACTCTGATTGGCGGCGCCGGCTTTGATACCCTCTTTGGCGGCATTGGCGATGATACGCTTTATGGCGGCGCCCAGGCCGATAGTCTCACCGGTGGTGGGGGGGCGGACGTTTTTGTTTTCCATGATGGTTTTGGTGCGGATCAGGTGACGGATTTTGACGCTTCAGATACTGCGGAACAACTGGATTTGAGCGGGGTGGCCACGATCCTGAATTTCGCGGATCTTGCGGCCAATCACATGTCCCAGTCAGGCGCTCATGTGGTCATTGACGCGGGCAATGGCGATAGCATCACCTTGCTAAATGTGCAGCTCTCCGATCTCGATGTGAGTGACTTCATTTTCTAAGTCATTGCTCTGTTGATCTGATCTCGACCAGCCGGACCAACCGAGTGAGCAATCCGGCATTCCTTGATGTGCTTGGTACGCCAAGATCTCCAACTCACAACAAGCTGCAGTTGATCTTTCGGCAAAATTGGCTGCGTTCTTGGGCCGTGACGATTTGAAGTTCGAGCCAGAGGGAGAAGGCTATCGCATCATGCGTTTTGGACGTGCAGCTAAAAGGCTCAGCGAAGGCGAGAAGACGGCGATCACGTTCCTCTATTTTGTTGTCGGTTTAGGGGATCAAAATTTCGACCTTAACGAAGGTATCGTCGTGATAGACGATCCTATTTCAAGCTTGGATCCCAGCTCAGTCTACCAGGCATTCGCCTACCTCAAAAACGCCGTTAAGAATGCTAAACAGATATTCTTGCTGACCCACAATTTCGAGTTCTTGAAGCTGGTTCTGAACTGGTTCCAAAATATTCCACGGTCCGCTCAGAATGGAAAATCGACTTATTGGATGCTTCATTGTTCGTCCACGCAAGGAGGAGCCAGAGAGACTGAAATCAGACCACTAGACACAGTCCTTCTTCAAAATAAGAACGAGTTTGCATACCTCGTGAAGGAACTCATGAAGTTCGAGTCAGACGGCACTATTCAGACGGCCTGCCCGATCCCAAACATGATTAGGAAGGTGCTTGAAACGTTCTTAGAGCAACACTCAACGGGTGGAAGTCTGTATAAAAAGCTCGAGAACCTCGATTTCGACGAGACCAAAAAGACAGCACTCTGCAAGTTTGCAAACGATCTGTCGCATCCAACATTTTCAGGGCTTGACCCCGCACTTGTCGGGAAACCCAAAACAACATTAAGCATCTGTTAGAAATGATAAAAGAGGTAGCGCCCATTCACTTCAAAGCGCTCACTCAAACTATAGGTTCACTCTAGGAGCCATGAATGCCGTTTTGGAAATGAACTAATCACGCGCTGGAGGCTAACACAGTGCCATCGTATGTTACCGAACCACCTATTGCCGAGGCGAACGAATGTCCGAGTTGAAGATCCAGTGCCCAAAATGCTCCACCGAAATTGAGCTGACCGAGCAGCTTGCTGGCCCGATGCTGGCCGAACTCCGGGCGTCTTTCCAAGATGAGCTGGCCAAGCAAGAGGCGAGCGCGGCCAAGGCTCTCGCTGAAGCAAAGGCACAGGCACAGGCCAAGGATGCGGCCAAAGCTGAAACCGCTGTAGAACAAGCCGCGCTTGAGGAACGTATCAAGGCCCAGGAGGACAAGTTGCGAGAGGCCCAAACGGCGCAGGCTGCTGCACTGAAACGCGAACAGGAGCTGCGGGACAAGGAGGCTGAGATGGAGCTGACGTTGCAAAAAATGCTCGCGGCGGAACGTCCGGCGCTGGCTGAAAAGCTGACCCGCGAAGCGAATGAGAAAGCTGAGCTAAAGCTGGCCGAACAAGAACAAGTCATGCAAGGCATGAAACGTCAGATCGAAGCGCTGAAACAGAAATCCGAACAAGGCTCGATGCAAACTCAGGGCGAAGCGGCAGAAATTGTGTTGGAGGACACCCTTGCCGGAGCATTTCCCTTGGATGCCTTTCTTCCCGTTGCCAAAGGGGTCAGCGGTGCGGATGTCCGCCAAGAGGTAGCGACAGTGAATGGTACTGCTGGCAGTATCCTGTGGGAAAGCAAACGGACCAAGAACTGGACTGCCGGTTGGTTGGCAAAATTGCGTGATGACCAACGGGCTGCGGGATGTGAGGTCGCAGTGATTACCTCGCAGGCGTTGCCCGAAGGGATCGACAGTTTCGGCATGGTCGACGGAATCTGGGTATGCGCCCCGCGCTATGCCGTCCCGCTTGCATCGTCCTTGCGCCAAGGGTTGATCGATGTGGCAAACGCCAAGGGTCGCGCAATGGGGCAGGAAACCAAGATGGAAATGATTTATGACTATCTGACCGGAACCCAATTCAAACAACGCGTCGATGCAATTGTCGAACGCTTCGAGGACATGCAAGAAAACCTGCGCAAGGAACGTGTCTTCATGGAAAAGCAATGGGCCTTGCGGGCCAAACAGATTGATCTGGTGATTGCGTCAACGGTTGGGATGCACGGCGATTTGCAAGGGATCGCAGGTCGGTCAATGCCTGAAATCGAAAGCGTCGAAGCATTGTTGATTGGGAAGGACGGCTAGAGGTGGAGATTCTCCTACGAAAACCTCAGCCACACCGGTTGAAATCAAGGACGGGTCAGTGCCTTGGTCCAAGTGTCATCAGCGCCTAGCCAAACGGATGCTGCTAAGATTTCGCTGATAGAAGGCCTTGAAGATGAAGCCTTTGTGGCAGCCATTCCGGACTATGAGTCGGTAAGAGATGCAGTTCAACGGCTGCGTGAATGAGAAAATTCGTGAGAACCTACATGTTTGATGCCGAACGAAAATTCCCAGACCGAACAGCGAAAAAATATGACATTTAACTTTGATTCCATGTCCCCGGCTGATTTCGAAGATTTGACCCGCGACCTCATCGGGCGAGATCAATCCTGCCGATTTGAGGCTTTTGGACCTGGACCGGATGGTGGCGTCGATGGGCGTCACTCTACATCTGATGGGGTGATCGTCTTACAGGCCAAACATTATCGAGGTTCTGGTTTTTCAGGTCTCAGTCGACAAATGCGCAAGGAACGCGCGACCATAGATCAGCTCGCAGCGGAACGATACATATTGGCGACGTCAGTCTCCCTTACTCCTGCAAATAAGAGGGCGCTCGCAGACATTATTGGCCCGAGCCTCAAAAGCTCTTCTGACATTCTAGGATTTGAAGACCTTAACGGACTTCTGCGGACGTATGATGATGTCGCCAAGTCTCACATCAAATTGTGGTTGTCCGACACTGCAGTTCTAAAGCGTGTGCTGCACTCTGCCACTCATAACTTCACTACCATCACTCGTGCTGATATTGCAGCTAAGCTCAAGGTTTATGCCCAAAATCCAAGCTTTTCTAAAGGACGGAACACTCTCGAAACAGAACGAATTTTGATCGTTTCAGGACCTCCTGGTGTGGGAAAAACAACGCTCGCTGAAATGCTTTGCTACGCATATGTAGGTGAAAAATGGGATTTGATTGCATTGCGATCACTCGATGAAGATTTCGCCAGGATCGACGACAGTCGTAAACAACTTTTCTTTTTCGATGACTTCCTTGGCCGCATCGCCTTAGGCGAGCGGGCGCTTTCAACACAAGATTCCGATCTCGCTCGCTTTCTAGCGCGCGTCCGCCGAACACCGGCTGCTCGTTTTATCCTTACCACAAGAGCTTATATCTATGAACAGGCACGGCTCGCCTCAGAAGCTCTCTCCGACCAACGTTTGCAGGTCGCAAGCTACGTCCTAGATGTAGGCGAATACACTAAACGCATCCGAGCGCGGATTGTTTACAATCATCTCACGGTCGCAGGCGTTCCTACCACGCATGTACGCGCACTTTTGGAAAGTGGGACGACCATCGAGATTGTTGACCATAATAACTTCAATCCACGTATTGTCGAATGGATGACCGACGCAGGTCACGTCGCGCACGTTCCCGCCGATCAATATGCGGAAGACTTTATTGAAGCCCTCGATAACCCTGAGCGCATCTGGGACAAGCCCTTTCGCAACCATATTCCTAGGCGGTGTCGTCATCTTCTCTTTGCTCTGTAATTTCTATCGGAATATGGCTCAGATATTGACGAACTCCACGCGCTCTTCGACAATCTTCATCAGCGCTTATGCGCCGCACATAATCTCTCCCACGACCTCAAGGATTTCGAAGAATGCTTAAGGGTGTTGAAGGGTAGTTTCGTCGCCATTGTTAACAGGAGGGTATCTTTCATAAACCCTTCAGTCCGTGACTATCTGAAAGGCTATCTTAGCGATAAGGGGCCGTTGATAACGATGGCGAGCAGTGCAACAACAGCAAACAGCGCGAAGCAGATCTTCGAACAATTTCGACGTATCCCTAGTGTTGACGATGCTGATTGTAAGGCCATACTTGAGCGATTTTCTGACTTTGTCATGCGCCTAGATGATATTCCAGTTTGGCGACCATCATCTGATAACTCGGGGAATTTGACATTAGGGGATATGGGGCATGGCCGCCGTATCGAGCTGCTAATCGGTTGGTGGCAGATTTATCCCTCCCCAATGTTCATTGAAACTGCGAATGCCATTGCGCTAAGCCGAGTCAATTCATTCTCACCGTGGCAAGATGCAAGCGTTTTGGGCAGCATTCTTGTCAGATATCTTGCACTGCCTGATAATGATCGCGCTCCGCTTGAAGAAATTGTTGGTTTGGTCGAGCAAGCAATCCATGAAATGTTTGAAAGATCACTTGACCCAGACGATCTAGAGCGGCTTATCAACACGGTCGACGAAAACGAAAATTCGCTGGGGTCGTTATTCGAGACGGACATTGCAACTGCAATTCCTCAGCTAATCGAAAACATTGGCGAAAACCTTGACCATGTGGACTCTGACTCAACACTTGGCGAATTTGCCACAACAATTAAAAAAATGGCCAAGCGTGTTGGTCACGACCCAAATTCGGTAGAAATTGCGAAAGAAGCGATTCAGCGTCGAATTCAAGAAGTTGATGAGCACTCGGTGGGAGATAGCGAAATGTCAGTTACCGGAGAGTATCCACGTACCTTCGATAGGTTTGATGATCAGGACCTTATGAGTTTGTTTGCTTCACTTATTACTGACGATAATTAACCTTATTAGGAGAGTTGCAAGTTCCTTCGCGAAAGTCCGCAATGACGGATCGCACTGCAGCATCTAGAAGGAGCAGTGAAGGTCCGGTTTGGGCCGAAGCAGATCAATTTCGGTTATTGACCGCGTTCGAACATGTAAGCCATCCCCTCTTTGATTCGGCGCATGTCAAATTTAGACCATGTCACATGATCAATGATGCTCCTTTGATTATCGTATAGGATCAAACTGCCACCCTCATTTGGCAGCTTCAATTTACCTTTCGACCGCCCTTTCAGTCGTAACGACTCTCCACTTTCGATTGATGCATCGACCGTTGCCTGACGTCCTTGTCCATCCACCATCAGCCAATTCTTGAGCGTGATTTTACTGTCCCCCCGATTGTAGAGAGAAACCCACTCGTTTTTTGTATCCTCGCCCGTCGGGTCGATCATTGCGGCATTGATTACGACTTGTCGTTCAGACAAGGGAATAATTTTCGTTCGGTGATCGGTACCTTCCTCGACCACATCTTGGAAGGCGCCGACAGGTATCCGCTCCGGAACCGATGAAACGTTGAACTTTTCATTTCGAGCTTTGCGATTGTGATAAAACAAAGGGTTTCGCGTATAGAGTTCCTCTCCGAAGTTGATCCCGGTCATGTCTTCCAACTCGCTGATTGTAACTTGATAACGCCTGTCTGTTTTGACGGTTGCCGCACCTTTGCGGTCACGTAGAACGCGTTCATCTTGAAAAATGGCGAACGCCTTCACGCCAAGCTTTTCCTTCGGTTTTTCGCTTTTGGTCCGATAACAAATTACTTTGAAGAAGCCGGATGGAACGCGAGCTGAACTTACATCTGATAAATGCACAGCTCGGTCGAGATCGCCATAAATCGGACCTGTAAACACAATAAGCCGATCATTAGCATCCTCACTGAACTCTCGAACAATATCTTCCTCCAGAGCTCTCCACTCATCTCTGTTCAGATTCTCATGCTGAAGTGACGAATTGGCATAAATAAATGTCGCCTTGCCAGCCTTGTCAGACTCGGCATTCGTATTGCCCCACATGGCATTGTGGCGCATTACCATGTGTCCGCGGTCATAGGGGTTTGGGATTTTGCGACCTGATCTCGTCTTACGGTCTTTATAGAATTCATTGCCGAGCTGGTTCGTTATCCCAATATCTTTGTCTTTGGTCCACGACTTCTTACCCTTCTTACTGCCAAGTGGTCGAAGCTTGTCCTGATCCATGTTAAATGCGGAATAAATCAGTTGCTTCGTGTGCTCGTTCATAACAATGGTGAAGTGCAGGTGGTCCGAATATATTCCTTTTCGAAGGACGCCTGGTTTTCTCAGCACCGACCGCGCCAGTTTCGGATCGAATTTTGGCAATGGCACTTCAATGCCATCACCAATGAACTTTGAATCATATCCTAAGGTCATTTTAGATTAATCCTCCGACTTAACTTCCTTTTGTAAAATACTTTCGCACTCTACAACATGACGGAGCAGTTGTGACAACTTTTCAGTCAAGTGAGCAGCATGACCAAAGTGAACATCTCCTTTGGTAAACCGCGCCGCAGCATCGCAACCAATCGATCAACGGCAGCTTTGGGCCGAAATCACGGGTGCCGCGCCACCGCGGAGTTCGGCAAAGATGCTTGTGATTTGGACAATCGCTTGATCCGATTTGTACGAAAGTTGCTTCAGACATTGGTCAGTGCTAGGAAGGTTAGAGTATTTATCGGATCAATTTATATGAAAAGAACAGCTTTCCTATCCGTTGCCGCGTTTGTTTTGCATGCGACACGTGTTTTCGCTGAGCCCCAAGCGGCGACCGAAGCTTATGTGGCTTCTGACAGTGAAAAGACTTGGACAGTCACGGCCTTTGTCCGGAATCTTGGCGATGAAGAGTGCAAAGAAGGTGAAGAGTATACGTTTCGGGCATCTGGCGAAGTGACGCACCATCTATGCGATGATGCCAAGTCGACCGAAACAAACTACAATTGGACTTTGCGATCTGATGGTATCGACGGTTTTTTATCCTTCAACGGAACAGAGTACAGGTTGACTGCATGGACTGAAACCAACGACGATCTTGGTATCGAAGTTGAGAAACTCAGCTTGCGTGTCGAGAGTGAAAAAAATGTTGAAACTGCCGACATCGAAATGCAGAGTGTGCAGTAGACCATGACAGATAAGGACCGTTGGGAACTACGCATAAAATTCTTCGGAGCCGTTTTTGCCGGTCTCAGTATTGTTGCCAGTGTGTTCATCTATTTGGATGGGAACAGGGCCACGCTTGAACGCGAGAATAACCTCATCGCAAAGCGCGATGAACTACAATATCAGCGCGATCTATGGGACGAGCGCCGTGCGGCTTATCGAACGTTGGCAGCAACGCTTGGGAGCATGGCTGCTGAGCTGGATGCGGGGAACACAATCTCAAATGCGACAAGGTCTGCGGTGAACACGGCCTATTGGGGCACGCTCGTGCTCGTTGAGTCTGATGCAGTGGAAATGCACATGGTCCGCTTGAGAAACGACCTTCGAGATTTTGAGCGCGGACGGATTGATGCTGATAAGATCAGACAACGAATTCATGCCATCGTTGAAGCATCGCGTTTGCATTTAAAGGAGGTCGGTGATGGAGCGCTTCAGTAGAAGTTGGCTATGTGCTCTTTTGATAGCACTTCTCCCAAGCGTCTCGTGGGCTAACGCTGATGTGCATATCTTATCCATCGGCAACGGGCATTATGCTGCACGTCCGGGCGAACCAGCGGCAAATGTCACGGGGGCCAGCATATCAGCTCGTCTTGCTCTGTTGCGTCTTGGGCGACTGGTTGGCGCCGAGACTGCAATGTTGCTGCATTCGAAGCCTGGTCAATTGGTGTCTCGAAACGATGTTTTCGAGGCCATCGACGATCTTGTGCAGCGGGCGAAAGCAACCCCGAACGATGACCGGTTGATTGTCTACTACAATGGGCACGGCTTTGGCGAAGGCATCGGATGGAACGCCTTTCTGCAACCTGGCGATGTCATTATGCCATCTGAGCTAAATTCATTTGATCCCGAGATTCTTGCGACTGACTTGGTGTATGTGGCTGAAATCGTTGATACGCTTGAGCGCTCCGAGATACCCTACATGTTGCTAATCGATGCTTGTTATGAAGGTGAGAGCGCCTCCTTTGCTTCCCCGGTGCTCACCGAGACTGCCATTGGCAACCTCCGCGACGTCGCAGATGTCCTCCGTTTCTTTAACCAGTTCCGAGGACCCAATCCGGTCGTTTTTTCCGCTGAGCCCGGCACTGTTGTGGAAACTGTGGCGCCACCTCCCTCGGTGGGTTTGGATCAAGTGACCATTGGCCCGTTGGCACGACGATTGGCGCTTGCATTGGAAGAAATTGGCCAAAACGACTTGATTGTTCAGAATCTTGTCGATCGTCTCACGGACAGAGAGCTGGACAGACAGACATCCCAAGCGGTCTCTCATTTTGAGGTCGGCGATTTTCGGCAGATTGTCTATCGACCATCCGTGGTTGAAGTGAACACACGCATAGGAACCTCCTCGTTGGCAGTCGCCACGCCGCTGGCAAATGTTGCACCCGCATTAGAAACCCAGTCTGCCTCAAGGGGCGTGCTTTCCGCAACACTTCAAATGAACGGTCCAAAGGGAGAGTGGGTCCTAGATGACCAGACGCGAGAATTTGTTCTGGGTCAAGACGATCTAGAAATCGTAACTTTTGAGGCTGGGGAAATTTCTCTCGTATTCTCAGGTGGCGGAGAAGATTGGGACGTCAATTTTGCGGCACCTAGCGGCGCTTCTTTTGAGCGAGGTATGACTATCACAGCCAGACGGTTCTTTTTCCAAGAGAAAAACGAAGGCGGGCTTGAGATTTCTGGTGATGGGCGAGCATGTAACGAAATCGAGGGCAATATTGAAGTGAATGAGGCATCTTTTGATGCAGACGGACTTGTTGCACTGGAACTTTCGTTTGAACAACGTTGCGACGGACAATCTACTCTTCTTAAAGGGAATTTTCAGATCGCCTTGGACACCCCCTAGATTGAAGCCTACATTAGTTTAATCACGGTATGCGGTGCGCCAAATGAATGTCCGCAATGCGGGCTGCAAGCGCAGCATCAGAAGAATTGGACGAGTGGCTGGTTTGGGCCGCAAGTAACTTACTATCACGAATATTTCCGAAGCTTTTGCGCCGCGCCTGATGACTGTAGAGGGATCTTACCATAAGGGTTTGAGTCAAAAGTGTGTTGAGGGTAATCATGCAAGATTTTTTCTACGCTGCCTGTCTATTGTCGCTTGTGGTTGTTTGCTCCCTTGCATCCAAGTTTTTGGTAGCGAGGGTTAAATCAGAAGTATTTTGGGAGCAGACAGATTACTTTTGGTACTCCCTTGCTTTAATCGGTGTTTTGGCGTTTTCATGGGATTTCCAAACTTCTCGAAACCAAGACTCTGTGCAACAAGCGGAAGACAGTTTACGCAGACACTACAACAACAGCACGCTCCTCTTGACGGAGTTTCTGTCAAAAAGTTGTACATCTGACAGCGTGAACACCTGCGAATTTGCAGAAAGCTACCTATCCGCAATAAGTCGTTTCAAAACATCGAGCCGATATCCCGGTGGAGAAATAGAATTTCATGGCCAGCTTTTCCGCAATCCGGCCCACCTCTGGGTTGACCTTATCGGTGAACTAGAAGAGCCTTTAGCAACTGTACCGCTTCAATTTGCAAGTTTCGAAGCAACGGCAATCACCGATGCACTCGGAGAATATCGTGCACTAGCGGAAAGACGTCAAAAATTCCTGCCGCCCTTTGCGTATGCGGTCCTCGCTTTTTTTGCCGTCGTTGGAGTAACCCTTAAGTTCGGCAAGGTCCGTCTAAAAGTCCAGAAGATTCGCAAGGGGTGAAATTTCTTCTCTATCCTTTGTCTTGATACGTTTCGTTCATCATATGACCCGCCGAGGGCTATTTCATGCCCGCTTACCAATAGCTGCGCTGTAGCAATAATGCCCAAGGGTCCGAAAGTCAGGTTCGGGCCGAGAGGAGAAAGTGCAGATCTGCGTGAGTTCGGTCTTGGTGGGGATGCAGTAGAGTTTCAAAAGTGGGCAATTTCACTTTCCCTAGGCACGTATTTGAAGGACGGCAATGGATTTCGTTGAAGCACCAGAACTTAGAATTCGTAGAGGGCTTAGAACGCTTCCTCTGGTTTTTCATTTGCTAAAACATGGAATCCAGATGAGTACGGCATACAACCAGATGACGTCCTTTGTGTATGTCGTGCAATGTTGTCAGAGATTTGTTTCCAGCTCTTCGACCAAAGTAAATTCTCCAAAGCTCGAACAGAGTCCTTTCGGAGCGTAAAGGCATGGGATTCCAGGATTCCTTTCGAGTCTTACGCACTGAAGTCGATTCAGCTCTCTATAGCTGA
The DNA here is from genome assembly GCF_004006175.1 of Parasedimentitalea marina. GTDB lineage: Bacteria > Pseudomonadota > Alphaproteobacteria > Rhodobacterales > Rhodobacteraceae > Parasedimentitalea > Parasedimentitalea marina. The sequence continues at coordinate 3,067,502 of NZ_CP033219.1, forward strand.
TTCAGTGTTATACCATGCTGAGGACAATGAGTTGAACGATGCAGGAACAAGCGCATATTTTGAGACCTCACGTTGGCATGGGGTCAAAAGTACCTCCCGTAATTGCTTCCTGAGTAGCTTTTTGCAGGACTTGGAGAACGTCGAGACAGAAACAACAGAAAATGGGAAAGGAGTAATATCGGCCTTTGAATACCCACTATTTCCTCATGCATCGCCAAATGTCGGCGAAGAGTTTTGGGGCTTTTTGAGTTGGCCTCAGTTGGCTTTTGAGGAACAAAAGAATTGGTTCTTTTGGCACAAATGGTACCAAGGTTTTCTTGACGGGAAGCCCTTGGATTGGGAGTTGCAGCGACAAGTGGCTCTGATCGCCGACACGATCTGGGAGGCAGGTCTAACAGCCGTCGCAGAAGAGATCGAGAAGATCTGCGCTAAACTCGTTCTCGAAAGACGCATTGACGAGCTTGAGGCCGATCTGAGATGCGCCACCGTCAATAGACACGGTATTGGCGGCAGTAGGCCACCAGAAATGCTCGACGATGCGCCCATCGCGCAGGAACTGGCCATCGTTTGGCAGCCATTGAAAGATCTCAAAGACGAAATCACCAAAGACGATCCTGATCGAGAACACCTGCAAAAGAACATCGAAGCGCTGGTTGCGGCATTGAAAAAGGGCTTCGCTTGGTGCCTTAAGAAAGGCGATCTGATTGTCGATACTGCGATTAAGTGGGCAATACCCTCGACTGGCACGGGTTACCTCGCGCTCAACCCTCAGAAACTCGAAGCGGTAATTGAAGCCGCGAAGAAACTGTTCGGCCTCCTCTGAGGCCATACGAACAGGAAACTGCAACTACCACTTTTGTCCCACCCTTCGGCTATGCTCCAACGGCAGATTTGACGGCCGCGCTGCGGCGTGGTCGAACGGCAGGAAAGGGCCGCGAAGGCATACGTACCAACATAATGTACAGATTTTGAACTTCGGCGTGTCCAAGAACTAGATCGACAGCACAAATAAGTGGATTCTAACTGAAATGAAGAACTCAGAAGACCCGATGGATAAGATCAAGCAACGACACCGAGTCTTGGCAATCCTGCGCTTTCTCGATCGGAGTCCTGACTATCGTACCAACATCGAAGTGTTGAGTGACTGGCATGCGCATCTTGCGCTAAGTGGGAGCAAAGATCAGCTAGTGCAGCAATGTCGGGCTCTTGAGAGCGTGGGTTTCTTAAAGCTTAGCGAGCTGGGCGAAGTCGTGATTCTGGCGTTGACGGAAGCAGGATACGACGTTGCGAGAGGTATGGTTTTCAATGATCTAGTCGAGCGGCCCGGGCTCGAATGTCCGTATTAAACTGAGGCCAGAAAAAGGCTAAGACAAGTAATTGGTCGTTATTTGCTGCAACATCTACCAATGCCCGCTTCCGGGAAGCTGCTACGCAGCGACTGACCCTCCGCTCGATGGCAGGTATGGGGCGTCCATGGCGTATCCGGCTGGCTGGATTATGCAGATGCTGTGCAACATTCTATGTCTGCAACGAGCTCAAGGCAGACCGATCGAAGTTTCTGGAATCAGAACAACGGTGTGTAGCCTCCCACAATCCTTGGGAAGATGCTTGGGCTCTGAAATTCCAGTGACGCGCCTAAAAATATCAACGAACTCTGACCGGCAATGTTCGAAAATAGGTCATTTTTGAATACCACCGCAAAAGAGGCAGCACTCTCGTCCGAACCTACTATGAGCCGATCAAGCGTTACAACCAACTCTCCTTCACCAATTCCGCAAAAATCGCCATGGAATTTGCTGCCGACCAACGTACCGTCGCCTGCGATGATCTTGAAAGGTGGTTGTGTTCGAAAATTCTCACCTTCCCCAAAGACTCTTAATTCGCGTTCGTTTGAGACTTCGATGGAATACTGTCTCGCAAAGGGGGCCGGGCTTGAACAAAGCTCTGTGGATCGCCATCCAAGGCGCGCATCCGTCACAAAGCTAAACTGAGCTTCTCCCGGATTGAGTACTGTAAAAGTTAAGACGACTTCATTTGGCGACGAAACAGACGCTTGCACGTCCGTCACGGCCGCGAAATCTATTTCGTCGAAGAAGATTGGCAACCTAAGATGATTTACTTTGCCCTGCTGGCTCCAATCAAAATTTACTGCCAGTTCAATGCTTCCGAAAATGATGCGGGCATCTTCTACACGTTCCTCGATGCAATAGTCTAAATCGGCGGTTGACCCTACATCACGTATCGAAAAGTTGACAGGTGTAAGGTCATATGAAGTGCCATCTTCATAGATGACTCGCAAGATTGGTTTGACGATTTCAACGATCTCAAGGAGGCTTCGGTGGGCGGTTGATGCTTCGACACTTACAACGCGCGATGTGGCCGGGTCGCACAAATCTTGTCCATACACTACGCTTACTGGACAGACACCGACAAACAACGCGACAATCGCCCGAATGATTGATCTAACGTTCATTGTGCTCCATCCTGAAATTTATTTTTGCTACCTTAAGGATACACAGATGCAAGATGCAGACACAAGCATCGGCCAGAACGCAGATGCTGGGGCAGAAGAAAATACTGGCCTAGCTCCTGACAGCGACAAGATCCAACCAGAGAATGCTGTTCCCAATCCCGTGCTAGAAGAGGCCCCTCCGCTATGCATTGAGTGCAAACACGTAATCCCCGCAGGAGCCCTAAAATGTAAAGAGTGCAACTCCTTTCAAGATTGGCGACGTTTCCTTGCTCTTAGTAGCACAACGTTGTCTCTGATAGTCGCACTGCTTTCCGTCTCTGGCATCGTCGTACCGCTTTTGATCGAAACGCTATCCGAGAAAAAGGCGGTCCTTGCGTCTAAGGTCGTATCAATCGGCGACGTCAATATTACTGTTCTTGTCGCAAATAGCGGTACTCTCGATGGATATGTTGGCACCGTTTCAGTTCTGGCTGACGGCTCAGAGCACGGTTCAGGCACCCAACTATTTTCGACGGTTAAGGCATCCTCTAGTTTGCCTATAGAACTCTCTTTGAGAGAAAATCAGAGAAATTTTATTTCAGCAGGCAAGGACTGCGAGGTCCGTATTCAGCTATTAGACCACGCGCTTCAAGACAAAACTGAACAGCTTAAAATTGCATGCTCCGCATTCCGCTAAGTCCAATACGACAGCGCGCACCGAAGATTGCCCAAATATGCCTTTAGCGATGCTTTTCGCACTTGTAAGGCCTAGTTTTGGTCTCCAACGACCTGTTGCGCTATTAGTTTTGAGGAGTGGATAACACCCTGGAGTGTTGATCGGGTGATCGGGCTATCCAACCCTCTTCGGTCTAAGTCGTCGAATATGGCTTTGGCAAGAATGTCCAGTCGCTCCGCAGGTTTGAGATGGGCCGTTATTTCTCGGATAAGTTTACCGTCGGTCTCTTGCCGAGCTTCGAGCGCTATTCGCATGCCTAGCGCCGCGGCCGCACCAAGCAAATTGAGCCCGGGCACCCCACCCACAGCTTCTTCGTCACGATTCACCATCTCAATGGCGCATATGTCGGCTTCTTGTTCCATCTCGCTGCGTCGCGTTATTGGAACAGCGACATTTGGGTTTCGAATTTCATCAATATGACCTAACGCAATATGGCAAACCTCATGGTTGAGTATGAACCCAAGCGCGTGAACAAACGGGCCCGCAATGTCGAAGTTTAGATTGCGGTTCGGCGGATATTTGGAAAGATCAACCGTTGTACCGAGCAGCTTCGACGCCACATCCATGAAAAATGGCAGGCTCATTTCGCGCTCTGCAAGCAATGGGATGGATTGGATATGCCATGCCTCAAATAAATCCAACACACCGACTTGGTCCGATTGAGAGTTCAGGAATTGTCCTACGATCAGTGATGCTGATCCAAAAAACATGACCTCGACGAACCCAACATCAAGGATGACGACGCTGCCGTCACCGCCAACTCTGGCATCATATCTTGCGTCATCACAGATTTTAAGCTCAACACCCTCGATGGAGGCCAAAAACGCATCCGAAAGCACGCCACGTTCATGAAGCCGCTTTGGACGGTTGTAGAAAATGTCATCGATGTCGGATGAAATCGCCGCGTATAGTTGACTGTTTTCAGGTGAGGTGCAGGCATGCGCCGATTGGATGCTTCCGGCAAAGACAGAGATCGCAAAAGCCAATGCAACGTAGCGGTTCTTCATAATTGCCTCCAGTCGTCGAAAAATTGAATTAAAATTAATGTACAGATCAACCCATCGCAATTGATACCACAAATTGCCGAACTTGCGGAACTTGCCTTTCCTTCGTCCGTGTTGTGTTAATTCGAACTGCATGAGATTTTGCGCTTGCAGCGAATGTCCAGTTCGACGGGCGTCGCCGCAGTGACGGTTTTATCAGGTAAACGGCAGGAACCGATCGAAAAAACAATCCGCTTACCTTCAGCTAGTGGGAAGCTAGCAACTTTTCTTGGGGGATCAAACGGGGGCTTTTCCCCCTTTGCGAGATGGTAATGTAGTACATTACACAGCTTGCCATCTCTGTTACTTTTCAACAGCTTACGAAGCCCTGAGCATCTTTACCGGTTCTAGTCCCGACAGCAGGCAAAGGGTATTCTAACCCGAGCCGATGAAAGCCTCGTTGCAGGGTCAGACGTGAAACCTCCAACAGCGCCGCGACATAACGGCAGGGTAGTTGGTCAACGCGGATCCAGTCATAGGCGTCACGGATCGTTTCCCCCGAAAGCTGGCAAGGTTGCCCGAGCTGCACACCGCGTTTGCACACCGCGTTTGCGTGCCGCGTTCAGCCCCTGTTTGGTACGCCTGGAAATAATCCGCCGCTCAAACTGCGCAAAGCTCGCCATGATGGTAAAGAACAACTCTC